>DASRKX010000044.1:0-40250 GCA_035648735.1 Allostellaceae bacterium
CAGGAAGTGGCGCCTTCGGGGCTGGGGGCGGCGCTGGCGCGGCTGGCGCCGGGCGAAATCCTGGTGCCCGAACGGCTCCTGCAGCGCGGCGACCTCTTCGAGCTGTTCGAGGATTGGAAATCGGCCCTGACGCCGCTGCCCAATCCCCGCTTCGACAGCGAGAACGCACGCCGGCGCCTCGAGACGTTCTACGGCGTCGCGACGCTCGACGCCTTCGGCGCCTTCGCCCGCGCCGAGATCGCCGCTGCCGGTGCCTTGGCCGATTACGTCGACCTGACGCAGCAGGGCAAGCGGCCGGCGCTGGCGGCGCCGCGCAAGCTCTCCGCCGGCGCGTTCATGGAGATCGACCCGGCGACGCGGCGCAACCTCGAACTCGCCGACACCTTGGCAGGTGAGCGGCGCGGCAGCCTGCTCGCGACCATCGACCGCACCGTCACCGGCGCCGGGGCGCGGCTGCTCGCGGAGCAACTGGGGGCGCCGCTGACCGACCGCTTGGCAATCGAGGCGCGGCTCGACGCCGTCGCATTCTTCAAATCGGATGAGCGCGCGCGCGACGATCTGCGCGCCCTGCTGAAACGCTGCCCGGACATGGCGCGCGCCATGGCGCGGCTCTCGCTCGGCCGCGGCGGCCCGCGCGACCTGGCGGCGCTGCGCGATACGCTGGCCGAAAGCGCCGGCATCGGCGCGCTGCTCAATCGGGCGGCGGCTCCGGCGCCGCTCATTGCCCAAGCCCTCCAGGATCTGGGCGAGCATTCCACCTTCGTCGACCGGATGCGCCGCGCGCTGGCGTCCGAGCTGCCGCTTCTGGCGCGCGACGGCGGCTTCATCGCATCGGACTATGCGCCCGAGCTCGACGAGCTGCGCCGGCTGCGCGATGCGGGCAAGCGGTTCATCGTCGAGCTGCAGGCGCGCTATGCGGCCGAGACCGGCATAGCGTCGCTCAAAATCCGGCACAACAACGTGTTGGGGTATCACATCGACATTTCGCCGAGCCAGGCGGGCAAGCTCGGCCCCGGCTTCATCCACCGCCAGACCATGGCGTCGTCGCTGCGCTATGCGACCACCGAGCTCGGCGAGCTTGAAAGCAAGATCGCCTCGGCGGCGGAGAAGGCGCTGGCGCTGGAGCTCAAGCATTTCGAGATTCTCGTCGGCGAGGCATTGGCGCGCGGCGAGATGATCCGGCGTGCCGCGGCGGCGCTGGCCTTCCTCGACGTCGCGGCGGCGCAGGGGGCGCTCGCTGCCGAGCAGAATTATTGCCGGCCGCAGATCGAGGACGGTCTCGCCTTCGCGATCGAGGGCGGCCGCCATCCGGTGGTCGAAGCGGCGCTCAAATCCCACGCCCGGGAATTCGTCGCCAATGATTGCGACCTCAAGCTCGGGCAGCGCCTCTGGCTCCTGACCGGCCCCAACATGGCGGGCAAGAGCACCTTTCTGCGGCAAAACGCGCTCATCGCCATCCTGGCGCAGATGGGCTCCTTCGTTCCGGCCGACAGCGCCGCCCTCGGCATCGTCGATCGCCTGTTCAGCCGCGTCGGCGCCGCCGACGATCTGGCGCGCGGCCGCTCGACCTTCATGGTCGAGATGGTCGAGACCGCCGCGATCCTCAACCAGGCGACGGAGCGCTCGCTGGTCATCCTGGACGAGATCGGCCGCGGCACCGCGACCTTCGACGGTCTGTCGATCGCCTGGGCGACGCTCGAGCAGCTCCACGCCGTCAACCGCTGCCGCGCCCTTTTCGCCACGCATTATCACGAGCTGACGGCGCTCGCCGCCAAGCTCGACGACCTCGCCTGCTACACCATGCGGGTTAAGGATTGGCAGGGCGGCATCGTGTTCCTGCACGAGGTCGCGGCGGGCGCCGCCGACCGTTCCTACGGCATCCACGTCGCCAAATTGGCCGGGCTGCCGGCTTCGGTCATCGCCCGTGCCGAGGCGGTGCTGGCGACCTTGGAGAAGGGCGAGCAGCGCGGCCAGCTGACGCGCCTGGCCGAGGATCTGCCGCTCTTCACCGCGCCCGCCGCGCCCGCGTCGCCCCCGGCGCAATCGCCGGTCGAGACGTTGCTTGCGACTTTGCGCCCCGACGAGCTCTCGCCCAAGGAGGCGCTCGAATTCCTCTATAAGATCAAAGGATTGCTCGACCGGCGGGATTGATCCACCACGCCCGCGGCGCGACAGGCGAAGCATCCCGATGTAGAATGACCGCATGACCGCCATCCTCCACCAGCGCGCCATCATCGACCGCCGCGATTTGCAGGCGAAGCTCGACGCCGCCGCCGCGAAGGGCGTCCCGACGCGCGAGACGCTGAGCGCCGCGCTGAAGGCGGCGCTGGCCGCCGGTCGGCAAGAGATCCGCTATCGCTTCGACGACAAGGGCTCCGGCACCCAGGCGGTGCACGAGCTCTCCTTCCTGATGGATCAGCTCATCCGCCTCGCCTACGACTTCACCTTGCAGCACGTCTATCCGCTCGCCAATCCGACGGCGGGCGAACGCATGTCGATCGTCGCCGTCGGCGGCTACGGCCGGGGCGAGCTGGCGCCCTATTCCGACATCGATCTCCTGTTCCTGCTGCCCTACAAGGCGACGCCGCATACCGAGCAGGTCGTCGAATACCTGCTCTATGCGTTGTGGGATCTGGGGCTGAAGGTCGGGCAATCGACCCGCTCGATCAAGGAGACCATCGCCCAGGCCAAATCCGACCTCACCATCCGCACCGCGATCCTCGAGGCGCGCTATCTCTGGGGCGACCGGGAATTGTTCGACGAGATGAAGGCCGCCTTCGACTCCGACATCGTCAAGGGCAACGCCGCGCAATACGTCGACGAGAAGCTGAAGGAGCGCGACGAGCGCCACCGCCGCCTCGGCGATTCGCGCTATCTGGTCGAGCCCAATGTGAAGGAGGGCAAGGGCGGCTTGCGCGACCTGCACACGCTCTTCTGGATCGCCAAATTCGCCTATCGCGTCGACGACATGTCGAAACTCGTCGAGCTCGACGTCTTCTCCGCCGACGAGGCGACGCGCTTCGCCCATGCCCAGAATTTCCTCTGGACGGTGCGCTGCCATCTCCATTTCCTGACCGAGCGCGCCGAGGACCGGCTCACCTTCGACCTGCAATCCGAGATCGCGCGCCGCATGGGCTACACCGACCATGCCGGATCGCGCGGCGTCGAACGCTTCATGAAGCATTATTTCCTCATCGCCAAGGACGTCGGTGATCTGACGCGCATCTTCTGCGCGCTCCTGGAGCACGAGCACAAGGCGAAGCCGCTGTTGTCGTGGCGGCCCTGGTCGCGCGAGCAGAAGCTCGACGGCTTCGTCGTCGTCGACGACCGCCTCGACGTGCCGGACGACAATGCCTTCCGCGACGATCCGGTCAATTTCGTCCGGCTGTTCCACGTCGCCGAGGAGCATGGGCTCGACGTCCATCCGCGCGCGCTGCGCGTCATCACCCAATCGCTGAAGCTGATCGATGCGGAGCTGCGCGCCGATCCCGAGGCGAACCGCCTGTTCCTCGAAATCCTGACGTCGCGGAAGACACCCGAGATCGCCTTGCGCCGGCTGAACGAGGCCGGCGTCTTCGGCCGCTTCGTGCCCGATTTCGGCCGCGTCGTGGCGCAGATGCAATACGACATGTATCACATCTACACCGTCGACGAGCACACCATCTTCGCCATCGGCATCCTGTCGCAGATCGAGAAGGGCACGCTGAAAGCGGAGCTGCCGCTCGCGACATCGATCGCGCCGAGCATCTTCTCGCGCCGCGCGCTTTATCTCGCCACGCTGTGCCACGACATCGCCAAGGGCCGCGGCGGCGATCATTCGGTGCTCGGCGAGGAGGTGGCGCAGAAGCTGGGGCCGCGCCTGGGCCTGACCGGCGAGGAGACCGAAACCGTCGCCTGGCTAGTGCGCTGGCATCTGCTGATGAGCGCCACCGCCTTCAAGCGCGACATCGACGATCCGCAGACGATCAAGGATTTCGTCGACCGCGTGCAATCGCCCGAGCGGTTGAAGCTGCTGCTCGTGCTCACGGTGGTCGATATCCGCGCCGTCGGGCCCAATGTGTGGAACGGCTGGAAGGCGACGCTGCTGCGCGAGCTCTATCAGCGCGCGTTCGATTTGATGTCGGGCGGCTTGGTCGAGGAGGCGCAGAGCCAGCGCGCCGCCGAGGCTCAGGAGGCGGTGAAGGCCTTATTGCGCGATTTTTCCCCGGCGGAGGTCGATTCCTTCGTCGCCAAGGGCTACCCCTTCTACTGGCTGTCCTTCGATCCCGAGGCCATGGCGCGGCATGCGCGCCTGATCCGCGACGCCGAGCGCTCGGGGCGCCCGGTCACGGTCGAGACGCGCGTCGATGCCGGCCGGGCCGTGACCGAGATCACCGTCTACACCGCCGACCATGCCGGCTTGTTCTCGCGCATCGCCGGGGCGCTGGCGGTGGCCGGCGCCAACATCGTCGACGCCAAGATCCTGACCATGCAGAACGGCATGGCGCTCGACACCTTCTGGGTACAGGCCCCTTCGGGCGGCGCTTTCGACGAGGCGCCGAAGCTGGCGCGCCTCGGCCCGCTCATCGAGGACGTGCTGAACGGCACGGTGAAGCCCCATATCGAGCTGGCCAAGAAGCCGGCCTTCCCGGGACGGACACGCGAATTCGCCGTGCCGCCACGCGTCATCGTCAACAATACGGCGAGCCGCACCCACACGGTGATCGAGGTCAACGGCCGCGACCGGCCCGGCCTGTTGTTCGAGGTCACGCGCGCGCTGACCGGCCTCAATCTGCAGATCGCCAGCGCCAAGATCTCGACCTATGGCGAGAAGGTGGTCGACGTCTTCTATGTGAAGGATCTCTTCGGTCACAAGATCGAGCAGGAAAACCGCCTCAAGGACATCCGCGAGGGCCTGGCCGCGACGCTGAACGACGGCGATGCGCAGGAACGCGCGGCATCCAGCCCGACCGTCGCGGCGGAGTGATCGGCGGAGCGCCTATCGGCTCGCCGCCTCGCGCCGATGCAGATCGATGGTCGGCGCCAGGGCCAATATGCCGATGGCGCAGAGGGCGGCGGGCGCGAACGCCGCCGCGGCGAGGCCGCTCCAATCCCACAACAGGCCGGCGAGGATCGGCAGCGCCACCGCCATCGGGTAGGAGATGGTGAACATCGCCGCCGAGACGCGATGCACGTCCTCGGGGGCGGCGAGGAGCGACGGCAGCGCCAGCATCAGGATCAGCATCGCGGCATTGGCGAAGCCGAGCAGGCCGGCCCAGCCGATAATGGCGCGGCCGGGCATCGCCGCCATGCCGACGGCGCTCGCCAGCACCAGCAGCGCCGGCACGATATAGGCAAGGCGCCGTCGCACCAGCCGCTCGGCGACCAGCAGCATCAGCAGCGAGGCCGGCAATTGGCAGAAATTGAGCGCGGTCAGCGCCGGCCCGATATAGCGGTCGCCGCCGACGGCGTGCAGATAATCGGGCAGGAAGGTGTTGGTGGCGAAGTAGATGGTATTGACGCAGCCCAGCATCAGCGCGAGGCGCCACACCAGCGGGTCCTTCCAGTCGGGCCACCAGTTGCGCCGCTGCGCCATGGTCGGCTTGGCGTCGACCGGCGCCAGGTAAAGGAACAAGAGCGCCGTCAGCAGCACCGGCACGCCCCAGAAGACGAAGCTCCAGCGCCAGGAGCCGACCAGCGGCAGGACGAAGGGCAGGGTCAAGGCGACCGGCAGCGTCTCGCCGACCAGCAGGCCGTTGGTGAAAACCGCGGTGCCGAAGCCGACATGCCGCGGCAGCCAGCTCCGCACCAGCGGCGGCAGCGCCGGCTGCATGACGGCGATGCCGGCGCTCATCGCGACGGTCGCGGCGAAGAGCCAGGCGGAATCGGGCGCCGCCCCCCGCGCCGCCGAGCCGATCGCCGCCAGCCCAAGGCCGAAGACCAGCGCCGGCACCGCGCCGAAGCGCGCGATCAGGATCGCGCCCGGCACGGCGGCGAAGGCGAAGAGCAGCGAGGGCAGCGCGCCCAGCGTGCCGATGCCGGTCTCGCTCATATGCAGCTCGGCATGGATGAGCGGGATGACCGGCGGCACCGCCAGCACGGTGAGGCGCAGGCCGGCGCCGGCGAGCCACAGCAGGGTCAGCGGAATCCAGAGCTTGCGGGACAGCAACGGGGCGCGCCTCGGGCGGTGAGGACGCCACGTTACGCGGCGGCGCGGCGCCGCGTCGAGCCTTGTTCTACTCCGTCAGATCCTCGAAGAACTCCTTCATCTTGGCGAAGAAGCCTTCGGCTTCCGGCTGCGTCTTGCGCGCATCGCCGGCGGAGTCGAACTCCTTGAGCAGTTCCTGCTGGCGCTTCGAGAGATGCACCGGCGTCTCGACCGCGACCTCGACATACATGTCGCCGCGATTCGCCGAGCGCAGCACGGTCATGCCCTTGCCCTTGAGGCGGAACTGGTGGCCCGATTGCGTGCCGGCCGGAATGGTCAGCCGGGCACGACCGCCGTCGATGGTCGGCACCTCGATGGCGCCGCCGAGCGTCGCATTGGTCATCGCGATCGGCACCTTGACGTGGATATGCGCGCCGTCGCGCTGGAATAGCCGGTGCGGCTTGAGCGCCAGAAAGATGTAGAGATCGCCGGCGGCGGCGCCGCGCATGCCCGCCTCGCCCTCACCGGCCAGGCGGATGCGGGTGCCGTCCTCGACGCCCGGCGGGATGGTGACCGAGAGCGTCTTTTCCTTGTGCGTGCGGCCCTGGCCGCCGCATTGGCGGCATGGATTCTCGATGATGCGGCCGGCGCCGTGGCAGGCCGGGCAGGTCCGCTCCAGCGTGAAGAAGCCCTGCTGCGCGCGCACGCGGCCGGCGCCGTGGCAGGTCGGGCAGTTGATCGGCCGCAAGCCGGCCTCGGCGCCGCTGCCCTTGCACGCCTCGCACGGCGCCAGCGTCGGCACGCGGATCGTCGTCTGCTTGCCTTTGAAGGCCTCTTCGAGCGTGATCTCGAGATTGTAGCGCAGGTCGCTGCCGCGGTTGCCGGCGCCCTGCTGGCGCCCGCCGCCCATGAAATCGCCGAACATCTCGTCGAAGATGTTGGCGAAGCCCGAGGCGAAATCGCCGGCGCCGCGCCCGCCGCCGCCATTCTCGAAGGCGGCGTGGCCGAAGCGGTCATAGGCCGCGCGCTTCTGTTCGTCCTTGAGGACATCGTAGGCCTCGCTGATGTCCTTGAAGCGCTGCTCGGCCTTCTTGTCGCCCGGATGGCGGTCCGGGTGGCAATCCATGGCGATCTTGCGATAGGCCTTTTTCAGCGAATCGGGCGAGGCGCCTTTCGCCACGCCGAGGAGCTCGTAGAAATCCTGCTTCGCCATCCGATTTTTTTACGCTGCTGCGCTCAAGCTGGCGATGGAAAAAGCCTCAGGCCTGGCCGCGCTTTTTCTCGTCGACCTCTTCGAAATCGGCATCGACCACCTTGTCGCTGCCGGCGCCCGGGCCTTGCGGTCCCTGGCCGCCGCCGGGGCCTTGCGGTCCCTCAGGGCCCGCACCTGGCCCGCCGCCCTGCGGCGCCTGAGCCTTGTAGAGCGCCTCGCCGAGCTGCATTGAGGCCTGGCCGAGGGCTTCGGTCTTGGACCGGATCTGGCCGAGGTCGTCGCCGCCGCTGACCGCCTTGAGCTCGGCGATCGCCGTCTCGACGGCCTGGCGCTGCGGCGCCGGAACTTTGTCGCCGGCCTCCTTCAGCGTCTTCTCGGTGGCGTGGATCAGCGCTTCGGCCTGGTTCTTGGTCTCGACCGTCTCGCGCCGCTTCTTGTCTTCCTCGGCATGCGCCTCGGCGTCCTTCACCATCTTCTCGATGTCGTCCTTGGCCAAGCCGCCCGAGGCCTGGATGCGGATCTGCTGCTCCTTGCCGGTGGCCTTGTCCTTGGCCTGGACCGAGACGATGCCGTTGGCGTCGATGTCGAAGGTGACCTCAACCTGCGGTATGCCGCGCGGCGCCGGCGGCAAGCCGACCAGATCGAACTGGCCGAGCAATTTATTGTCGGCCGCCATTTCGCGCTCGCCCTGAAAGACGCGGATGGTCACGGCGGTTTGGTTGTCCTCCGCGGTCGAGAACACCTGGCTCTTCTTGGTCGGGATCGTCGTGTTGCGGTCGATCAGACGCGTGAACACGCCGCCCAAGGTTTCGATGCCCAGCGAGAGCGGCGTCACGTCCAACAGCAGCACGTCCTTCACTTCGCCCTTCAGCACGCCGGCCTGGATGGCGGCGCCCAGCGCCACGACCTCGTCCGGGTTGACCGAGCGGTTCGGTTCCTTGCCGAAGAAGTTCTTCACGGTCTCGAAGACCTTGGGCATGCGGGTCATGCCGCCGACCAGGATGACCTCTTGGATCTCGGACGCCTTGAGGCCCGCATCCTTCAACGCGGCGCGGCACGGCTCGATCGTCTTCTGGATCAGATCGTCGACCAGCGCTTCGAGCTTGGCGCGCGTCAGCTTGATGTTGAGATGCTTCGGGCCGGTCTGGTCGGCCGTGATGAACGGCAGATTGACCTCGGTCTGCATCGAGGCGCTGAGCTCGATCTTCGCCTTCTCCGCCGCCTCTTTCAGGCGCTGGAGGGCCAACCGGTCGCTGCGCAAATCGATGCCCTGCTCTTTTTTGAACTCGTCGGCGAGATAATCGATGATGCGCTTGTCGAAATCCTCGCCGCCCAGGAAGGTGTCGCCGTTGGTGGCCTTGACCTCGAAGACGCCGTCGCCGATCTCGAGCACGGACACGTCGAAGGTGCCGCCGCCGAGGTCATAGACCGCGATGATGCCGTTCTTCTTCTGCTCGAGCCCATAGGCGAGCGCGGCCGCGGTCGGCTCGTTGATGATGCGCAGCACGTCGAGGCCGGCGATCCGGCCGGCATCCTTGGTCGCCTGGCGCTGGCTGTCGTTGAAATAGGCGGGAACGGTGATGACGGCCTCGGTGACCGTCTCGCCGAGATAGGCCTCGGCGGTTTCCTTCATCTTCTGCAGGATGAAGGCGCTGACCTGGGAGGGCGCGTATTTCTTGCCGCGGCTTTCGACCCAGGCGTCGCCGTTGTCGCCCGGCACGATCTTGAAGGGGACGAGCTCCATCTCCTTCTTGACCATCGGGTCGATCATGCGCCGGCCGATCAGGCGCTTGATGCCGTAAAAGGTGTTCTCGGGGTTGGTGACCGACTGGCGCTTGGCGGCCTGGCCGACGAGGCGCTCGCCGGCCTCGGTGAAGGCGACCTGGGACGGCGTCGTGCGCGCGCCCTCGCTGTTTTCGATGACCTTCGCGGCCTTGCCTTCCATCACGGCGACGCAGGAATTCGTCGTGCCGAGATCGATGCCGATAACCTTCGCCATAGTCTTTCTCTCCTAGCAGCGGGATCGTTCGGCCCGGAAACGGCGCCGCGCCAACCCCCCGGAAACGGGTTCGTCGTGAAACCGGGGTTTATATATGGACGGGCCGCAGGGCCTGCAAGGCAAAGCGGCTGTCCGGACGCTCCGGTTCACGGTCTTGGATATGGGGGCGTCCAGGCTAGGCCGCAAGGGCAAATGCCTTCGGAAATGCCGGTTTTGCGCGGTTTTTGCGCTAGCTAGCGGGCGAGCGCGGATTACAACCGCGCCACTAGCCTCGATGCCTCGTTCGCGGACTAGATTCCGAAATAGCGGGACGGTCGACGGCCCGGCTCAGCCGTCGCGTTGGTTCTGACGCTGACCACGCCGCTGCGCAGCGCGGCGGAAAAGCAGTTGCCGTATTGGACTGGTTCAGAACTCGTAACGCAGGCCAGCCGTCACGATATGGGTGCTGAGACCACCCCTTGCCGCCGTAATGGTCACGCTGCCGCCAGGGCCGCTCAGGCGCGTTCCCGTCTGTGCTTGGCCCAAGTCTAGATAGCGGTAGGCCACGTCCAGCGTCGTAGATGGCGTTATGGAATAACCGAGGCCAGCGCCGATAGCCCAAGCAAAATCCGTTTTGGTATTGCCGGAAACGGATAGCGCTGCGCCGAGCGCGTTAAAGCTGGTGGTTCCCACGTGATTGTTTGAGAAACCAATGCCGGCATCGAGATAGGGCTGGAAATTGCCAAAGACGTTCGGAAACACCCCGTTCAAATCGAGGTAGCCGTTCGCTAACACCACCAATGAGTCAATATTGCCGGAAGTAGTTGTGGTGCTGACGGAACTGCGCCCAGTTTCTTTGAACGAAGGGATATAGTCCAATGTCACGTCAGATCGGAACATCGGCGTAAACCGATACCCGACGCCGCCGCCGAAGATAACCGAACTGCCGGTGCCGCCGGTGATCGACGATGAACAAACGAGGCAGTTTGAAGCGCCCGGATTCGTATCTGTGAAAGTCGTGTTGTTGCCGAAGGCACCCCCGAGATCACCGCGAATATAAACGCCGCTCGGCGATTGGGCTGCCGCGATGCCGCCGCTGATTATCCAGAGTGCGCCGCAAAGTACAGCGCAAATAACTGAAATCTTTCGCATTTTAGCTCTCCCCCTAGACTAGCCCTGCAGCCTCGATACGGGTGCCGCAGCGAGGCGCCCACCTGAGTTGAGGGCGGCCAGAGCTTACACACTTATTGAATTATTAAATATCGGATTTTTCAATATCAGGTTTTCCAATCTACGACCATCCGGCCCTATCCGGGCCGGAGAGTCCTAGGTGTGGATTAACCCGCATCGATATAAGGAAGTCGGGAATCGAATCATGGCCATTCGGCAACGTGCGGGCGTGACTCAACAGGAGTTGGCGAAACGCCTGGGCAAGCCCCAATCCTTCGTCTCTTCCTACGAGAACGGTCAGCGACGAATAGATCTGCTCGAATTTCTGCGGATTACCGACGCTCTCGGGGTCGATCCGCGCCGGGCCTTCGCCGACATTCTCCGGCAAAATTTACGGTGATTAGCCGCCGTCCTGCGGCACGACGGCGGCCTCGGCACGCGTCGGTTATCGGGCGAGCGCCCGACGAACCGCCGCGGGTTCCTTGGCAATAACGGCGAGCAGAACGCGGGCGGCCCGATCCGGGTAGCGGCGGCCTTGCTCCCACGCATGAACCGCCGTCACGTCGAGACCGAAGCGTTTGGCGAACACGCGTTGCGACAGGCCCAGGGCCTTTCGCAGTTCGGCGACATCCACCTTGTCGGGAACGGTCACGGTATATTCGGGAAGCGCCGCCCCGCCTTGGGCATGGGCGAGCGCTTCACGGAGTCCCGCGATCACGCGGCGGCCGCGTGCGCTATGGCGCGGTTTGGAGAGCGAGCGTGAGCTTGCGGATTTCCTGTTTATCGGCATCGGTCAGATTCTCTTTGGCGCCCTTGGCGCTTGCGCGCCCGCCGCTCGTAGCCGCGCGTGGCTACTACCCTCATGCATCAACTATAAGGCATTGTCGTATAGATGGGAAACGCTTTGATGCGCGGGGCCGTTCAGCCGCCGTCCTGCGGTACGGTGACGTCGGTCGGGCCGGCGCCGCCCTTGGCGACGCCGACCATGGCGGGCCGCAAAAGCCGGTCGTGCATGACGTAGCCGGGCTGCAGTAATTGCGCGACGCTGCCCGCCGGCAGGCCGGTTTCGGCGATCTCGAACATCGCCTGGTGCAGATTGGGGTCGAAGCGCTCGCCGATCTGCGGCTCGACGCGCTTGACGCCGTGGCGCTCGAAGATCGCCAAGAGCTCGCGCTCGGTGGCGGCGACGCCGTCGATGACGCCGCGGGCCGAGGGGTCCGCCGCGATGGCGCCTTCGCTGTCGATCGCCCGGCGCAGATTGTCGGCGACGTTGACGAGCTCCTTGGCGAAGTTCTGCGCGGCGTATTTGCGCGCATCCTCGCGCTCGCGCTCGGCGCGGCGGCGCACGTTCTCCAGCTCGGCCAGGGCGCGCAACAGCCGGTCCTTGGTGTCGGCCAGCTCCTGCTCCAGCGCGGCGATCCGCTCCGCCGGGCTGGGGTCGTCGGCCGCGCCTTCCGGCGGCGCCTCGAATTCGGTTTCGTCGCTCATCTCAGGACAAGATCCGCCCGATCACCTTGGAGGTGTAGTCGACCAAGGGAATGATGCGGGCATAGTTGATGCGCGTCGGGCCGATGACGCCGATGGCGCCCACCACCTGCTCGCGCGAATTCTTGTAGGGCGCCACGACCATCGAGCAGCCGGCGACGCCAAAAAGCGGGTTGTCGGAGCCGATATAGATGTGCACGCCCGGGGCGACCCGGGCCGCGTCGAGCAGGCGGACCATTGCCTCCTTGGTGTCGAGCATGTCGAAGAGCGCGCGCAGCCGTTCGAGATCGCCCAGCGCGGTCACGTCCTCGAGCAGCTTCGCCTGCCCCTTGACGATAAGCGCGCTGTCATGCGCGCTGCCCGACCACGAGGCGAGGCCCGCGGCGATCAGCTTCGCCGTCAGGCCGTCGATCTCGCCGCGGCGCTGATCGATCTCGGCCAGCACGGCGTCGCGCGATTCCTCCAGCGTGCGGCCGATCAGCCGCGCATTGAGATAATTGCTCGCCTGAATCATCGACGCCGGCAGGGTGCCGGCGGGCGTCTCGATGATGCGGTTCTCGACCTGGCCGTCCTCGGTCACCATGACGACGAGGGCGCGGCCCGGCGGCAACGCCACGAATTCGATGTGCTTCAGGGGGCGCTCGGTCTTGGGCGAGATCACCAGCCCGGCGCAGCGCGAGAGGCCCGCCAGGGTCGAGGTCGCCTCTTCCAGCGCCTGCGGCAGGCTCTTGCCGGCGGCGGCGCAGCGCGCCTCGATGTTGAGCCGCTCGTCCTCCGAGACGCCGCCCAGCTCGAGCAAGCCGTTGACGAAGAGCCGCAACCCCGCGTCGGTCGGCAGGCGGCCGGCCGAGGTGTGCGGCGCGAACAGCAGGCCCTGTTCCTCGAGATCGGCCATGACGTTGCGGATGGTGGCGGGCGAAAGGTCGAGGCCGCCGCGGCGCGACAGGGTGCGCGAGCCGACCGGCTCGCCGGTCTCGACATAGGCATCGACGATCATGCGGAAGATCTCGCGCGAGCGGTCGTTGAGCTCGGCGATCATCGGCTTGTCGCCCGCGCCCGGCTTGGCGCCGGCGAGGGATTTGGCAAAGGGCGGCGTGACCATGGGCTCCTGCGGCGGAAGCAGTATCTAGGAAGAGTGGCACGGCAGGTCAATGGAAGTCATGGCGGATCGGGGCTTTACCCTTTCCCGCCGCGGGACTAGGTTCGCGCCCAACCCCGTTCCTAAGGAAGGATCAGCCATGCCGCGCCCCTCCGGCCGCGAAGCGAACGAGATGCGGCAAGTGCGCCTCGAACCCGGCTACGCCAAATATGCCGAAGGCTCGTGCCTCGCCGCCTTCGGCGAGACCCGCGTGCTGTGCTGCGCCACGGTCGAGGAGAAGGTGCCGCCTTTCCTGCGCAATTCGGGCCGCGGCTGGGTGACGGCGGAATACGGCATGCTGCCGCGCTCGACCCATACGCGGACGGACCGCGAGGCGGCGCGCGGCAAGCAGAGCGGCCGGACGCACGAGATCCAGCGCCTGATCGGCCGCTCCTTGCGCGCCGTCACCGATTTCGCGGCGCTGGGCGAGCGCCAGGTGCGGATCGATTGCGACGTGCTGCAGGCCGATGGCGGCACGCGCACCGCCGCCATCACCGGCAGCTATGTCGCGCTCTATCTGGCGATGAAAAAACTGGTCGAGAGCGGCGCGCTGCCGGCGCTGCCGTTGAGCGACGCGGTCGCGGCGGTCAGCTGCGGCATCGTCGGCGGCCAGGCCGTGCTCGATCTCGATTACGTCGAGGATTCCGGCGCCGAGGCCGACGCCAATTTCGTCTTCACCGGCAAGGGCGGCATCATCGAGGTGCAGGCGACGGCGGAAAAGACCGCCTTCGCCGAGCCGCGTTTCATGGAGATGCTGGCGCTCGGCCGGCACGGCGTCGAAGCGCTGGTGCGCCGGCAACGCGAGGCGCTCGGCATTGCCTAGGAAGCTGGCCGGCGGCAAGCTGGTCATCGCCACGCATAATCCGGGCAAGCTCCGCGAGATCGCGGCGCTGCTGGCGTCTTTTGACGTTGCTTGCGTCGGCGCCGCGGCGAGCGGCCTGCCCGAGCCCGAGGAGACCGGCACGACATTCGAGGCGAATGCCGAATTGAAGGCCAAGGCGGCGGCGCAAGCGAGCGGCCTGCCGGCGCTCGCCGATGATTCGGGCCTGGTGGTGCCGGCGTTGGATGGCGCGCCGGGAATCTATTCCGCGCGCTGGGCCGGCCCCAAGAAGGATTTCGCGCTCGCCATGGCGCGGGTCGAGCGCGAGCTTGCCGGCAAGCCCGACCGAGGCGCGCGCTTTGTCGCGGTATTGTCCCTCGCCTGGCCCGACGGGCATTGCGAATCCTTCCGCGGCGAGGTCGAGGGCAGCCTCGTCTTTCCGCCGCGCGGCGGGCGCGGCTTCGGCTACGACCCGATCTTTCTTCCCGCCGGCGGGACGGCGACCTTCGGCGAGATGGATCCGGCGGCCAAGCACGCGATAAGCCACCGCGCCAAGGCCTTCGCCAAGCTCACCGCCGCGTGTTTCGAGCGCGCGCGATGACCGGCATCGCGCTCTATATCCATTGGCCGTTCTGCAAGTCGAAATGCCCCTATTGCGACTTCAACAGCCATGTGCGCGACGGCGTCGACGCCGCGCGCTGGCAGGCGGCGCTCTTGAGCGAGCTCGATCACTGGGCGGCACAGACCGAGGGCGCGCGGCTCGACAGCATCTTCTTCGGCGGCGGCACGCCGTCGCTGATGCCGCCGGCTACCGCTGCGGCGCTGCTGGCGCGCGCGGCGCAGCACTGGCCGCTCAATCCGGGATGCGAGATCACGCTCGAGGCCAATCCGACCTCGGTCGAGGCCGCGCGGCTGCGCGATTTCCGCGCCGCCGGCGTGAACCGGGCGTCGCTCGGCATCCAGGCGCTCAACGACCGCGACCTAAAATTCCTCGGCCGCGGCCACAGCGCCGCCGAGGCGCGCCGGGCGGTCGCCTTGGCGCGCGACATCTTTCCGCGGATTTCCTTCGACCTCATCTATGCGCGGCCCGGGCAGGATGAGTCCGCCTGGCGCGCCGAGCTCGGCGAGGCCCTCGCCATGGCCTGCGATCATCTCTCGCTTTATCAACTTACGATCGAACAGGGCACCGCCTTCGCGACCGCCCATGGCCGCGGCGATTTCGCGCTGCCCGACGAGGACGATGCCGGCGCGCTTTACGAGGCCACGCAGGAAGCGCTCGATGCCGCCGGCCTGCCGGCCTACGAGATCTCGAACCACGCCATGCCCGGCGCCGAATGCCGGCATAATCTGGTCTATTGGCGCGGCCAGGACTACATCGGCGCCGGCCCCGGCGCGCATGGCCGCCTCACCAGCGGGCCCGGCACCTACGCGACCAAGCAGCTGCGCGCGCCCGAGACCTGGCTGGCCGCGGTGGAAGCAAAGGGTCACGGCACCGACGAGATGCTGCGGCTGACCCGCGACGAGCGCCGCTCGGAGCTGCTGATGATGGGGCTGCGCCTGCGCGAGGGCGTCGCACGGCAGCGGTTTTTCGCGGCGACGGGCGCCGGCTTCGAGGATTCGCTCGATCCCGCGCGCCTCGCGCCGCTGCTCGACGGCGGCTTCCTCGAGCTCGATGCCGAGGGCTTGCGCGCGACGCCGGCCGGGCGCCAGCGCCTCAACGCATTGCTCGGAGCGCTACTGGCCTAGGTTCTGGAAGCTGGTCGGCGCCGGGTCGATCAAGGCGGCCTCGCCGCGCCGCACCTCCAGCACCGCGAGGCCGCGCTGGATCAGCCCGTCGGGCCCGAGCCGGAAGATGCCGTCGAGCCCGGCGAAGCCGTTGGGGTTGGTCAGCGCCGCCTCCGACAGATCGCCGGTGCGCGACAGCGTCGCGACCAGCGCCGTCGCGTCATAGGCCAGGGTGGCAAGGCGCGGCGGCGCCTGCTGGAACAACGCGCGGTAGCGCCGCTCGAAATCGGCACGCGCGCCGGGCGGCGGCGCCGCGTACCAGCCGGTGTTGAGCGCCGGCTCGGTGCCCAGGCCGGGCTCGTCCCACAAGCCGGTGCCGAGAAATTTTATCGTGTCGGGATCGATGCCGTCGTAGGGCAATAACGGCGCCAGCAGCCGCAGCCTTGCGCCGCCCTCGGGCAGCAGCAGCGCGTTGAAATTGACGTTCTGCGAGAAGCGCTTCACCGCCGGCCCCAGATCGGTGGTCGCCGGGTCGTAATAATCGATGCGCGCGACGGTCGCCCCCGCCTTATCCGCCGCGCTCTTCAACGCCTCGACCGCGATCTCGCCATAGGGCGTGCGCGGCGCCAGCACGGCGAAGCGGTCGAAGCCCTTGGCCTTGGCGAAGGCCACGACGCGCGCGATTTCCTGACCCGGCTGGAAGCTCAGGAGATAGGTGCCGTTGCCGGCGAGCTGCGTCGATGTCGAGAAGGCCAGCATCGGCACATGGGCGGCGGCCGCGATCGGCTTCACCGCCTCGACCTCTCCCGCGAGCAGCGGGCCGACGATCACGCGGGCGCCGTCGGCGATCGCCTGCTGCGCGGCGGCGGCGGCGGCCTGCGGCGTGCCCTGGGTGTCGCGCGGCATCAGCCGGAACTGGCTGCCCGCCACGTCGAACAGCGCCATCTGGGCCGCCGACAGCATCGCCTTGCCGAGCGCGCCGCTCGATCCCGAGAGCGGCAGCAGCACCGCGACGCGCGGCGGCCCGGCGACGGCCGGCGGCGCTTCCGTCTCCGGCGGCGGCGCGGGCAGGCTCGGCGGCGGCATCTGCAACAGGGGCGGCGGCGCCTGCGGGGGCGCTTGCGGGCGCGGCGCGAGGTCCGGTATCGTCAGCCCCGAGCACGATATCAGCGCAAAGGCGGAGAGGACGAGCCATGCCGCGAGCAAAAGGCGCGGTCGACGCCGGTCGCCGGCGGCGCGGAACGAAGCTCGAGAAAACCGGAACAGGCGCGATCTCCCTTGGAACGGCGCTGGCGCCGGAGCCTATCGCGCGGCCGAGCCCAAGTAAACTCGCTCCGGGGCTTTATCTCGTCGCCACGCCGATCGGCAATCTGGACGACATCACGCTGCGGGCGTTGAAGGCGCTGGCCGCCGCCGACGCCGTGCTGTGCGAGGACACGCGCGTCACGGCGAAGCTGCTCGCGCGTTTCTCCATCGCCGCCAAGACCATCCCCTATCACGATCACAACGCCGAGCAGATGCGGCCCAAGATTCTCGAGCGGCTCCGGCGGGGCGCCGCCCTGGCGCTGGTTTCCGATGCCGGCACGCCGCTGCTCTCCGATCCGGGCTTCAAGCTGGCGCGCGACGCGATAGCCGAAGGCCTTCCCGTCACAGCACTTCCCGGCGCCTCGGCGGCGCTGACGGCGCTGCTCCTTTCGGGCCTGCCGCCCGACCGCTTCCTCTTTGCCGGATTCCTGCCGGCGAAGGCGGTCGCGCGCCGCCGCGCTCTCGCCGATATCAAGGATGTGGATGCGACGCTCATCTTCTACGAAGGCGCTTCGCGTCTCGCCGACAGCCTGGCCGACATGGCGGCGGTGTTCGGCGACCGTCCTGCCGCGGTCGGGCGCGAGCTGACCAAGCTTTTCGAGGAGGTGCGGCGCGGTTCGCTTCGTGCCCTGGCGGCGCATTATGCCGCTGCGGGCGCGCCCAAGGGCGAGGTCGTGGCGGTGGTGGCGCCGCCCGGCGGCGAGACGGTCGCCGAATTCGATCTCGACCGCGCGCTGACCGATGCGCTCGGCGGCAAAAGCCTGCGCCAGGCGGTGGAGGAGGTCGCGGCGGCGAGCGGGCTGAAGCGCCGCCGGATCTATGCGCGCGCGCTGCAATTAAAGGTGGGCAATTGAAGGCGGATGCGCCGTGACCGCCGGGCGCGCCGCGCGCGGCCGCCGCTCCGAGCGCCGCGGCCGTTGGGCCGAACTGCTTTGCCTCTGGCATTTGCGCCTGCGCGGCTATCGCGTTCTGGCGCGGCGTTATCGCGCCGCGGTCGGCGAGATCGACCTCATCGTCCGGCGCGGGCGCGTCGTCGCCGCGATCGAGGTCAAGGCGCGCGGCGATTGGACGCGCGGCGCCGAGGCGCTGCTGCGGCAGCAGCGCGGCCGGATCGAGCGCGCCCTGGCGCAGTTCCTGGCGCGGCGGCCCGACCTCGGCGACGCGGATCTCCGCTTCGATGTCATGCTGGTGGCGCCGCGGCGGCTGCCGCACCATCTGCGCGGCGCCTGGCGGCCGGGGGAATGAGCGTTGGGGCGAATGAGCCTCGAATTGCCGCGCACGCTGCCGTAAGCTGAGGCCGATTCGCGTTCGTTTTGTGAGGAGCTCCGCTTGTCCCGTCACCGCCGCGCGCTTCCCCTGCTCGCCGCCTTGGCGCTGCCCGGTCTATTGACCGGCTGCGTCGTCCTCGCCGCCGCCGGCACCGGCAGCGGCATCGGCTATGTCGTGACCGAGGATCGCACGCTCAGGGAGAACGCGACCGACATCATCCTGTGCACCCAGGCGATCCAGCTCTGGACCAAATTCAACACGCAGCTGAACGACCACCTCAACTGCCACGCTTATCAGGGCCGCATGCTGGTGACCGGCCGTGTCCCGGCCGAGGATTGGCGCGACAACGCCATCCGGATCGCCTGGCAGGTGCCGAACGTCAAGGAGGTCTATGACGAAGTCACCATCGGCCCCGACCAGGGCATCGTCGCCGGCGCGACCGATCTCTACGCCGCGCAGCGGCTGAAGGCCGCGCTGCTGACCACGGACGGAGTCTATTCCAACGACTACATCATCACGGTCGAGAACGGAGTCCTCTATGTCCTGGGCTCGGCGCGCAGCGAGTCGGAGCGACAGGCCGTCATCAACCAGGCGCGCAACACGCCGGACGTGAAGCGCGTCGTCGCCTATATCCGCATCCGCGCCAATTCGTCCGCGCCGGATAATTCGGGCGCGGCATCGCCCGAACCGCCGGCCGAGCCGCCGCCGGCGCCGGGCGACACCGCGCCCAACGCACCGACGCCGCGCGGCGAAATCGAGGTCACGCCGCTGCAATGAGCCGCCAGATCGCCATCCAGATGGACCCGATGGAAGGCATCAACATCGAGGCCGATTCCACCTTTGCGCTGGCGCTCGAGGCGCAATCGCGCGGCCACGCGCTGCTCCATTATTTGCCGCGCGACCTCAATCTTGCCGACGGCAAGCTCACCGCCGCCGCCCGGCCGTTGAAGGTAAAGCGGGAGGCCGGAAGGCATTTCGAATTGGGTCCGGCGCGCACCGTCGATCTGGCTTCCGTCGACGTCATCCTGATGCGCCAGGACCCGCCCTTCGACATGGCCTACATCACGGCGACGCATCTCCTGGAACACGTCAGCGGCAAGGTGTTGGTGGTGAACGATCCGGTCAGCGTGCGCAACGCGCCGGAAAAGCTCTTCGCCACGCATTTTCCCGGGGTGATGCCGCCGACGCTCATCACCAGCGATCCGGCGGCGATCGCCGAATTCCGAAGCCAGCACCGCGACATCATCTTGAAGCCGATCTTCGGCAATGGCGGCGCCGGCATCTTCCGCGTCAAGCCCGACGACGAGAATCTCAACGCGCTGATCGAGATGTTCACGCGCCTGTCGCGCGAGCCGATCATCGTGCAGCGCTATCTGCCGGAGATCCGCCAAGGCGACAAGCGCATCATCCTGGTCGAGGGCGAGCCGGTGGGCGCGGTGCTGCGCGTGCCGAAGGCAGGGGAGGCGCGCGCCAATCTGCATGTCGGCGGCACGGCGAAGAAGACGACTCTCACCAAGCGCGAGCGCGAAATCTGCGCCGCGATCGGGCCGAAGCTGCGCGAACTCGGCCTCCTCTTCGTCGGCATCGACGTGATCGGCGATTACCTGACGGAAATAAACGTCACCTCGCCGACCGGCATCCAGGAGATCGACCGCCTCGACGGCGCCAGGCTCGAAGCCCTGGTCTGGGACGCGATCGAGGCCAGGCTCTAGAGCTTGGTCTGGCGCAGGCGCTCGCCGAGCGGCACGCTCGCATCGGCGCAGGCGGCGGCCTTGGCGCCGCGCTGCGGATTGCGGCTGCGGGTCTCGCTATAGACGAGACGCGTGTCGGAATTCTCGCTGTAGAAGAAAAGATCGAGCACGCAATCGGCGCTGCGGTATTGCCAGATTTCGGCCGGCGGATCCGAGCGCCGGAAGTCCGGATCGCCGATCAGCGCCGCGACCTGCGCCGGCGCCATGCCCTTCAGATCGCGCAGCTCGGGCGCGCGGCCGAGCGAAGCGAGGGTCACGGTAAGGGTCGGATTGTCGGGGCTCGCGCTCACGGTCGCGGGGTTGGCGCCGCACGCGGCCAGCAGCAGCGCCAGTGCCGCGGCGCCGGCCACGCCGGGCGCCGAACGGCGCCGCCCGCCAAACCTGAAAAGCATTCCCCGTGGCACGACCCTAGCCTCCAGCTTCGACCGCGCCGGCCCTTGTTGCCGGGCCTGGCGCGGGCCTTACCGCATCACGACGCGTTCTTGTCCTCGGCCGATGATTGCATCTGCACGTCGCCGGCGATGACGCCGCCGCGCTCGATCTCGATGACGCCGTAGCGCACCGTGCCGACCACCCGTCCGCCCGGACGGACGATCAGGCGCTTTTTCACGTTGAGCGTGCCTTCGAAGCAGCCGCGAATCTCGGCCTCGTCGATGGTCGCCACGCCCTTGAAGAGGCCGCCCTGGGTCACCGTCAGCTCGCGGCAATGGCTCAGATTGGCCTCGACCTTGCCCTCGACGAAGAGCCGGTCGCAGGAGGCGATCTCGCCCGATAGGGTGATCTCACGGCCGATCACTAGGCGTTTCTCGCCCTGTTGCGGCTTGCCCTCGTCCCCGGTGCGGCGCGGCCCGTCGAGCGGGCGCGGCTGGGTGACTGAACGAACGACCGGCGGGGCGGCACGAAGCGGCGAGAGCGAGCCGGGCGGACGGGCGGACGGCTGGAGGCGCGCCACCGTGGCGGCGTCTTCCCCTGAATGCTGATCCCTGCCGGCCATTGCGATCCGTTCCGGGGCCCTGTCGGCGCCGGGGTGGCAAACGATCGGCAAAGGCAGAAACCGAGGATTCCGCCCCAATCGGCGCAACCCAAAACCTGAAAATCGGATGCCTCTCCCCCGACCGCCGCTTCCCACCGGGTGTGCGACGTAAAGAGCCCCATTTGCTCTTCGCCGCCAAGATAACGCCACAATACCCGCAAGATAAAGCGCAATTGTGATGGAGTGTCGTTATTTGGCCGGCCGGGTCGCGGCCGACCGCCGCGCCGCCGGCTTTAGGGCCGCTTTTCAGGCGGCTTTCGCCTTGCGGCCTTGCCGTCCGGCCCTATACTCCGCGCGCCTTTCGCCCAGCACCCTTATTAACGTTCGTTAGCCGGAAACCCCATGACCGCCCCCTCCATCGACGTTGTCGGGATCGGCAACGCCATTGTCGACGTGTTGACCCGCGCCGACGAGGCCTTCCTGGCGCGCCAGGGCCTGGTCAAGGGCACCATGGCGCTCGTCGATGCCGCGCGCGCCGAGGCGCTCTATCGCGAGATGGGCGAGGGTAAGGAAATCTCGGGCGGCTCGGTGGCCAATTCGATCGCCGGCATCGCCTCGCTCGGCGGTCGTGGCGCCTATATCGGCAAGCTGCGCGACGACGAACTCGGCGCGGTCTTCGCGCACGATCTGCGGACGCTCGGCGTGGGCTTCGCCACCCCGCCGCTGAAGGCCGGCCCTGCCACCGCGCGCTGCCTCATCCTGGTGACGCATGACGCGCAGCGCACCATGTGCACCTTCCTCGGCGCCTGCGTCGAGCTCGGGCCCGAGGACATCGACGAGAAGCTGATCGCCTCCGCGCAGGTGACTTACCTCGAGGGCTATCTCTTCGATCCGCCGCGCGCCATGGCGGCGTTCCGCAAGGCCGCCGAGATCGCGCATAAATCCGGGCGCAAGGTGGCGCTGTCGCTGTCCGATCCCTTCTGCGTCGGTCGGCACCGCGCCGAGTTTCTGGACCTGGTCGACAGGCACATCGACGTGCTCTTCGCCAACGAGCACGAGATAACGGCGCTCTACGAGACCGAGCATTTCGAAGCGGCCGTGCAAGCGGTGCGCGGCCATTGCGACATCGCGGTGCTGACGCGCAGCGAGCGCGGCTCCGACGTCGTCACCCGTGAGGCGCTGCATCACATCGCCCCGGCCAAAGTGGCAGCGGTGGTCGATACGACCGGCGCCGGCGACCTCTACGCCGCCGGGTTTCTCTACGGTCTGACGCATGGCCGCGATCTCGAAACCTGCGGTAGGCTAGGCAGCCTCGCCGCCGGCGAGATCATCAGCCATTTCGGCGCACGGCCGGAAATTTCGCTCAAGCTGTTGGCGCAACAGGCAGGGCTTATCTGAGGGCGTTCGGCGCCCCATCTAGGGTTACATGGAACTTCGCAACATCGCCATCATCGCCCATGTCGACCATGGGAAGACGACGCTCGTCGACCAGCTCTTGCGCCAGAGCGGTGCATTCCGCGCCAACCAGCAGGTGGCCGAGCGCGCGCTGGATTCGAACGAGCTCGAGCGCGAGCGCGGCATCACCATCCTGGCTAAATGCACCTCGGTCGAATGGAAGGGCGTGCGCATCAACATCGTCGACACGCCGGGCCATGCCGATTTCGGCGGCGAGGTCGAACGCATCCTGTCGATGGTCGATGGCGTGCTGGTCCTGGTCGACGCCGCCGAAGGGCCGATGCCGCAGACCAAGTTCGTCGTCGGCAAGGCGCTGCGCCAGGGCCTGCGGCCCATCGTCGTCATCAACAAGGTCGACCGCTCCGATTCGCGGCCCTATGCCGTCCATGACGAGGTGTTCGATCTCTTCGCCATCCTCGAGGCGACCGACGCGCAGCTCGATTTCCCGACGCTCTACGCCTCGGGCCGCGCCGGCTGGGCGGTGACCAAGCTCGAGGACGAGCGCAAGGATCTGACCGCGCTCTTCGATCTCATCCTCGCCTATGTGCCGCCGCCCGATTCGCAGCCCGAGCAGCCCTTCGCCATGCTGGCGACGACGCTCGAATACGATCCTTATCTGGGCCGCGTGCTCACCGGCCGCATCCATAAGGGACGCGCTAAGGTCAACATGCCGCTGAAGGCGATGTCGCGCGACGGCGTGACGATCGAGGAGACCCGTCTCACCAAGCTGCTCGCCTTCCGCGGCCTCGACCGCAAGCCGGTCGAGGAGGCCGATGCCGGCGACATCATCGCCATCGCCGGCTTCGAGAAAGCCAATGTCGCCGATACCATCGCCGCTGCCGAGGTGACCGAAGCCCTGCCGGCGACGCCGATTGATCCGCCGACCCTGACCATGACCTTCTCGGTCAATGACAGCCCGCTCGCCGGGCGCGAAGGCACCAAGGTCACGTCGCGGCTCATCGCCGAGCGCCTGAAGCGCGAGGCGCAGGGCAACGTCGCCATCCGCGTCGAGGAGAGCGAGGACAAGGATTCGGTCGCGGTTGCCGGGCGCGGCGAACTGCAGCTCGGTGTCCTGATCGAGACCATGCGCCGCGAGGGCTTCGAGCTTTCGATCTCGCGCCCCAAGGTGCTGTTCAAGCAGGAGAACGGCCAGCGGCTCGAGCCGGTGGAAGAGGTCCAGATCGACGTCGACGAGGAGCACACCGGAATCGTCGTCGACAAGCTATCGCAGCGCAAGGGCGAGCTCAGGGACATGCGGCCCTCGGGCGGCGGCAAGCAGCGCCTCATCCTGCGCGTCCCGACGCGCGGGTTGATCGGCTACCAGGGCGAATTCATGACCGATACGCGCGGCACCGGGGTGATGAGCCGGCTATTCGGCGGCTACGAGCCGTTCAAGGGCCCGATCGAGGGCCGGCGCAACGGCGTGCTGATCTCGAACGCCGCCGGCGCCGCGGTCGCCTATGCGATGTGGAACCTCGAGGACCGCGGCCCGATGTTCATCGTGCCGGGCGCCGCGGTATATCCCGGCATGATCATCGGCGCCCATTCGCGCGGCAACGATCTCGACGTCAATCCGCTCAAGGGCAAGCAGCTTACCAACATCCGCACCACCGCCAAGGACGAGGCGGTGCGGCTGACGCCGCCGATCCTGATGAATCTCGAGCAGGCGATCGCCTATATCGAGGACGACGAGCTGGTCGAGATCACGCCGAAATCGGTGCGGCTCCGGAAGCGCTTCCTCGATCCCAACGCGCGTAAGCGCGAAAGCCGCAAGGCCGACGCCGAAGCGGCCGGCTGATCGCCGCCGGCCGCCGGGCCGCCCCCGTCAGGTCGAGCTCGGGCCGGATCCCGTGTGGCTCGCCTCGAAGAGGAACCAGGTCCGGCGTTCCGTCTCGTCGATGAACACCTCGAGCAGGCTGGCGGTCGCCACGTCGCCATGCTCGTCGCACACCCCATGCGCCTCGCGTAGGCGCTTGGCGAGATCGCCGTTATCGCTCCTAAGCTCGGCCAGCATGTCCTGCGGCGTCACGAAGGCCGCATCGTTGTCGAGGATGCGCTGGGTGCGGGAAATCTCGCCGATCGAGCGCAGCGTCCGGCCGCCGACCTTGCGGACGCGCTCGGCGACGACGTCGGTCATCGCGAAGATCTGGTCCGACTGCTCGTCGAGCATCAGATGGTAGTCGCGGAAATGCGGGCCGCTCATATGCCAATGAAAATTCTTCGTTTTGAGATAGAGCGCGAAGATATCCGCCAGGACCAGGTTGAGCGCGGCCGAGATGTCGCGGGACGCATTGGCGCCGAAGCCCGTCGAGGTCGCGAGCGCGCTTGGGGCAACAGGCTTGCCGGACATGCATGACCTCCTCGTCGGCAACGATGATATCAGTTTCCTAGATTGTGCCCTTTTGGCTGGCAGGGCAACGCCGAACCGCCGCGCATGCGGTTATCCACAGGCGGCGAAAAAAAATCGCTCGCGGTCGCGCGCATTAACAGCCGATTAATCGCGATCGCCCTAGTTTTCACGCGTCATGGAAATCCGCTCCGTCGATATCGTCAGGCCCGTGCTGCAACGGCTGCATGGCGACTGGGATTCGCGCCGCCGCGGCCGGCGCTTTCCGGCCCGAGCCGATTTCGATCCGCTCGATCTCAAATACGTTCTGGGATATCTGTCGCTGGTCGAGGTCCGGCGCGAACCGCCGCACTTCCGCTATCGGCTGCATGCGTCGAACCTTGCTGCTCGCCTGGGTCTCGACCTCACCGGAAAATCGATCGAAAGCATACCCTCGGCGGAACAGCGCGACCACGCCCGCCGCCATTACGCCGAAGTCGTCGGGCTGGGCGCGCCAATTGCCTATCCCCGGCGACTTTTGCTGCGCGACGACGATTTCATCGACGCCGAGGCGCTGGTGCTGCCGCTCGCCGCCGACGGCAGCCATATCGACATGCTGATGAGCGCGCTGGTCTGGCGCTGAGGCCGGCTTGTCCTGGGCGGGCACCCTGCTATAAGGTCGCGGCATCCGTGATCGCCGTGGAATGTCCCGTGCCTAAATTCCTTTTCATGACTGTCTTCGCCGCGCTGCTTTTCCTTTCCGCAGGAGGTCCCGTGAGCGCCGCCGATGCCGAGAACACGCTTTACCTCGACGTGCCCAAGGGCCGCGTTGTCATCGAGTTGCGCCCCGATCTGGCGCCCAAGACGGTGGCGCGCATCAAGGAGCTGGCGCGCAAGGGATTCTATGACGGCCTCGTCTTTCACCGCGTCATCGACGGCTTCATGGCGCAGACCGGCGATCCCAAGGGCAACGGCACCGGCGGCTCCGGTCAGAATCTAAAAGCCGAATTCAGCCAGGCGCATTTCGTGCGCGGCACGGTCGGCATGGCGCGGAGCGACAGCCCCGACAGCGCCGACAGCCAGTTCTTCATCTGCTTCGCGCCGGCGGCCTTTCTCGACGGCAAGTACACCATCTTCGGCCAGGTGACGTCGGGCATGGAATACATCGACGCCATCAAGAAGGGCGAGGGCGGCGGCGGCACCGTCCGCAACCCGGACAAGATCATCCGGATGCAAGTCGCTGCCGATGCCGATTCCGCCACGGACAAGAAGAAGCCCTAGGACCGCGCCGGCCGGGTTCTCCCGATGAACGCGCTGCGTCGCTGGCTCCGGGTCTATGGCGACCGGCGCATGCTGGCGATCCTGTTCATGGGGTTCTCCAGCGGCCTCCCTTTGGCGCTGACCGGCTCGACCCTCGCCATCTGGCTGAAGGAATCCGCGATCTCGCTCACCGCGATCGGGCTCTTCGCCCAGGTCGGCCTCGCCTATAATTTGAAATTCCTCTGGGCGCCGGTGATGGATCGCGTCCCGGTTCCCTTTCTGACGCGGCTGCTCGGGCGGCGGCGCAGCTGGGCGCTGGTGATCCAGCTCGCTTTGGCCGTGTCGTTGCTCGCCATGGCGGGTTCCGATCCGGCGGCCGATCCCTGGCGCATCGCCTGGATCGCGGCGGCGGTTGCGTTCTTTTCGGCCAGCCAGGACGTCGTCATCGACGCCTATCGCGTCGAATTGCTCGACGAGCGCGAGCAGGGCGCCGGCGCCGCGGTGACGCAGGTCGGCTATCGCATCGGCATGATCGCCTCGGGCGCGGGGGCGCTCTACATCGCCGCCTATTTCGGCTGGTCATGGTCCTTCGCGGCGATGGCGGCCTTGATGCTGGTCGGCATGGCTTGCGTGCTGATGACGCGCGAGCCGCGCCTGGTTCGGCCGCCGCATCGCGGCAATTGGCTGGCGCAATCGGTGGTGGCGCCCTTCGCTGATTTCGCGCGGCGGCGCGGCTGGGTGCTGATCCTGATCTTCGTCGTGCTCTATAAATTCGGCGACGCGCTGGCCGGGGTGATGTCGAGCCCGTTCTACGTCGCCTTGGGATTCACCAAGATCGAGATCGCCAACGTCGCCAAGATCTTCGGCACCGGCGCCAGCATCGCCGGCGTGCTGCTGGGCGGCGGCTTCGTCTACCGCTTCGGGCTGATGCGCGCGCTGCTGATCTGCGGCGCGCTGCAGATGCTGTCGAATCTCATGTATATCGTGCAGCTCTGGGCCGGCCCCGATGCCGCCATGTTGGCGCTCACCATCGCCACCGAGAACGTCACCGGCGGCATGGCCTCGGCCGCCTTCGTCGCCTATCTCTCGCGGCTGTGCAATCCGGCCTTCACCGCGACGCAATACGCGCTGCTTTCGGCGCTGGCCGCCACGTCGCGCACGGTCCTCGCCTCGTCGTCGGGGTTCCTTGCCGACCGGCTCGGCTGGCAGCCCTTTTTCCTGATCGCGACGGCGGCGTGCCTGCCGTCGCTGGCGCTGCTGCTCTATTTGATGCGCTCAGCCGATCCGCAGGAGCCGCGACCGGTTGCGGCGCAGCCATGAGCGGGCATCCTCGGAATCGGGGTTGAGCTCCGCCACCAAGCGCCAGAAGTTTTTTCCGTGGTTCATATGGACGAGATGGGCCACCTCGTGGGCGACCACGTAATCCATCACCTCGGGCGGCGCCAGCACCAGCCGCCAGGAAAAGACGAGGCTGCCGGCGGTCGAGCAGCTGCCCCAGCGGCTCTTGGTATCGCGTACCGTGATGCCGGTCACCTTCCGATCGACCCGCGCGGCGAGATGGCGCGCGCGTTCGGTCAGCTCGCGCCGCGCCAGCTCGCGCAGAAAATCGCGCGTGCGCCGCGCCAGGTGACGCACCTCGCCGGCGACCCGGATTTCGCCATCCTCGATCCAGGCCGAGCCCCGGCCGCGCGCCGCCGCGTCGTGGCGCAGCCGATAGGGCCGGCCGAGCACGGCAATCTCCGCTCCATCGGCGAAAGCGACGCGCGGCGGCAGATCGCCGATGCGCCGCTCGAGCCAGTCGCGGTTGGCATCGAGGAAGCGCAGCGCCGCCTTGAGCGAGGCCCAGCGCGGCAGCACCAGCACGGCCGCCGCGCCTTCGGCGTCAAGCCGCAGCACGAAGCGCCGCGCCTGGCGGCGGCGGATCATCTTCAACGGCAGATCGCCGCTCGACAGCGCGATGCGTTCGGGCGCAGCACTCATGCCGCCGGGCTCACAGCTTGGTCTTGATCGTCGCCGCCATGCTGTCGGCGCTGGCGCCGGGCGAGAACAGCGTCAGCAATTTTCCGTCGCGGCCCATCAGATAGATCATCGAGCTGTGATCCTCCAGGTAATCGTCCGAATCCTTCTGCGGCACCTTCTCGGCATAGACGCGATATTCCTTTTCCGCTTGGACGAGCGCCTCGGGGCTGCCGGTCAGGGCCAGCAGCGACGGATGAAAATTCGCGGCGTAGAGCTTCATCTGCGCAATCGTGTCGCGCGCCGGATCGATGGTGATGAAGATCGGCTGCACTTCGCCCGCCTTGTCGCCGAGCTGGTCAAGCGCTTGACTCATCGCCAGCAGCGCCGCCGGGCAGGCGTCCGGGCAATAGGTGTAGCCGAAATAGACCAGCATCAGCTTGCCGCGGAAATCGCTGTCGCTGCGGGTGTCGCCGTTCTGGTCGGTGAGGGTGAAGGGGCCGCCCACCGGCAGCGGCGCTTGCGTCGTCTCCGGCGGCTTGCCGCCGAGCCAGCCGATCTCATAGGCGACCGCGCCGAGCAGCATGGCGAGGATGAGGACGAAGACGGCGAGTCCGCGATTGACGATTGTCATGGGGCGATTCTAGGCGGTTGCGAAGCAGCGCGCCATGATCTGCGACGTTATTGTGCCGGATTATTGCCGGGATTTAGTCGAATCGTGCGTCCGACCACCACGACCGCCGGCGGCTCGATGCCGGATCGCGCGGCGTCGGCGGCTGCCCGCGCCAGGGTGGTTTCGAGAATCCGCTGCGCCGGGGTGGTCGCCTTGGATATCACGACGACCGGCTCGTCGGCGGCGCGGCCGCCCGCCATGAGTTGTCGCGCGATGCCGTCGAGATGCTTCAACGCCATGTAGATGACGATGACCGGGGCGCCTTGCGCCACGGCCCGCCAATCGATGCCGTCGGGTAAAACGCCGCCGCTGGCATGGCCGGTGATGAAGGTCACCGCCGAATTGGTGTCGCGATGCGTCAGCGGGATGCCGGCATAGGCGAGGCCGCCGATGCCGGCAGTGATGCCGGGAACGATGCGGTAGGGAATCCCGGCCGCTTCGAGCGCCAGCGCTTCCTCGCCGCCGCGGCCGAAGACGAGTGGATCGCCGCCCTTGAGGCGCAGCACCCGCCGGTTGCGGCGCGCCAGCTCGACCAGCGTCTTGGAGATGTCGGGTTGCTGCGGCGACGGCTTGCCGCCGCGCTTGCCGGCGTGATGCAGCACGGCGCCGGGCCGCGCCAAGGCAAGGATACTCGGATCGACCAGCGCGTCGTGCACAATGTCGTCGGCTTGGCCAAGCGCATGGAGCGCCAGCAGGGACAACAGCCCCGGATCGCCCGGTCCGGATCCCACCAGCCAGACCGAGCCCGCCGTGAAATCCGGCGGTTCCCAAGGCAAGTCCAGTTTCATGGCGGTGCCAGCCTACACCGGCCGGGCCGGCGGAATGAGTTGAATCGCGCGGTGGCGCGGCGCAAAATCCGGTATCGGCCAGGGAGCGATCAAGGAATGTTTTTGCGCGCGGCGCTTGCGGGATTGCTGGTGGGGTTGGTGCCAATCGCTGCGGCGGCGCAAGGCGCCACGCCGCTGCTCAACACCAACACCGGCAGTTCCTCGCCGACCATTCCCTTCGGCGGCTTCGGCGATCTCGGCGGCCCCGGCAACATCACCGCCGCCGCCGCCGTCAACAACGCCGGAAAAGTCTTCAACATGCTGCAGCATGGCGAGGGCACGCCCAACGACGTCGATTCCTACGGCCGCACCGCCCTCATGTATGCCGGGATCAACAACAACGTCCTGATGGCGCAGGTCGTACTCGACCGCAGCGCCGATGTCGATTTGCGCGACCAGCTCGGCAATACGGCGCTGCATTGGGCGGCCGATCACGGCAGCGTCGAGGTGCTGAAGCTGCTGATCGGCGCCAAGGCGGCGATCGATCCACAGAACCGGCAAGGGGTCACGCCGCTGATGATGGCGGTCGAGAAGAATCGCGTCGACATCGTGCGGCTGCTGCTGGCGGGGCGCGCCGATCCGAAGAAGCAGGATTATACCGGCCGCGACGCGCTCGGCTGGTCGACCAACGGCGCCATCGCGCAGCTCCTGAAAAATCCGCCGACATCGACGCGCTAGCGCGAAGCCGCATAGAGCGTCAGCACCATCCGCCGGCCGTTCGAATAATCGATGCCCGCGACGCGGCCCAGCGGCCGCGGCGTCCAGCCGATTCTCGCCAGCGCGCCGCGAAATTCATCATCCGCGCGGCTCTCGACCAGCGCTTCGGCGCCGGGGGCGGCGGTCAGGGCGCCCGCCGCCTCGCTCGCCGGCAGGAGCTTGGTCTCGGTGCCCAGCAGAAAGACGAGGCTCGGCTCGTTGTAGCCGATGGCGATGATCGGCACCCCGGGCGGCGGCGGATATTGCCGCACCAGCGCCGCCGCGCCGCGCGACAGCCAGAGCCGGTCGAGCGTCGGCGCGACATAGGCCATCACCGGCGGAAAGGCCAGCAGCGCCAGGATCGCCGCGCGCGCCGCCAAGCCGGGCGCGGCCTCGCGCCGGAAGCGGCGCAGCAGCGTCCCGCCAGCGATGACGATGATCGCCGCGACGACGATGGCAGCCGCCGAAAGCCCGTGCCCGAAATGCACGGGGGCGATGACCAACACCGCTGCGAGCGCCAAGCCGGCGATTGCCCAGAGCAGCGCCGTGACGCCGTCGAGCCAAAGCGGCCGCTTCAAGCCGTTGAACAGCGCGTGGGCGGCGAGCAGCGCCAGCGCCGGATAGACCGGCAGCAGGTAATGCGGCAGCTTGGTCGGCACCAGTTCGAGCGCCGCCCAGAACGGTAGGATCCAGGCGAGAAGAAAGCGCTGCGAGGGCAGCTCGCGCTCCTGCCAGGCGCGGAGGAATCCCGCCGGCAGGAATAGCGAGCCCGGCCAGAAGGCGAAGGCGAGCAGCATGAGATAGGCGCCCGGCGGCGCGCCGTGGCCTTCCTGCGCGCCGAACAGCTTGGCGGCGAAATCATGGGTCAGGGAGTCGCTGATGAAGGCGCCGCCGGTGGCCTTGGTGATGGCGATGAGCCACGGCGACAGCAGCAGCACGAACAATGCCATGCCCCAAAGCGGCCGCAGGCCCCTCATCCAGCGCCACTCGCGGTCGGCGATGACGAGCGCCAGCGCCGTCAGCAGCGCCAGCAGCGGTGCCACCGGCCCCTTGATCAGCGACCCGCCGGCCAGCGCCAGCCAGAACAGCAGCGCCCAGGGCCATCCGGCGACGGCGTTGGCGCGATGGCGGCGGTAGATTTCGCCGAGCGCGAGCTGCGCCGCGACAACGCAAGCGAGCAGCGCCGCATCGGTCTTGGCGAGATGCGCCTCGCTGACCAGCGTCAGCGACGACGCGAGCAGCGCCGCGCCCAGCAATGCCGCGGGCGCTCCCACCAGATGCCGGCCGAGCGCGAAGGTCAGCAACACGGCAAGGCTGGCGCCCAACATCGACGGTAGGCGATAGGGCCAGATGTCGGCGCTTTCGGCGCCGCTGAACAACGCAACCGACGCGGCTTGCAGCCAATAGATGCCGGCCGGCTTCTTGTTGCGCGCCTCGTCCTGGAAGCGGATGCGGATGAGATCGCCGGTCTCGAGCATCTGGCGCGTCGCCTGCGCGAAACGCGCCTCGTCGCGGTCGGTCACCGGCAGGCTCGCCAATCCCGGCAGATAAAGGCCGAGGCAGAGCAGCGACAGCAGGAGGTAGGGCCGCCAGCCGCGGCTTGCGCGCGCGATCATCCGCCCGCCGCGCGCCCCAGGCGCAGGATGGTCTGCGCGCGAAAGCCGTCGGCGAGCCAGGCGTAGAGCGCCAGGCAACCATGCGACGGCACGGCGGCATCGCCTCCTTCCGGCTCAAGCGCCACCGCGACGTTATCAAGGCACCGGACCGAAATGACGAACCGGCCGCAATCGAGCCGGCTTTCGCGGAAAGCGGGATCGTGCTCCGCCGGGCCCCAGCGCGCTTCGACCGCCGCCCGCAAGGCCGCCGGCAGCGTCGCGAAATATGCCCCGTAATCGTTGCGCATCAGGCTTTCCTCGTCCGGCGGGGCCGCGAGGAATGCCTCGAGCGAAGCAGGGGCGCCGTCCCTTTGATCGGCGGGAATCACGATGGCGACGCGCGGCGCATTCGGCGCGCGGGTCAGCGCGTCGAGCGCGGCACCTTCGTCGATTTCCGCCACCGCGGGGTCAAGCTGGTCGAGCCAATCCGGCATCACGTCCAGGCGGCGGCAACGAGCAGCGCCGCGATCTCGCCGGCCTGCTCCATGGCGCCGAGCGCGTCGGCGTCGTAGCCGCCGATGCGGCGTTGCGCGGCCCAGGCGGTGAGCGCCACTGCCGCGGCGGCGACGAGCAGCGCCACGATGCCCGCCTTGAAGCCCATGCCGAGCACCGCGATCACCAGGGCGATGCCCGCCGCGGTGGCGACATTCCTTGCTTCCGGCCGGCCGGTGCCGAAATCGCTGGTGCCGATGGGGCTGAGCCACAGCAGCACGCCCGGCAGCAAGCCGCGGCCGAGGGCGTTCGCCGCGATCAGCACGCCGGCGATCGCGCCGGCACCATGGAGGGTGCCCACCGCGGCCAGCGCGGCGGCGCGCAAGCCGATGCTCAGGACGATGCCGAGAATCCCGAAGGTGCCGTGGCGGCCGTCGCGCAGCCGGTCTGCCACGTCGCCCCGGCCGACCAGGCGCTCGATGGTGTTGGCGACCCCATCCTCATGCATGCCGCCGGTGACCAACGCGGTCGCCGCGACGGCGAGCAGCCCGGCGAGCAGCGGCGGCTGGCTCAGCGCCGCGGCGATGGCATAGATCACCGCGCCGCACAGGCCGACGGCCGCCCCGGCCAGGGGAAAGGCCCAGCTCGCCTCGGCCGGGGCGCCATCGCGCGGCTCAAGCGGCCGGGCCAAAAACGGCAGGCGCGTGAAGAAACCGAGCGCTTCCAGCGTTTCGGCGCGCCGCACCGCCCAATCGTTCCAGCCTGTCATGCCCGAGTTTTAGCGCAGCCGGCGGCGCGAAACCACCTTGCATGCGAACGCGACGATGCGTGAAAGTGCGCCCTTTCCCCGGGAGAGAAGATGGCGGCAGACAAGATGGCGGAGCCCAAGGCCGTCGCCGGTCTCGACGAGATCCGCGCCCTGCTGCGCGACCTGTCCGGCCCCGACCGCGCCGCCGCGGCGCAGGCCGCCGAGCGCGAGGCCCAGCTCGCCAAGCCGCAAGGCGCGCTCGGCCGCCTCGAGGCGATCGCATCCTGGTGCGCCACCTGGCAGGGAAAATACCCGCCCACCGCCGATCATCCGCGCGTCGCACTCTTCGCCGGCAGTCACGCCGCGGCCGCGGCTTCGGCCGCGCGCACGGCGCAGCTTGTGAAGAACATCGTCGCCGGCGGCGCCGCGGTCAATCAGCTTTGCCGCATCGCCGATGCCGATCTGCGCATCTATGAGATGAATCTCGACCAGCCGGTGCGCGACTTCACGGTTGAGCCGGCGATGAGCGAGGACGACGGCGCCACGGCGATCGCTTACGGCATGATGGCGGTGGAACCGGGCGTCGATCTCCTGGCCATCGGCGCGATGGGGATCGGCAGCACGACCGCGGCGGCGGCGCTGGCCTGCGCCCTCTTCGGCGGCGATGCCTCCGCTTGGTCGGATTCCAGCGTCGCCAGCGAGAGCGGGGCGGTGCGTCGGGGCGTGGCGCTCCATCGCGACGCCGCGCGCGATCCGCTCGATCTGCTGTGCCGCCTCGGCGGGCGTGAATTCGCGGCGATCGTGGGTGCTGCGATTGCGGCCCGGCGCGCGCGCGTGCCGGTGCTGCTCGACGGCTATGCCGCGACGGCGGCGGCGGCAGTGCTGTTCAAGGCCGACGCATCGGCCCTCGATCATTGCCTGGTGGCGCAGCGCGCGCCCGCGCCGGGCCACCGGTTGCTGGTTGAGCGCCTTGGGATGGTTCCGCTGCTCGATCTCGGCATCGGCCTGGACGAGGCCGCGGGCGCCGCGCTGGCGATCCCGCTGGTCAAGGCGGCGGTCGCCTGCCATCGCGGCATGGCGAGCTTCGCCGAGGCGGGGATCGACCCCGGGATCGACCGTGGGGTTGGCCGCCGCGGTGCCGCGCCGTGAATTCCCCCGCATGCGGGGGTACCGCGCCAGGGCTCTATCCCGGGTATATAGTGACGGCATGAGGCATTCAGCCACGACAGACGGGCACGTTCCCGCGCCCCGCCAAGCCGACGCGCCGCTGCACGGCGCGCAGGACGGCACCAGCGCCGTCAGCCTGCGCGTGCTGGTGCTGATCCGCTGGGTCGCCGTTTTCGGCCAGGCGATCACGCTTCTCATGGCGCAGTACGGGTTCGGCTTCACCCTGCCGCTCGCCGGAACGCTCGGCGTCGTCGCCATTTCGGCGGCGCTCAATCTGGGGGCCACGCGGCTGCATCGCGGCGCCGCCCGGCTCGGCGACCGCGAGGCGGCGGTCTATCTCGCCTTCGACACGATGCAGCTCGGCGTGCTGCTGTTTCTCACCGGTGGCCTGCAGAATCCCTTCGCCATCCTCATGCTGGCGCCGGTGACGGTCTCCGCCACCATCCTGTCGCGGCGCGTCGTCATCGGGCTGTCGGCGCTGACGGTGGCGGCGATCAGCGTGCTGGCGATCGTCCATCTGCCGCTGCCGGAGCGGCCCGATATGAGCCTCGAGCCGGCGCCGCTTTATATTCTCGGCGTGTGGACGGCGCTGGTTTCCTCGACGCTGTTCATCGCCGGCTACAATTGGTCGGTGGCCGAGGAAGCGCGGCGGCTGCGCGACGCCTATGCCGCGACCCAATTGGCCTTGGCCCGGGAACAACGCGTCTCGGCGGTGGGCTCGCTCGCGGCGGCGGCGGCGCATCAGCTCGGCAGCCCCTTGGCGACCATCGCCGTCATCGCCAGCGAGCTGGTGCGCGATCTGCCGAAGAACAGCCCGATTGCCGAGGACGCCCATCTGCTGCTGAGCCAGAGCGAGCGCTGCCGCACCATCCTGGCCGATCTGGCGCGGTCGCGCGAAAGCGAGGCGCTGCCCTTCTCGCGCCTGCCGTTTTCGGCGCTGGTTCACGCGGCGGGCGAGCCGCATCACGAGCCGCATATCCGCGTCGTTCACGACATGGGGGCCGGGCGGGCCGCCAACGGCGCGCCGCTCGAGGAGCCGCTGGTCCCGCGCGGACCCGAAATCATGCATGGCCTCGGCAATCTGATCGAGAACGCGATCGAATTCGCGCGTGCCGAGGTGACGGTGACGACGAGCTGGAGCGATGATACCGTCGCGGTCGACATCGTCGATGACGGTCCCGGCTTTCCGCCTCCCATGCTGGCGCGCATCGGCGAGCCTTATGTCTCGACGCGGGCCGGCGACGGCCAGCATATGGGGCTGGGAATTTTCATCGCGCAGAGCCTGCTGGAGCGCACCGGCGCGCGGCTCAGCTTCGCCAATCTGTCCGACGGCGGCGCGCATGTCGTGGTCGAGTGGCGGCGCGCGCAGATCGAGGGCGTGGAACGCCCGGCCGAGCCGGTTTTCGCGGAGGTTGCATCTTGAACGAGCCGATGGACGACAATTCGGAGCGGCAATCGCCCGCTTTGGCCGGTCTCGCACCGGCCGAACGCACGCTGCTCATCGTCGACGACGATGCGCCGCTGTGCCAGCGTCTGGCGCGCGCCATGGAGCGGCGCGGCTTCGTCGTCGCCACGGCGGACAGCGTCGCCGCGGGCGTCGCCTTTGTTTCGGGCAGCCCGCCGGCCTTCGCGCTGGTCGATCTCCGGCTCGCCGACGGCAGCGGCCTCGAAGTGGTCAAGGTGCTGCGCAAGGCGCGACCCAATGCGCGCATCGTCATGCTGACGGGCTACGGCAACATCGCCACCGCCGTGGCGGCGGTGAAGGCCGGCGCGGTCGACTACATTCCGAAGCCGGTCGACGCCGATGCCGTGGAACGCGCGCTGCTTGCCACCGAAGCCGGGCTGCCGCCGCCGCCCGAGGATCCGATGTCGGCCGACCGCGTGCGCTGGGAGCACATCCAGCGCGTCTTCGAGCAATGCGACCGCAATGTTTCCGAAACCGCGCGCCGCTTGAAGATGCACCGCCGCACGCTGCAGCGCATCCTCGGCAAGCACGCGCCGCGGAGCTGACGCTCAGGTCTGCAAAAATTCGCGGCTCTCGCCCTCGAGCACCAAGGCGGTGAGCTTGCCGGTGGCGAAGGCGCCGGTGTCGATGCCGATGCGGTGCGGGCGAATCTCGGGCGCCTCGGCGATGCTGTGGCCGTGCACGACGCAGGCGCCGAAATCCGCATCCGCCTGAAGAAACTCATCGCGGATCCACAGGAGATCGTGTTCGTCCTGCTCGGCCAAATCCACGCCGGGGCGGAGTCCGGCATGGACGAAAAGATAGCCGCCTTCCGCATGCGTCAGCGACAGGCTACGCAGGAATTCGACATGCGCCGGCGGAATTTTTCCGGCCAGGGCCACGCGCGCCGCCGCGAACTCCTCGGGCTGCCCCCGTATCGGCAGCGGCCGCACGCCGTAGCTCTCGAGCGTCTGCAGCCCGCCATAGGTGCACCAATGCGCGCCCACCTCGGCGCCGTCGAGGAATTCGAGCAGGATGACCTCGTGATTGCCCTTAAGCAGAGCTCGCTCGAAGCCCGCAAGCGGCCGGTTCATCAGCAACTCGACGACGCCTTTTGATTCGGGGCCGCGATCGATGTAGTCGCCGAGATAGACCACGACCTTGCGCGCGGCATCGGATTCCGCCGCGTCGGCGCGAATCAGGTCGTGCAGCCGCTCCAAGAGATCGAGCCGGCCGTGGATGTCGCCGATGGCATAAATCCGGCTGCCCGGCGGCACGCTCGGGGCGGGCGCGGCTTTGCCGCGCTGGCGGGAGAAGGTCTTCATTATTGTGAATATAGGGCGCAAACGCCGGTTTTGCTTGCGTCAAACCGGCTTTCGCCAGCATAACAGCCGCCATCATGGCTTCCACCGATCCCGTCGCCCTGGTCGAAAAGCTGGCGCATACCCGGCTGATCTGCGTCGGCGATGCCATGCTCGACCGCTATATCAGCGGCCGGGTCGAGCGCATTTCGCCCGAGGCGCCGGTGCCGGTGCTGCACATCGAGGGCGAGGATGCGCGGCTCGGCGGCGCGGGCAACGTGCTGCGCAATCTGCATGCGCTGGGCGCCGAGACCTGCTTCGTTTCCGTCACCGGCCAGGACGATGCCGGCCGCGACATCGCGGCGATGGTGGCGAAGCTCGGCGGCGGCGAGTCCCATGTCCTGTCCGAGCGCGGTCGCACCACCTCGGTCAAGACGCGCTATGTCGCCGACAATCAGCAATTGCTGCGCGCCGATCGCGAAATTGTCGCCCCGCTGAGCGCGGAGATCCGCGCCGATATGCTGGCGCAGATCAAGGCGGCGCTCGGCCACTACCAGATCGTCATCCTGTCGGATTACGGCAAGGGCGTGCTCGGCGCGGGCTTCGCCGCCGAGATCATCGACGCGGCGCGCGCCGCCGGCAAGAAGGTGGTGGTCGATCCCAAGGGCAGCGATTACGGCATCTATCGCGGCGCCGCCTTGCTGAAGCCCAATCGCCACGAGCTCGGCGAGGCGGCCGGCCGCCCGGTCAAGACCGAGGCGGAGATCGTCGAAGCGGCACGCGAGCTGATGGAGCGCCACGGCTTCGCCGCGATGCTGGTTTCCTGCGGCAAGGACGGCATGCTGGTGATCGACGAATCCTCGGTGCATGCCCTCGCCGCCGAGGCGCGCGAGGTCTACGACGTCTCCGGCGCCGGCGACACGGTGGTGGCGGTGGTTTCCGCCGCGCTGGCGGCGGGCGCCAGCCTGCTCGAGGCGGCGCGGCTCGCCAACACCGCCGCCGGCATCGTCGTCGGCAAGGTCGGCACCGCCGTCGTTCACGTCAAGGAGCTGGAAGAGACCATCGTCGATCGCGACACGCTGGCGCATCGCAAGGTGCTGCCGCTGCCGCTGGCGCTCGATCACGTCGCGCGCTGGCGGCGCAACGGGCTCAAGATCGGCTTCACCAACGGCTGCTTCGATCTCATCCATCCGGGCCATGTGGCACTGCTCACGGCGGCGCGCCGGGCGTGTGACCGGCTCGTCGTCGGCATCAACAGCGACGCCTCCGTCCAGAAACTCAAGGGTCCCGGCCGGCCGGTGCAGAACGAGGCGGCGCGCTCGGCGGTGCTCGCCTCGCTGACGCCTGTCGATCTCGTCATCGTCTTCGACGCCGACACGCCGGTCGATCTGATCGCCGCGCTTCGCCCCGAGCTCCTGGTGAAGGGCGCCGATTACAAGCTCAACGAAGTCGTCGGCGCCGACATCGTCCAGGCCTATGGCGGCAAAGTCATGCTCGCCGAAATCCTGCCGGGCTACAGCACCACGGCAACCATCGCCCGCGTCCTGCGTTGATACCCCGTCCGCCGATTCGCTCGGAGTTGATGCGTGGCGATTCGGCGTAAATCCAGGAAAAAGCGGCCGCCGCGGCCTCTGCGCCGGCGGCACAAGCAGCGCAAGAAGCGGCTGCGCCGGCAACGCGGCAATCTGCTGCGCGTCGCCTGGCGCCTGGCGATGCCGTACTGGAAATCCGAGGAGAAGGCGGCCGCCTGGCTGCTGACCGCCGGCATCGTCGCGCTCAATCTCGGCAACGTCTATGTCGACGTTCGGCTCAATCAGTGGAACAACGCGTTCTACAACGCGCTCCAGGATTTCAACGCGCCGGAGTTCTTCCGCCAGCTCGGCCTCTTCTGCCTTTTGGCGACCCTCGCCATCGTCTGCACCGTCTATGCGGTTTATTTCCAGCAGATGTTGCAAATCCGCTGGCGCCGCTGGCTGACCCACCGCTATCTCGATCGCTGGCTCGGCGACCGCACCTATTACCATCTGCAGCTCGACCGCCAGACGACCGACAACCCCGATCAGCGCATTTCCGACGATCTCAACCAATTCACCAATTTCAGCATCGTGCTCTCGCTCGGCCTCTTGACCTCGGTGGTGTCGCTCGCCTCGTTCCTGGTCATCCTGGTGGGATTGTCCGGCCCGGCGAAAATCGAGCTCGGCAGCTGGGGCAATATCTACATCCCGTTCTATCTCGTCTGGGCGGCGCTGATCTATGCCGGGCTCGGCACCTGGCTCACGCTCCGCATCGGCCGGCCGATGGTGCCGCTGAGCTTCGCGCAACAGCGCCTCGAGGCCGATTTCCGCTACAGCCTGGTGCGGTTGCGCGACAACGCCGAGAGCGTGGCGCTCTATGGCGGCGAGCGCGCCGAGCAGGGCATCTTCAGCCAGCGCTTCGGCTTCATCTACGCCAATTTCTGGCGGATCATGGTGCGCCGCCGGCTGCTCAACTGGTTCACCTCGGGCTACAGCCAGATCGCGGTGGTGATCCCCGTGCTGGTGGTGGCGCCGCGCTATTTCACCAAGGCGATCCAGCTCGGCGGCTTGATGCAGGTGATCGACGCGTTCAACTCGGTGCTCAACTCGCTGTCCTTCATCATCAACTCTTTCGCCTCGCAGGACGTGACCTCGCCCAGCATCGCGACCTGGGCCGCGGTCGTCCAACGGCTCAGCAGCTTTTCGCGCCGCATGGAGCAGATCGACCGCTCGCTCGCGATCGGCACCGGCATCGGCAAGCGCCGCGCCGGCAAGGGCGTCGCGGTGGCGAAGCTCGATATCGACCTGCCCGACGCCAAACCGCTGCTCCGCGGCGTGGCGCTCGAAGCCGGGGCGGGCGAAGCGCTGCTCCTCACCGGCCCGTCGGGCATCGGCAAGAGCACGCTGCTCCGGGCGCTGGCCGGCATCTGGCCCTTCGGCGCGGGCGATATCCGGCTCGACGAAGGCAACGTCTTCTTCATGCCGCAGCGGCCCTATCTGCCGCTCGGCACGCTGCGCCAGGCCCTGGTCTATCCGCAACCCGTCGACGAGGCGAAGGATTCGCACCTCGCCGATCTGCTGCGCCAGGTCGGCCTCGGCGAATTCGCCGACCGGCTGGACGATTCTTCGAGCTGGTCGCAGCGGCTGTCGCTCGGCGAGCAGCAGCGCCTCGCTTTCGCGCGCGTGCTCCTGGCCAAGCCCGATCTCATCTTCCTCGACGAGGCGACCTCGGCGGTCGACGAGGATGTCGAGGCCGAGCTTTACAAGCTGCTGCGCCAGTCAAATCCCAAGGCGACCATCGTCAGCATCGGCCATCGCGCCAGCCTGGTGGCGCTGCACGAC
>DASRKX010000045.1:0-58711 GCA_035648735.1 Allostellaceae bacterium
CTCTCGCGGTAGCGCTCGCGGAGGCCCATCACCGCGGTCATGTCCGCCTCGTTGAAGGTGGTGAGCATGGCGGCGGTGTTCTGCGCCTCCTTGAGGCGCTCGGCGACGCGACGGCGAAGCCGCGTCATGCGCACGCGCTCCTCCCTCGGAGAGGGCTCGCGCGAAGCGGCGAGCACCGGCGTTGGCGGCAAAGCGGGCGCGCCCTTTTCCAGCGCGCCGAGCACATCGCCCTTGGTCAGCCTTCCGTCGCGGCCGCTTGCCGGGATGGTTGCGGGGTTGATCCGGTTCTCCTCGACCAGGCGCCGCACCGCCGGGCCGGAGCGCTCGAGCTGCTCGGCCGCCGGCGGCGTGGCTTTCGGCGGGGGCTGGGGCGCCGCGGCGGGCGCGGGCTTGCTCTCGGCCTTGGCGGCGGGCTTGGCGCTGGGCTTTGCGGGGCCCTCGGCGATGCGGCCGAGCAATCCTCCGACCGCGACGTTGGCGTCCTTCTTGACCAGGATTTCGGCCAGCGTGCCGGCGGCGGGCGCGTTGACTTCCAGCGTCACCTTGTCGGTCTCGAGCTCGACGAGCGGATCGTCGACCGCGACGGGGTCGCCCGCCTGCTTGAGCCAGCGCGCCACGGTGGCTTCGGTCACTGATTCGCCGAGCGGCGGCACGACGATGTCCGTAGCCATGGCGGTCTCTCCTCAGGACGCCAGAGCGGCGTCGACGATATGCGCCTGTTCGGCAAGGTGGCGCTTCAACAGGCCGGTGGCGGTGGCCGCCGCCTCGGGACGCCCGACATAGCGGGCGCGTTTGCCTTTGATGTCTACCGAGCTTAGCGCCTTTTCGATACGCCGGTCGACGAAGCTCCACGCTCCCATGTTCTCGGGCTCTTCCTGGACCCAGGCGATCTCGGCATTCGGGTAGCGCCGCAATTCGTCGGCTACGGTCTTGGCCGGGAAGGGGTAGAGCTGCTCGAGGCGCAGGATGGCGATGTCGTCGATCTTGCGCTCGCGCCGGGCGCGGCGGAGGTCGAGATAGACCTTACCGCTGCACAGCAGCACGCGGCGGATCTTGGCATCGTCCGCAAGCTTGTCGGTTTCCTCGATGACGCGGTGGAACGAAGTGCCCGGTCCCATCTCGTCGAGCTTGGCCGCGACCTCCGGATTCCGCAGCAGCGATTTCGGCGTCATGATGATCAGCGGCTTGCGGAAGTTGCGCCGCACCTGGCGGCGCAGGATGTGAAAGTAATTCGCCGCCGTGGTCAGGTTGCATACCTGCAGATTGTCCTCGCCGCAGAGCTGGAGGAAGCGTTCGAGCCGTGCCGAGGAATGTTCCGGCCCCTGCCCTTCATAGCCATGCGGCAGCAGCAGCACGAGGCCCGACATGCGCAGCCATTTGGCTTCGCCCGAGGCGATGAACTGGTCGATGATGACCTGGGCGCCGTTGGCGAAATCGCCGAACTGCGCCTCCCATAGGATGAGCGAGCGCGGATCGGCGAGGCTGTAGCCGTATTCGAAGCCCAGCACGGCCGCTTCCGAAAGCGGGCTGTCGAGCACCTCGAACGGCGCCTGCCCGTCGCGCACGTGGTTGAGCGGGACATAACGCTCCTCGTTTTCCTGGTCGAACAGCACGGCGTGGCGCTGCGAGAAGGTGCCGCGGCCCGAATCCTGCCCCGACAGGCGGACGAAGGTGCCCTCGTTGACCAGCGTGCCGAAGGCCAGCGCCTCGGCCGTCGACCAATCGATCCCCTCGCCCGTCTCGATCGCCTGCCGCTTGGCTTCGAGCTGCCGCGCGAGCTTGCGGTTGAGTTGAAAGTCTTGCGGCACGCGCGTCAGCGCCGCGCCTACCTGCCGCAACGCGGCGAGCTCGACCGCGGTCTCGCCGCGACGGTCGTCGCCCGAGGCGACGACGAAACCTTTCCATTCGCCTTCCAGCCAATCGGCCTTGTTTGGCAGGTAGTTCTTGGCCGCCTCGAAGGCGGCTTCGAGCCGGGCGTTGAAATCCTGGGCGATGCGCTCGGCTTCCTCGGCGTCGATCACGCCTTCGTCGGCGAGGCGCTTGGCGTAGATCGTCCGCACCGTCGGGTGGGACGCAATGGCGCGATACATCAGCGGCTGGGTGAAGGCCGGCTCGTCGGTCTCGTTGTGGCCGTAGCGGCGGTAGCAGAACATGTCCACCACCACGTCCTTCTTGAAGCGGTAGCGGAACTCGGTGGCGATGCGCGAGACATGCACGACCGCTTCAGCGTCGTCGCCGTTGACGTGGAAGATCGGCGCCTGGATCGACTTGGCGAGTTCCGACGAATAGGGACCGGAGCGTGCCGCCGCCGGCTTGGTGGTAAAGCCGATCTGGTTGTTGACGATGAAATGAAGGGTGCCGCCGGTGCGATAGCCGTTGAGCTGCGACAGGTCGAGGGTCTCGGCGACCAGCCCCTGGCCGGCAAAGGCGGCATCGCCGTGCATCAGCAATCCGACGACCGCGTCGCGCGCCTCTTCCTTGCCGCCGCGCTGGCGCTGCTTGCCGCGTACCTTGCCGAGCACCACCGGATTGACCGCTTCGAGATGCGACGGATTGGCGGTGAGCGACAGATGCACATTGTGGCCGTCGAAATCGCGGTCGGTCGAGGTGCCGAGGTGGTATTTGACGTCGCCCGAGCCCTGCACGTCGGCGGGGTTGGCGGGATTGCCCTGGAATTCGGAGAACAGCGCGGCAAAGGGCTTGCCCATCATGTTGGCGAGCACGTTGAGCCGGCCGCGATGCGGCATGCCGATGATCATTTCCTTCATGCCGAGCTGGCTGCCGCGCTTGGTCACCTGCTCGAGCGCCGGAATCAACGCCTCGCCGCCTTCGAGCCCGAACCGCTTGGTGCCGGTGTAGCGCTTGTCGAGAAAGCGCTCCAGCAACTCGGCATCGGTCAGGCGCTCGAGGATGGCACGCTTGCCGCGTTCGGTGAATTCGGTCTGGTTGCGCGGCACTTCGATGCGCGCCTGGATCCATTGGCGCTCCTCGAGCTCCTGGATGTGCATGTATTCGATGCCGACATGGCCGCAATAGGTGGCGCGCAGCGCATCGAGAATTTCACGCAAGCTGGCGGTCGAGAATCCCAGCGAGTTGTTGACGAAGATCGGCCGGTCGAAATCCGTTTCGATGAACCCGTAGGTCGCCGGGTCGAGATCGGGATGATAGGTGCGGCGCTCGAGGCCGAGCGGATCGAGATCGGCGATCAGATGGCCGCGCACGCGATAGGCGCGGATCAAATTCATCGCGCGGATGGAATCGAGCGCGGCCTTGCGGATATCGGGCGTCGGCGCGACGGCGCCGTCATGCGGCGCCTCGGAATCGGCGTGACCATTGCCGAATTTCGGGGCCGGCCTGCGGGCCCAGGCCGGCCCTTCCATCTCCCGCAGGAACGCCTGGGGATCGTCGCCCAGCTCGGCGAAGAAGCCGCGCCAGCTCTCGTCGACCGATTGCGGGTCGGCGAGGTAGCGCGCATAGAGTTCCGCGATAAAGGCCGCGTTCTGGCCGGTGAGGAAGGTGTTTGCTTGGTCGCGGGACATGGCTCAGCGGATCGTCGTGCAGGAATCATGCCCGGAGATAGGCACGCCTCTTAAATTGGGTCGGCGGCAGCCAATACCTAGGCCACGGCCGGTCATGGCTGCCATACTCCCCTATCCGTCAAAATAACAATCAAATACAAACACTTGATGGCATTCCGACCCGGGCAGCGGCGCTCAGCCCTTGACCTCCGCCTGGATTTTCTTGGCCGCGTCGAGCAGGCCCCTGACCGCACCGACCGATTTGTCGAAAGCGGCTTTTTCCTCGGCATTGAGCGAAATTTCGACAATGCGCTCGACGCCCTTTTCGCCGATGACCACCGGAACGCCGACATAGAGCCCCTTCACGCCATATTGCCCATCGAGCCACGCGGCGCAGGGCAGCACGCGCTTCTTATCGCGCAAATATGACTCTGCCATGGCGATCGCCGAGGATGCCGGGGCATAGAAGGCCGAGCCGGTTTTCAACAGATTAACGATCTCGCCGCCACCGTCGCGCGTGCGCTGCACGATCTTGTCGAGGCGCTCCGGCGTCGTCCAACCCATCTTGACGAGATCGGGCAGTGGAATGCCCGCAACCGCCGAATAGCGGATGAGCGGCACCATGCTGTCGCCATGGCCGCCGAGCACGAAGGCGCTGACATCCTCGACCGAGACCTTGAATTCCTCGGCAAGGAAATAGCGGAAGCGCGCACTGTCGAGAACACCCGCCATGCCGACGACGTGGCTCGGCGGCAGGCCGCAAGCGTCGCGCAACACGGCGACCATCACGTCCAGGGGATTGGTGATGCAGATGACGAAGGCTTTCGGCGCGTGCTGCTTGATTGCCGCGCCCACCTGCCCCATCACCTTGGCGTTGATGCCGATGAGGTCGTCGCGACTCATCCCGGGTTTGCGCGGCACGCCGGCGGTGACGATGACGACGTCGGCGCCCGCGATGGCCACATAATCATTGGCGCCTGTGAAGCGCGCATCGAACCCCTCGACCGGCGAGGCCTCGATCAAATCCAGCGCCTTGCCCTGGGGCACCCCATCGACGACGTCGAAGAGCACGACATCGCCCAGCTCCTTCAATCCGGCGAGCAGCGCGAGCGTGCCGCCGATCTGGCCGGCTCCTACCAGCGCGATCTTCTTGCGTGCCATTCCTGACCTCGTTTTCGGCAAAATTCCGGTATCGCGGCGGAAGCCGCAATGGCGCGCGTCTTAGCGCGATTTGCGGGGCGCGGCAAGCATCAAGGGCGCAAACCGGAACCGCACTTCAGCCGATGCTGGCGGCGATGTATTCGGCGCTCTGCATCTCATGCAGGCGCGATACCGTGCGGGCGAATTCGAAGGATCCCTCGCCCTCGGTATAAAGCGCCTCGGGTGGGACCGCGGCCGAAACGACGATCTGGCCGTGCGCCGCGTAGAGCTCGTCGACGAAAATGTTGAAACGGATGGCCTGGTCGCGGCAGTCGCGCTCGATCCGCGGAACGCCCTCGACGATGAAAATGTGATAGCGCGCGCAGAGCGCCGCGTAATCGGCGGGGCCGAGCGTCTTGCCGCAAAGCGCGTCGAAGGTAAACCAGGCAACGCCCCGCGCGGCGCGCGGCACGACCAGATCGTGTCCCTGGACGGTCAGCGTCTCGGCACGCGCCGAGGCGTTGCCGGTCAGCTCGATAAATGCGTGCTCCAGCGCACGATAGGCGCGGTCGTCGGCCGGCGTGAAATAGACCTGCCGGCCGGCAAGCCGGGCGCGGCGATAGTCGCGCTCGCCGCCGAGCTCCAGCACGTCGAGCTTGCGCTTGAAAAGCTCGATGAAGGGCAGGAAACGTTCGCGTTGCAGGCCGCCCTCGTAGAGCTCGCCGGGCGCGCGGTTCGAGGTCGCGACCACGACGACGCCGCGATCGAACAGCGCCTCGAACAGCCGCCCCAGGATCATCGCATCGGCGATGTTGGTGATATGGAATTCGTCGAAGCAGAGCACCGATGCATCGTTGGCGATGATCGCGGCGACGGGACCGATCGGGTCGCCTTTTTCGGCCTCCCGCGCATGGATGCGGTCATGCACCTCGATCATGAAGGCGTAGAAATGGACGCGCCGCTTATGCGGCAGGCCCAGCGACTCGTAGAACATGTCCATCAGCATGGTCTTGCCGCGGCCGACCGGGCCGCAGAGATAGAGCCCCTGCGGCGGCTCGGCGACGCCCAAGCCTACGCGCGCCGCCCAGCCGCGCATGCCGGTCGCCGGCTTGTAATCGAGCAGCGCCCGCCACAAACTCTGCAGCTTCTCGGCGGCGAGCTCCTGGCTGGGATCTGGCATAAGGTCGCCCGCCGCGCGGCGGGCGCGGTAGATGGCCAAAGGGCCTTGATCGGGGAGGACAGCGGGCATCGACCGCGTTGTCATAGCGAAAATCGCCGCGCATGGCAAAATCGTGATGCAACAGGGATGGAGAACCCCATGAACGATGACCGCTTCAACATGGAAGTCCGCAAGTTTCTGAAGATCGTCGGCGTCAGCTCGCAGCGGGAGATCGAGAACGCGGTGCGCGCGGCGCTCGAATCCGGCAAGCTCAAAGGCAGCGAAAAACTGGCCGCCAAGATGACGCTGCAGATTCCGGCGGCCGGACTGTCGCATACGATCGACGGAACGATCGAGCTCGGCTGAGCTCGGCTGAGCCTCAGAGCCGCGCCACCATGAGCTGCTTGATGTCGGCGATCGCCTTCGCCGGGTTCAGGCTCTTGGGGCAGGTGCGCGTGCAGTTCATGATGGTGTGGCAGCGATAGAGCCGGAACGGGTCTTCGAGCTTGTCGAGCCGCGCATCCCGCTTGCCGTCGCGGCTGTCGGCGAGCCAGCGATAGGCCTGTAGCAGGATCGCCGGCCCCAGGTACTTGTCGCCGTTCCACCAGTAGCTCGGGCACGCGGTCGAGCAGCAGAAGCAGAGGATGCATTCCCACAGCCCGTCGAGCTTGGCGCGCTCCTCGATCGATTGCAGGCGCTCGCGGTCGACGGGCGGCGGCGTGTCGTTCTGGAGCCAGGGCTCGACGAATTTGTATTGCTCGTAGATGCGACTGTTGTCCGGCACCAGATCCTTGATTACCGGCATGTGCGGCAACGGGTAGATTTTGACGTCGCCCTTCACGTCCTCGATGTATTTGAGGCAGGCGACGGTGTTGGTGCCGTCGATGTTCATGGCGCAGGAGCCGCAGATGCCCTCGCGGCACGAGCGGCGAAAGGTCAGCGTGCTGTCGATGTCGTCCTTGATCTTGATCAGCGCGTCCAAAACCATCGGCCCGCAGGCATCGAGGTCGACCGCGTAACTGTCGAGTTGCGGGTTGCCGCCTGTATCCGGATTCCAGCGATAGATCTTGAACGTCTTGACGCGCTTGGCGCCTTCGGGCGCTTCGAAGCGCTTGCCGGGGACAACCTTCGACAGTTGCGGCAGGGCAAATTCGACCATCAATAGATCCGTGCCTTGGGCGGAAAGGGCTGAACGTCGTTGGACAGCGTGAAATTATGCACCGGCCGGTAGGCCAGCGTCACGGTCGCGCCGTCGAGCCATGCCACCGTGTGCTTCATCCAATTCTGGTCGTCGCGCGCGGGATGATCTTCGCGCGCATGGGCGCCCCGGCTCTCGGTACGATTGAGCGCCGAATGCAGCGCCGCCACGGATTGAGCCATCAGGTTGTCGAGCTCAAGCGCCTCGACGAGATCGCTGTTCCAGATCATCGAGCGGTCGCTGACGGCGATATCGCGCATCGAATCGGCGACGGCGTGAATCTTCGCCACGCCTTCCTCGAGCACCTTGGCCTCGCGGAAGACGGCGCAGTTCTGCTGCATGACGTGCTGCATGTCGTGGCGGATGGCGGCGACGCGGTGCTTGCCCTTGGCATGGCGCAGCCGGTCGAGCCGAGCCAACGCCTTGTCGTCGGCAGCAATCGGCAGCGGTTTCTGCGCGGCACCCGGCTTGACGGTCTCCTGCGCGCGGATCGCGGCGGCGCGGCCGAAGACGACGAGATCGAGGAGCGAATTGGTACCGAGGCGGTTGGCGCCGTGAACGGAAACGCAGGCAGCCTCGCCGATGGCCATCAGGCCCGGAACGATGCGATCGTGATTTTCGTCGATCGGCGCCAGCGCCTCGCCGTGGATGTTCGTCGGAATGCCGCCCATGTTGTAATGGACGGTCGGCAGCACCGGAATCGGTTCGCGCGTCAAATCGACATTGGCGAAGATCTTCGCCGTCTCGGAGATGCCGGGCAGACGCAGATGCAGCACCGCCGGATCGAGATGCTCCAGATGCAGCAGGATATGATCCTTCTTCGGGCCACAGCCGCGGCCTTCGCGTATCTCGATGGTCATGGCGCGACTCACCGAGTCGCGCGGCGCCAGATCCTTGGCGTGCGGCGCGTAGCGCTCCATGAAGCGCTCGCCCTCGGAATTGGTGAGATAGCCGCCTTCGCCGCGCGCGCCCTCGGTGATGAGGCAGCCGGCGCCGTAAATGCCGGTGGGATGGAACTGGATGAACTCTAAATCCTGCAGCGGCAGGCCGGCGCGCAGCACCATGGCGTTGCCGTCACCGGTGCAGGTATGCGCCGAGGTGCAGGAGAAATAGGCGCGGCCATAGCCGCCGGTGGCGATGACGACCGTCTGTGCGCGGAAGCGGTGGATGGAGCCGTCCTCAAGGCACCAGGCGAGCACGCCGCGGCAGGTGTCGCCGTCCATCAGCAGATCGAGCACGAAATACTCGACAAAGAACTTGGCGTCGCGCTTGAGGCATTGCTGATAGAGCGTGTGCAGGATGGCGTGGCCGGTGCGGTCGGCCGCCGAGGCCGAACGGTGCGCCGGCTCCTCGCCGTACCGGACGGTGTGGCCGCCAAAGGGGCGCTGGTAGATGCGGCCATCTTCGGTGCGCGAGAACGGCACGCCCATATGCTCGAGCTCGATGACCGCGGGGATCGCCTCGCGACACATGTATTCGATCGCATCCTGGTCGCCGAGCCAATCGGCGCCCTTGACCGTGTCGTACATGTGCCAGCGCCAATCATCCTCGCCCATATTGCCGAGAGCGGCGCCGATGCCGCCCTGCGCCGCGACGGTATGCGAGCGCGTCGGAAACACCTTGCTGATGCAGGCGGTCTTGAGCCCGGTGGCGCTCATGCCGAGCGTCGCGCGCAGGCCCGCACCGCCGGCGCCGACGACGACGACGTCATAGACATGTTCGGTGACCGGATATGACTGCACCATTCCCTCAGCCCGCGACAACGAGGGTCGCGATCGCGCCGAGCGCCAGCAGCGCCAACAGCCACGACGCGACGACGTTGAGCGAGAGCAGCGCGCGCAGCCGCGCGGGCGCGTGGACGTAATCCTCGATCACGACGCGCACGCCCAAGGCCGAGTGATAGAAGGTGACGATCACCAGCGCCGCGGCGAGCAGCGCCGGGATCGGTCGGCCGAGCCAGCCCTGGATCTGCGCGCGGTCGGCGCCGAGATGCGACAGGATCGAGACGACGAACCACAGCGTCAGCGGAATGAGGGCGAGCGCCGAAATGCGCTCGGCGCGCCAGTGGCGCACCGCGCCCCGGCTCATGCGCCACCGCGCAGGGCGAGGCCTGCGGCAAAGGTGGCGACCGCCAGCAAGAGGCTGAGCACAACCACGCTCCAGCCGGTGGCGTAGGTGGTCTTGAGATCCAAACCGAAGCCGGAGTCCCAGGCAAGATGACGGATGCCGTTCAGCAAATGGAAATAGAAGGAAAAGCTCCAGCCGAGCAGAAAGAGTTGGCCGATGAGCGAGCCCCAAAATGCCTGCGCCAGGGCGAAGGCGCCGCCGCTCCATGCCGCCGCCGCCAGCCACGCAACGATGAAAACGGCGCCGATGGAGAGCGCCAGTCCGGTGCCGCGATTGGCGATCGACAGCACCGAGGTAAGTTGCGGCTTGTAAATCTGGAGGTGAGGCGAGAGCGGCCGTTCGGCGGGCGTCATTCTAAGGAAACCTTCGATCACGCGCGGCGACGCGAGGCGGAGGGTTGGTTTAGACCCGCCCTCCGCCGCCGTCAACGCCGCGTGTGCAACGCACAATTGCGCCTCGGGAATGCTTAGGACGCACGCCCGCCGGGGCTTTCGAGCGCCGCGATCGCCTCGGCCAGTGCCAGCAGGCGCTCGGCATTCTCGACATGGAGGCGCTCGACCAGGCGGCCGTCGAGCACCGCGACGCCACTGCCCTTGGCCAGCGCCGCGCCATGGGCGGCGATGACGGCGTGGGCATGGCTCAGCTCCGCAGCATTCGGGCCAAAGATCGCGTTCGCCGCGTCGATGGTCTTGGGATGGATGAGGGTCTTGCCCTCGAAGCCGAGCGCGCGACCTTGCCGGCAGGAGGCTTCGAATCCGGCGGCGTCTTCGAGATCGAAATGAACGCCGTCGAGCGCCGCCAGCCCATAGGCGCGCGCCGCCAGCACGCAGAGGCCGAGCGCAATCGTCATCGGCTCGCGCAGCGGCGTTTCCGCCGCGCGCAATTCCTTCGATAGATCGGCGGTGCCCATGACGAACGCCGCGAGGCGAGGCGTCGAAGCGGCCACCGCCTCGGCATGCAGCATGCCGCGCGCTGTCTCCATCATGCACCACAGTCCCAAACGCGCGGGCGCCCCGGCGGCGGTCAGGATCGCGTCGGCGCGGCGCGGCTCGGCCTCGCCAGCGACCTTGGGCAGCAGCACGGCGTCGAGCTTCATCCGCGCTGCGGCCTTGAGATCATCCTCCGCCCATGGCGTATCGAGACCGTTGATGCGCAGGACGAGCTCGCGCCCGCCATAGCCGCCGCGCGCGAGTTCCGCGGCGATGGCGGCGCGCGCCTGCGCCTTGGCGTCGGGCGCCACCGAATCCTCGAGATCGAAGATCAAGCAATCGGCCTTGAGGCCGCGCGCCTTGTCCATCGCCCGGGCGTTGGTCCCGGGCATGAACAATAGGCTGCGGCGGGGACGCGCGCCGGTCACGGCAGCGACGGCTCAGAGCGCGCGGGCGGGTTGCTTGGCCGCCGATTTGAGATAATCGCGCGCCAGCACCTCGGCGATCTGCACCGCGTTGAGCGCGGCGCCCTTGCGCAGATTGTCGCCGACGACCCACAAATTCAGCCCGTGCGGCACCGTCGGATCGCGCCGGATGCGGCTGACATAGACCGCGTCCTCGCCCGCCACCTCGGCCGGCGTGATATAGCCTTCGTCGGCGCGATGGTCGATGACGATCACGCCCGGCGCCTTCTTGAGCGCGTTGCGCGCCTTTTCGTCGGTGATCGGACTCTCGAATTCGACGTTGATTGCCTCGGCATGGCCGATGAACACCGGCACGCGCACGCAGGTCGCGGTCACGGCGATGTCCGTGCCGAGAATCTTGCGCGTCTCGCCCGCCATCTTCCATTCCTCCTTCGTATCCCCGCCGTCGACGAAGACGTCGATATGCGGAATCACGTTGAAGGCGATCTGCTTGGTGAACCGTTCCTTGCGGATCGGATCGTTGACGAAAATGCCGCGCGTCTGGGTGAAGAGCTCGTCCATCGCCTCGCGACCCGCGCCCGATACCGATTGGTAGGTCGCCACCACGATGCGCTTGATGCGCGCAATGTCATGGAGCGGCTTCAGCGCCAGAACCATCTGGATGGTCGAGCAGTTCGGATTGGCGATGATGCCGCGCTTCTTGTAGTGCGCAATCGCGTCGGGGTTGACCTCGGGCACGACCAGCGGGACGTCCTTGTCCATGCGGAAATGCGAGGTGTTGTCGATGACGATTGTGCCCGCCTTGGCGGCGCGCGGCGCATGGACGGCCGAAATCTTGGCGCCGGGCGAGAACAGCGCGAGGTCGACGCCCTTGAAATCGAAGCCGTCGAGGCTCTCGACCTTGAGCACCTGCTTGTCGCCGAAGGATACCTCGCTGCCGACCGAGCGCGTCGAGGCGACGGCATGCATCTTGGATACGGGGAATTGCCGCTCCGCCAGGATGCTCAGCATCTCGCGGCCGACATTGCCGGTGGCGCCGACCACCGCGACCCTGAAACTCATCGCTGACTCCTACGGGGTATGGCGGTTGACTTAAGCCGCTTCCCCGCCCATGACAAGCCCGGAATGGCAAAAAGGCCTTGCAGGACGGGAGGATGGCGGCGAAAGCGGCCGGACTTTTCGTTCGCGGCGGACGGAGAGCGTTTGCCGTGTGGCGCGGCCCTGCCCTTTTCGCTGCAATGCGGTATAGTCGGCCAATCGGCCCGCCCACGGAGTCCCGGCATGAGCACCGCCCCGACCGAGAGCAAGAAACACACCCCCGCCACGCTGGCGCGCCGCAAAAGCGCCGAGCCGATCGTCGCGTTGACCGCCTACACCACGCCGATGGCACGGTTGCTCGACCCGATCGCCGAGCTCCTGTTGGTCGGCGATTCCCTGGGCATGGTGATCTACGGCTTCGAGAGCACGCTGCCCGTTACGCTGGAGATGATGATCGCCCATGGCGGCGCGGTGGTGCGCGGCGCGCAACATTCCTGCGTCATCGTCGACATGCCGTTCGGCAGTTACCAAGAAAGCCCGGCGCAAGCCTTTCGCGGTGCCGCGCGCATCATGGCCGAGACCGGCTGCGCCGGGATCAAGCTCGAAGGCGGCGAAGCCATGGCCGAGACCGTGCGCTTCCTGGTCGAACGCGGCATTCCGGTGCTGGGCCATATCGGCTTGCAGCCGCAATCGGTGAACGTCATCGGCGGCTTCCGCGCGCAGGGACGCAACGAGGTCGAGGCCGAGCGCGTCGTGGCCGACGCCCGAGCCATCGCCAATGCCGGCGCCTTCGCCATGGTGATCGAGGGAACGCGCGAGCCGGTGGCCCGCCGCGCCAGCGAAAGCGTCCCGGTGCCGACCATCGGCATCGGCGCCTCGCCGGCTTGCGACGGGCAAATCCTCGTCACCGAGGACATTTTGGGATTGTCGGACGGTCACAGGCCGCGCTTCGTCAAACGCTATGCGGAACTGGCCCAGATCGTCGTCGCGGCGGCGCAAGCCTATGCCGATGCGGTGCGCACCCGGCAATTTCCCGGTCCCGAGCATTGCTACGGCCCGAGCACCATCGATCCAGGACCGAAGCCCGCGTCAAAAACCGGCTGAGATTCCGCCCAAGGGCGGAGGTCAGGCACCGGGCGCGTAGCCCTTGCCGACCATGCAGCGGAAGACGATGTCCTGCGACTTCTGCTGTACCTGCGCGGAATAATTCTGCTGCACGGTGGACATCATGCCGGTGTCCTGCCAGTCCTTGCCGCGCGCCGCGAGAATATCCTGATTGATGTGCGAATCGGTGCGTGACGCCGATTCGGCGAGACTGTTGCACTCAGAGAAATCCTTGGCGGCCGCGGCGGGCGCAACGCCATCCTTGGTCCAATGCGAGCCGCCGGTGCAGGCAAAGAGAAGCAGGACCGAAGCGAGACCGGCGATTCTCTTCATGACTTTCCCCCTGGCGAAGCGCCACGCACCGGGAAGCTTACCCTTAAAATCGGCCGGATTGGTAGTCGGCGATAGCCTGGCGGATTTCGTCCGGCGTGTTCATGACGAAGGGGCCGTAGCGTGCCACCGGCTCGTTGAGCGGCTTGCCGGCGGCGAACAGCACCCGTCCCGGACCGCCGGCCAGCTTCACCGCATCGCCCGCACCGAAGACGGCGATCTGGCCGCGTACGACGCGTGCACCCTGCTCGCCGATCGCGACGTTACCCTCGAAGACGTAGGCGAAGGCATTGTGCGTCGGCGGCACCGGCAGGACGATCTCGCCGCCGGCCGGCAGCGTAATATCGAGCAGGGTCGGCTCGGTGACGATGTCCTCGACCGCGCCCTTGGTATCGCCGAGCGTGCCGGCGAGCACCCGCACCTTGACGCCGCCGGCGAGGGTCACCTCGGGAACGCGTGACGGCTCGATGTCCTGATAGCGCGGCGGCATCATCTTGTTCGCCGCCGGCAGATTGACCCAGAGCTGGAAGCCCCACATCAATCCGCCTTCCTGCTCAGGCATCTCCGAATGGAGAATACCGTGTCCGGCCGTCATCCACTGCACGCTGCCCGGGGTGAGCAGCCCGGAATTACCCTTGTTGTCGCCATGGCGCATGCGCCCGGCGAGGACGTAGGTCACCGTTTCGAAGCCGCGATGCGGATGCTCGGGAAAACCGCCGATATAATCGGCGCCCTCGTCCGAGCGGATCTCGTCCAACAGCAGGAAGGGATCGAGCCCCTCGAGGGCCGGGCCGCCGATGATCCGGGTGAGCTTGACTCCGTCGCCGTCATTGGCCGGCATGCCGCGGACGAGTTTTGCCACCGGGCGGATATTGCGAATCGTGTCGTGCATGGATTATCCCTTCGCAGGACCGGCATCGGCCGGCCGGACATTCCATAATGTGGTTATGGGGCCGAGCGATTGCGAGCCGGCAACATCGCCAGAACGCGGCGCTTGGCCGCGTCGTCGAGCGACGGCCATTCGGCGATTTCGGCCAAGTTGCGCCCGCAGCCGCGACACAAGCCGCTCACCGGATCGAGCACGCAATGCCGGATACAGGGCGAGAGGACCGGCTCGCTCACGGCAATTTGGGCAGCGCCAGCAAATTCGCCAGCTTGGTCTTCAGCAGATCGGCCTTGTAGGACGGCAGTGCGACGACCCAGGGGGCGACCTTGTCGTTGAAATGCTGGGCTTCGGCGGCGGTGCTTCCCGTGCCGGTCGCGCCGAAGCGGGCCCAGCTTGTCTTGTCCTGGTCGGCGATGTCGACAGTGACAACCAGCCCGTCAAAGGTCGTGAAGCGCGCATGCGCCACGCCCGATGCGGGAAAGGCGAAATCCTTCGCCGACTTCACGTCGGTCAATTCGAGCGCGCCGAGCACACCGGGCGGTTGCTGGAGCGCGTCATCGCTTTTCGGCTTCTTGTCCTTCGGCAATTCCACCAATCGGAATTTATTCTCGGGCTTGTCGCGAATCAGCGTCGCTTTGCTTCCATCGGCCGCCAGGAAGGCGGCCTCCTTCACCTGCGCCGCCGGAATATCGAGCAGATGCTTATCGAGCCAGCCGGCGGTGTCGGGCGGCAGATCGAGCGAACCGCGCGCCAGCCAAGATTGTGAATCGCCCGGCTTGCGCAAATAGATTCCGTCATTGCCGCCGCCAAGCTCATCGTATTTGCGCTTGCCCGCGATGATCTCCCCAAGCAGCGCGCCTTTGGCGCCGGCGACGGTAATCAAGGTCGATTTCGCGCCCTTCGCCGCCGCATCCTCGAGCTCGAGCCGCGAATAATATTTGGCGTCGGCGGTCTTTGGCTCGACATAGCTCAGCTCGGCAAGTCCGAGCAGAAGATGGCGCACCCGCTCCGCATCGGCGGGATAGCCGCCGCGCTCCTCGACGACCCAGGAATCGCCTTGGCGGGCCAGCGTCGTATTCTGGCCGCCCTGCACCAGGCCGATGCGCTCGATCTCGGCGAGATGCGGCGCGAGATCGGGCAGCACGGCACTGCCGACAAGCGGATTTTGCCGGGACGTTCCGCCCAGCGACGAGACCACCGCCAGAACGACGGCGACCGCCGTGACGGCGAGGAGAGCGATCAGGCCTTTTTGCTGCATGCGTATCGTTCCTCGCGGCTCAGGCCGTCGCGCGGCGCTTGCGGCGCCGGAGACGCATGGCACCGAGCGCCAGCGCGGCGATGCCGACGAGAATCGGAATGAAGGCGATGTCGAAGAATTCGAGCCAAGTCCTGAGCCGGTCGATGTCCTCGCGTTCGGCGAGCTGGACCTTGCGCAGTTGCTGTCGCGTCGCCAGGAGCTGGCCGCGGAAATTCTCGATCGCCTCGCTCTGCGCCGCGTCGACGGTGGCCGTAGCTCCAGCCGGGCGCCCGCCCTTGTCGCGCAGCTCCTTCATCTTCTGTTGCGTGTCCGTGAGCTTCTGCTCGAGCGCCTGGGCGCTGGCCTGGTAGCGCTCGTCCGCCGCCCGCTGGATGTTCTGCACCAGGTCGAAGGGGCGCGCGGAGGTGCCGCGCGTGCGCAGCCCGACCAGATCGTCGCCGCCTGAAAGCACGTCGATCGCGTTGGTGACGAGATCGCCGTTGTTGGCGTTCGGCACGGCAACGCGCTGGCCGAAGAAATCCTGCACCTGAACCCAGAAGCGGTCGTCGAGGATGTCGGTGTCGGCGACGACCACGACGTTGATCGCCCGCGCCGCGGTCTTGACCTGCGCCGCCGGCGCGGCCGTGGCGGCATCGGCCGGCTTCGCATCCTTGGCATCGGGCTTGGGCGGACCGTCCGGAAAGGCAGTCTCGGCGGGGCCGGTGACATGGGCGGCGATCACCAGCTTCTTGTCGCCCGATTTGAAATCGCGCAACAGTGCGGCGGGATCGGGCTGCTGAAACTTGTCAGCCGGGATCGCCTGCGCATCGCGCGAGGTGGAGATGAGCGGCGTGAACCGCGTCTTCGCACCGGGCGTCGGCTCCAGGATGCCGGCGGTCGCCACATTGATCTGCGTCAAATCGGCGGTGATCAGATCGTCGTGGTTGATGTTGTCGGCTTTGAGCGCCAGCCAGCCGAGATAATCGATCGCGTCGACGCGCGAGCCGTTGCCGGCGCTGACGCGGCGCGCCGTGTCGCGGTCGCCGGCCACCATCTTGGGTTCCAGCTTGAGGCCCCAGGCGGCGAAGAGCTTGTCGATCTCGCTGTCGGCGGGCGCGCCGGGCGGATTGAGCTGGCTTGGATGAAGCCGCTGAGTCTCCGAGCTAGGATCGACGAAGACCAGCGCGCGGCCGCCCTTAAGGACGAACTGATCGATGGCGTAGAGGGTCCGGTCGCTCAGGTGCTGCGGGTGCACGAGCATGAGCACGTCGACATCGGCCGGCACTCTGTCGAAGGACGTGCCGAGCGAATGGACGTCGTAGAGCTGCTGCAACTGCTCGTCGATGACGTAGGGCACCAGCGGCCGGCCCTGCATCGCCGCCATGATATCGCCTTCGAGCGGTAGTTCGGTGGCAAGCCCGACGACGGTCTTCTTCGGATTGGCCAGCGTATGGACAAGCTTGGTCAGATCGTATTCGAGGAAGCGCTCGCGGTCGGACTGGAAGAAGGGAATGGTCGCCTGGTCGTCTGTCGTGTTGGTCGCGGCGAGGCCGAAATAGACCTGCTCGCCGCCTTGGTCGATCGGCACGCCTTGCAGGCCGAAGGCCACGGCGCGATCCTCGACCGGCGAGAAGGGCTCGGGATCGAGCAGCTGCAGGTCGATCTTGCCTTTGGCGAGGACGGCGTATTCGCGCAGCATCTCGCGCACGCGGTCGGCGTAGACGGCATAGGCCGGAATCTCCCGGCCAAGGCGCGGAGAATAATAGAAGCGCAGCGTGATCGGCTCGTTGATCCCGGCCAGCGTGGCGCGCGAACCGGGCGACAGCGTGTAGAGCCGCTGCTGGGTCAAATCGAGCCGCGCGCCGGCCAGCCAGTTCTCGGCGATGACGTTGACCGCGACGAACAGCACCGCGGCGGCGGCCAGGGCGAGCACGGCCGAGGCCGCGCGCGACGGAAGAAGCCGGATCATCTCAATCCGCCTTCTTGAGATCGACGATGATCGCGTTGGCAAACAGGAACAGCGCGATCACCGAGAGGAAGAACACCGCATCCGGCAGCTCGATGACGCCCCGGATGATGGCGTTGAAATGCGTCAGGAAACTGAACGAGGCGACGGCCTCGACCAGATCGTTCGGCGCCCAGCCGGTGAGGAAGCCGAGCACGATGTTGGAGCCGCTGACGGTGAAGAGGAAACAGGCGGCGGCGGTGATGACGAAGGCGATAACCTGGCTCTTGGTCAGCGCCGAGAGGGCGGCACCGATGGCGAGGAAAGCGCCCGACATCAGCAGGCTGCCGATATAGCTCGCCAGAATGACGCCGTTATCGGGCGAGCCCAGCACGTTGACGGTGATCCAGAACGGGAAGGTGAGCGCCAGCGCGATGGCGGTGAAGGCCCAGGATGCCAGGAACTTGCCGAGCACGGCGGCGCCGATCGAGATCGGCAGCGTCAGGAACAGCTCGATGGTGCCGCTCTTGCGTTCCTCGGCCCACAGCCGCATGGCGAGCGCCGGAATAAGCACGAGGTAGAGCCAGGGATGAAAAGAGAAGAAGGGCTGCAGATCGGCTTGGCCGCGGTCGAAGAAATTGCCGACGAAAAAGGCGAGCGCCCCCGCCATCGCCAGAAAGATGACGATGAAGATATACGCCAAGGGCGTCGCGAAATAGCTGGCGAGTTCGCGCCGGAAGATGATCCAGGTGCCGCGCACGATCTTCCTCAGCCCGTGGTAATGGCGCGGAAGACGTCGTCGAGCCGGCCGCGCTCGACGCTGAGGCCCTGCACCGGCCAGCCGGCGGTGCGCACCAGATCGGTCACCTCGCCGAGGATGGCGTGGCCGTCATGCGGGAAGACGAGCAGCGCCGGGCCGGCGGCGTCGACGATTTCCTCGACCGTGGCGACGCCGGGCAGCCGTTTCAGCGCGACCGCCGCCTCGTTCAAATCGCCCAACAGCGCCAGGCGCACGGCGTTGTGGTGCCGCGAGCGCGCCGCCAGGCCGATCGGGCGGTCGTCCGCCAGCAAGCGCCCCTTGGCGATGATCACGGCGCGGGTGCAGACGGCATCCACCTCGTCAAGAAGATGCGTCGAGATGACGATCGCCTTGCCCGGCGCCAGATCGCGGATGAGCGCGCGGACCTCGTGTTTCTGATTCGGATCGAGGCCGTCGGTCGGCTCGTCGAGGATGAGCACCGGCGGATCGTGCAGCAGTGCCTGCGCCAAGCCGACGCGGCGCTTGAAGCCCTTCGACAGCGTGTCGATCGGCTGATCGAGCACCTCGGCAAGCGATGTCCGCTCCACCGCGAGATCGATGCGCCGCTTCTTCTCGTCTCCGGCAAATCCGCGGATCGCGGCGATAAACCGCAGGAAAGCCAGCGGCGTCATGTCGGGATAGGCCGGCGCCCCTTCCGGTAAATAGCCGATCTGCCGTTTGGCCGCGACCGGATCGGCGATGATGTCGGCGCCACCGACGATAGCCGTGCCCGAGCTGGGCGCCAGGAAACCGGTGATCATCTTCATGGTGGTGGATTTTCCGGCACCGTTCGGCCCGAGAAAACCCAGCACTTCGCCGCGCTGGACAGTGAACGACACCTGGTCCACCGCCAGGATGGGACCGAACCGTCGGCTCAAGCCGCGGACTTCGATCATCGGTTGCATGTAAGGCAGCCTTATACCGCTTTAAATACCGTTTTAAGGGACAGGCGTTTCGCTGCGCGCCATCTGGAGCGACGGCACCGACGAAATCAAGCATCTTCGCCACCGGAGCGGCCACTTAAATCGTTGTAACCCGCGGCAATCACCCCGCGCCGGAAAAGCGCGTCGCATCCTCGCTAGCATAAGCGGCGACGCGCAAATCCGCCGCCTGTGCCGCCTTGAGCCGTTCCACCAACTCGGCGAGGCGTCCGGCGGGCAGCGCGAAGGTGACCTCGTTGTTGGACATGCCGGTGCGCACGCGGCTCAGCATGCAGCCGGTCGACGCCACCATCTCGCCCTTTTCCTTGGCGATGGCGACGATGTGGCATTGCGGCTTGCCCTCGATCCGGAGGTCGGGACAAGCATCATGCAGCAGCATCATCTGCTTGCCGTTGATGCGCAGAAAGACGATGTCGGGATCGAGCTTTGTCTCCGCCAGCGGCCCATAGGCGATCGCGCCCGGCTTCCGCGTCACGACCGCCACCTTGCGGAAATCCTCGGGCGTCACCCAGTTCGATTCGACCAGCGCGCCGACATCGGCGTTCTTCGCCACCTCGGCCAAGGTCTTGAAACCATGCGTCACGCTGCCGACGCTGCAATTGCCGTGATCGGCGGCGACGGTGACGAAAGTCTTGTCGATCGCCATCATCCAGAAGACACAGCCGGCCGCGGCCGCGCCGGTGCGGCCATCCGCCGTCGGCGCCGGCATGGCGCCGGCCACGCGCGGCATCCCGGCGGGAGGTGCCTCGAGAAAGGTGAGCGCGATCGGCGGGACGGCGAGCTTGAGAATGTCGGTCAGCGCCTGGCTGAACCGCGCATAGTTGGCCGTTGTCATAGATCCCCCCAGCGTTGCGCACTTTGACCGTGATCCCCCGATCACCGGCAACGGACTTGGTTCTCGCGCAATTAATTGGCGGCAGCTTCAATGGCGCGCTCCACCTCTGTCAACGGCGAACTCGCACTCTGAACTGCTATTAAAAAGTGTTTAACACTGATTTTGAGTGAATTAGAAAGCACGCTTTCGTTTAGGGAATCTCAACCACGCGGCGCCTAGCATCGGCCGCTGTTTTCCCCTCCAGGGTGATCATCCCGGCCATGCTGTACCGCCTGCGCAAGCACCTGAAGACCCGCCGTTTCGAAAGCATCACGCGCGGCATCCGCGCGACGCGGCCGCTGCGGGTCATCGACGCGCCCTGGACGATCGTCAGCATGGTCTCGAACGACGATGCGCATCTCTATCTGGTGGCGATGAAATCGTTCTACCGCCTGATCAAGCGCGGCAAGCTCGTCGCCATCATCGACCGCGACATGCCGGAAGCCAGCCGCGATCTTCTCGCCGAGCATTTCGAGGGCATCCGCTTCGAGACCCTCGAGGACATCGACACCGGTGTCTGCCAGCGCGGCGGCACCTGGGAACGCCTGGTCTATCTGGTCGATCGCGCGCGCGACGAATACGCCATCCAGGTCGATTGCGACACGCTGACCATGGGACCAGACCTCAAGGAAGTCGCCTATTGCGTCGAGAACAACCTGCCCTTCACGCTGGCCGATGGCTGGCCGCTCGTCACCATGAGCGAGGCGGCGCGCGAGGCGCGCGAGATCGCCGGCGACCAGCCGGGCATCGTCGCCGAGCGCAGCTTCGACCGATACCCCAATTGCGAGCGGCTGCTGTACGTGCGTGGCTCGTCGGGCTTCACCGGTTTCGCCAAGGGCGGCTTCAGTCGCGCGCGGCTCGCGGAATTCCACGAGGGCATGGCTGCGATCGTCGGCCGCGACGCCTGGCGCGGCTGGGCGACCGAGCAATGCGCGTCCAACTTCGTCACCGCCAATTCGCCGAGCCCGGTGATCCTGCCCTTCCCCAACTATTCGTGCTTCTTCCCGGGCGGTCCGCGCGACGACGCGAAATTCCTCCATTTCATCGGCACGCATCGATTCGACGACGACTATTTCGCGCGCCAGGGCCTCGCCGTCATCGCGGCGCTGCACGAATTCCCGCAAGAGCTCCCCGAGCAACGCTGGCCGGCGCAAGCCGCAGGGTGATTGCGGCTGCCATCGGCGGCTGATATCACGGCCTCCATCGCGGAAGCGATACGGGCGGCATGCTGCTGATCATCTTCTTCAAGGGCATTTTCGTCGGCCTGATCATCGCCATCCCGGTCGGGCCGGCCGGCATGCTTTGCGTGCGCCGCAGCTTGTTCGAGGGCGCTATCTACGGCCTGATGTCCGGCCTAGGGGCCGCCTGTGCCGACGCCTTCTTCGGCGCCATCGCCGGCTTCGGCCTGACCTTCATCCGCGATTGGCTGCTCTCCTGGCGCAACGAGCTCGGCCTTGCCGGCGGTGCGCTCCTCATTGTCCTCGGCATCAAGAGCCTGCTGGCGCGCGGCCCGGCGCGGGCCGAGCCGCTCGGCGGCGAGCGCCTGGCCACCGCCTTCCTCTCGACCTTTGCGCTCGCCATCAGCAACCCGATCACCATCGTGGTCTTCGCCGCGATCTTCACCCAGCTCGGTTTCGATCCGGCATCGGGCTGGCTCAGCATCGCCGCCTTGGTGGCGGGGGTATTCCTCGGCTCGCTCGCCTGGTGGCTGAGCCTGTGCGCCGGCGCGCCAGCGCTGCGCCGCATCGGCATCGCCTGGCTCAACCGCGTTTCGGGCGCGATCTTGGCGGTATCGGGCATCTTCCTGCTCGGCGCCGCCCTCCTGCGCCTGGCGCAAAAGGCGCTCTGAACCCCCGCCGTGCGGCGCCGCTTGGCGCGGCGGGGCGCTTCCCGCTAAGCTTCCTTGGCGTGAGCTTCCGGTCATCTCTGCGCGCCCTGGCGCCGCTCCTTGCCCTCCTCGCCGTGCTGGCGACATCCCCTTCGCGCGCCCAAAACACGTCTCCCGCCACGACACCTGCCGCGCCGCCCGCCCCGACAAGCAATGCGAGCCCGCCTGCTGCCGCGGTTTCGACCGATGAGCTGCAGGGCCTGGTCAATACCATCCAGGACCCGACGGCACGGCAGAAGCTCATCCAGCAATTGCAAGCGCTGATCGAGGCGCGACGCCACGTCGAGCCGAAGGGGCCGAGCGTGCTCTCCACCTTCTTCGCCACGCTGTCCGCGGAAGCCGACGCCGTCAGCGGCGAGGTGCTCGCGGCCGCTGCCGTGGTCGTCGATGCGCCGCGCCTGGTGAGTTGGATCCGCGACCGAGCGGCGGACCAGTCCGCCCGCCACGGCGCCGTCGAGATCGCGACCAAGCTGGCAATCGTCTTCGGCCTCGCCGTCCTTGCCGACTGGATCGTCTGGTTCCTACTGCGCCGCCCGGCGCGGCGGCTCGGCACCCGGGCCGGCGAGGATCTGACGCAGCAGATTCTTTTCCTGCTGGTCGGCGCCGCGCTCGATGCGCTGCCGATCCTGTCCTTCGCCGCCATCGCCTATTTCGTCCTGCCGCTCACCGACCCGCGATTCGGCACCCAGCACGTCGCGCAAGCGGTCATCAACGCCTATCTGTGGTCGCGGATCATCTGCACCGCGGCACGCGTGCTCCTGTTGTCGCCCAGCGCGCTGGCGCTCTATCCGCTCAGCGAGGAAACACGCAACTACCTCTACATCTGGGTGCGGCGCTTCACCAATCTGGCGGTTTACGGCTACGCCGTCACCGAGATCGCGTGGTGGCTGTCGGCGCCCGGCGCCATCTATGCCGTGCTGCTACGCATCATCGTGCTGCTGCTCGGCGTGCTGGCGATCGTCTTCGTGCTGCAGAACCGGACCACGGTGGCGGAATGGCTGCGCGGCGATCCGGCGGGGAATGCGACCCGACGCACCGGCTGGCGGCTGTTGCGCCACCGCCTCGCCGACAGTTGGCACATCCTCGCCATCATCTATCTGCTCGGCACGTTCGGAGTTTTCGCGCTCCACATCGAGGGCGGCATCCTCATCCTGTTGCGCGCGACCGTGATAACGGCCGTGGTGGTCCTAGCGGCCGCGGTCGGCGTGCAACTCGTTCAGCGCGCCAGCCAACGCGGCTTTGCCGTCAGCCCCGAGTTGAAAAGCCGCTTCCCGACGATCGAGGCGCGCGCCAACCGTTATATCCCGGCACTCACGGTCGTTCTCTCGGCGGTGATCTATGTCCTTGCCGCGCTTGCGCTGCTGCAGGCCTGGGGCATCGACTCCTTCGTCTGGTTCCAGGCGGTTGCACAGAGCCGCGCCGCCGGCAGCGTCGCGGGCATCCTCATCGCCTTCGCCGTGGCGCTGGCCGTCTGGGAATTGTTCGTCTCCGCGCTCGAACGCCACATGCAGCGCCTCGAAGGCGACAGCCGCCGGCGCGCACGGGCCCGCACCATGTTCCCGTTCCTGCGGCTGGTGATGCTGGTGGTGCTCGCCATCGTCGTCGCCTTCGTCGTCTTGGGCGAGGTCGGCATCAATGTCGGCGCGCTCATCGCCGGCGCCGGCGTCTTCGGCCTTATCGCCGGCCTCGGCTCGCAATCGATCCTCAAGGACATCATGACCAGCATCGCCGTGCTGATCGACGATACCTTCGCCGTCGGCGACGTGATCATCGTCGCCAACGGCGTGCGCGGCACCGTCGAATCGATCGCGCTCCGCACTATCCGGTTGCGCGACACGCAGGGCGCCATTCTCACCGTGCCGTTCAGCGAGGTGAAGATCATCCACAACCTGAGCAAGGATTTGTCCTACTACGTCGCCGAGATCAGCGTTTCCTACCTTGAGGACGTCGACAAGGTGATCGCATTGTTGAAGCAGGTCGCCGAGGCACAGCGCCAGGATCCGGAATTCAAATCCCTGATCCTGGAGCCGCTCGAAGTGTTCGGCCTCGATCGTTTCGAGCCCGGCGCTTACATCGTGCAGGTCCGGCTGGTGACGCAGCCGACGCGGCAATGGATCGTCGGCCGCGAATTCAACCGACGCGTCAAGCGCGCCTTCGACGAGCACGACATCGCCATGCGCAGCGACTTCCAGCAGCCGGTGATCCGCCCGCAACCCGACGCCGCACCCAAGCCATCCCCCGGGCCCAGCAAGGGCTGAGCCTTATTCCTCTTCGCCGCGCGCCAGGTCTTCCAGCGCCGCGACATCGCGGACGCCGAGTACGCGGCGCGCAACGTCAAGGCCAAAGCCGGCGCGCGACAGCGCCGCCAGATCCTTCTGCCGCATGGCCAACCGCTTGGCCGGCAGGCGGTAAGGGCCGAGCCGCCGCCGGCGGGCGAGCGCGCAGGCGGCAGCGAGCTCGCCGGCCCCGCCCGCCGCGTCGAGCGTAGTCAGCGCATCCTCGATCAGATCGCCGGTGACGCCCTTCTGTCGGAGTTTGCCGCGAATGGCGAAACGGGAGCCGCCGCGGCGCTGCAGGCTCGCCGCCCGTTGCGCGGCATAGGCGCGGTCGTCGATCAGGCCCGAGCGCAGATAACGCGCGATCAGTTCCTCGACCCAGGCGGCGCCCTCGGCCGCATCGGCGCCATGCTCCGCCGCGGCACGCTGCACCCGGCGCAGCAGCACGCGGCGCAGATTGGCGCTCGAACTGGCATAACGGCCGAGATAGTGCAGCGCGATATTCGCGAGACGCTCCGGTGTCATCTTGCGCGGCACCTTGCGGCGCCGCCCTGCGCGCGATTCAGCCATGCTCCGCTTCCCTCGGCCCGGCTCCCAGCTTAAGCTTCATCGCCTTCGTTGAGGGATTCAACATGCACGGCATCAACCCGCCCCGGGCGCGGGTCATCGGCCCGGTCAACTGGCTCGGTTTGTGGACCCTCTACGTCCGCGAAGTGCGCCGTTTCCTCAAGGTCTCGATGCAGACCGTCGCAGCGCCCGTGGTGACGACGCTGCTCTTCCTCGCCATCTTCCTGCTGGCGCTCGGCGGCCAGCGGCGGATGGTGGGCGATGTGCCTTTTGTGGAATTCCTGGCGCCCGGCCTCGTCATGATGGCGATGCTGCAGAATGCCTTCGCCAATACGTCCTCTTCGCTGATGATCGCCAAGCTGCAGGGCAACATCGTCGACGTCCTGATGCCGCCGTTGAGCCCGGGCGAGCTGGTCTTGGGCTTCGCGCTCGGCGGCGTGACGCGCGGCCTCGTCGTCGGCGTCGTCGTCGCGGCGGTGATGGCGCTCTTCGTGCCGATTCACATCTACAGTCCGGTGGCGACGATCTTCAGCGCCGTGGCCGCGTCGCTCGGCCTATCGGTGCTCGGCCTTGTCGGCGGCATCTGGGCCGACAAATTCGACCACATCGCAGCGGTGACCAATTTCATCGTGACGCCGCTCTCGTTCCTGTCGGGCACGTTCTACACCATCGACGCCCTGCCGCCGGTCTGGCGCGACATCGCGCTGTGCAATCCGTTCTTCTACATGATCGACGGCTTCCGCTACGGGCTGACCGGGCGCGCCGACGGCTCCCTGCTGGTCGGCGCCGTCGCCATGGTGGCGCTCGATGCGGCGCTCCTCCTGCTGTGCCACGCCATGTTCGCGCGCGGCTACAAGCTCAAGGCATGACGGATATCGCCGGCCTCGACCCGGCGCAGCTGGCGCGCCAGCTCGGCCACCCCGAAGGCGACACCGGAATTGCCGTCGGGAATTTCATGCAGCGCAGCAACGCGGCGCTGATCGCGATGGCGCTGCTCCGCGCGGCGCCACGGCCGGGCGAGCGCATCCTCGAAATCGGGTTCGGCAACGGCGCCCATGTCGCCGCCCTGCTCGAGCGTAGCGACGGGCTGAGCTATGACGGCGTCGACCAGTCGGCGACGATGGTCAAGGAGGCGTGCCTTCGAAACCGCGGTCTCGCCGAACAGGGGCGCGCGGCGTTCCATTGCTGCTCGTCCGACGCGATGCCCTTCCCGCCCGACAGCTTCGACCGCGCCGTCGCGATCAACGTGATCTATTTCTGGCCCGAGCCGGCGAGTCATCTGGCCGAGATTCGGCGGGTGCTCAAGCCCGGCGGCACGCTGGCGCTGGCGGCAATGGACCGCGACACGGCGGCCCGGATGCGCTTTACCCAGCACGGCTTCCGCATCTACGGCGCGGCCGAACTGGAAGCGCTGCACCGGCAGGCCGGTTTCGCCGCAGTGGAGATATCATCCTACCGCGAAACCATCGCGCGGCTTGACGGCGGCAAGTTGGAACGCTGTTTCCATATCGTGCTGGCGCACAAGAACTAGCGTCCCCGCTCGGCCGCGACGGCGTTGATGCCGCCCAACAGCATGTCGACGCGACTGCCGTCTTCCGCCAAGGGCAACAGTAATCGGCCATAATGCCGGTGCTCGCGATTGGGCCAATGCGCCTGGCGCTCCTGATGGCGCGGCAGGCCGGTCTCGGCCACGGCGCGATATTCGGCCTCGATCGCGCCCGCGTCGTCGATGGTCTCGATAGACTGGCCGGTGGCATCGCGGCCGGCGATTTCGACGATGTAGGTTCCCACCAAACGGCCGCGAAACCCCATGGGATCGCGCTGGACGTCCCAGAGCATCACATGCGGCAGCAACGCCGGAACGTCCCGCGGATCGATGTCGCGGCGCGCCGGCAAACGCCGGCCGTGCAGCTTGGAGCGCCAATAGAGTCCGAGTTGCTGCAGGATCGGATCGTCGAGCCGTGCCAGGATCGCATCGAGCACGGCGGCGGGATCGGGCGTCGCGGCTTGCATTGGGCTCCTTCTTGCGGCCGGCGGCGGCGGCCACGCATAGAGTACCTTGCGGATTCGTCGCCAGCCATGATTCTCTCGGCGTTGACAAGGGGTTAGCCCGAATCCATACTGCCGACCTCTTCCGTAATGACCCGAATCGGGAGCGAAGCGATGAAGCGCGCGCAGGGGCAATATGCCCCGCACGACGACAAGCGAGGAAAGCTGCCGCGACGAGGCTGAGCCGTCGCCGCCGCAACGCCTTCCCTTCGTCTTCTTCGCTGAGGAGAGATTCCCGTGATTCCAGCCGTCATGCCGACCTATGCGCGGAACGAACTGACGTTCGACCGCGGTGAAGGCGCCTATCTCTATGCCACCGACGGCCGCAAATATCTCGACTTCGCCAGCGGCGTCGCCGTCACCTCGCTCGGCCACGCGCATCCGCGCCTTGTGGCGGCGTTGGAGCGCCAAGCGCATAAGCTGTGGCACTGCTCGAATCTGTTCCAGATCGCCGATCAAAAGCGCCTGGCCGAGCGACTGACCGGGCGCACCTTCGCCGACACCGCCTTTTTCTGCAATTCGGGCGCCGAGGCGATGGAGTGCGCCATCAAGGTGGTGCGCAAGCATTATGACGCGGCCGGCCATCCGGAGAAATACCGGCTGATCTGCTGCACCGGTTCCTTCCATGGCCGTACGCTTGCGACTCTGGCCGCCGCCGGCAACGAGAAGTATCTCAAGGGCTTCGGGCCGCCGATGCCGGGCTTCGATCACGTCGCCTTCGGCAATCTCAACGAGATGCGCGCTAAGATCTCGAACGAGACGGCGGCCATCGTCGTCGAGCCGGTGCAGGGCGAAGGCGGCCTTGCCGTCGCCACGACCGAATACCTGAAAGGCCTGCGCGAGATCTGCAACGAGTTCGGCCTGCTGCTCGTCTTCGACGAGGTGCAGACCGGCATGGGCCGCACCGGTAGGCTGTTCGCGCATGAATGGGCGGGCGTGACGCCCGACGTCATGGCGCTGGCGAAGGGGCTGGCCGGCGGCTTTCCGGTCGGCGCCTGTCTTGCCACCGAGCGGGCCGCTTCCGGCATGATGGCGGGCACGCATGGCTCGACTTTCGGCGGCAATCCGCTGGCGATGGCGGTGGCCAACGAGGTGCTGAGCATCATGGAGGAGCCGGGCTTTTTCGCCCGGGTCGAGCGCATCGCCAAAACGCTGCACGCCCGGCTCGATGCGATCGCCAAGGCTCATCCCAAGGTTTTCGTCGAGAGGCGCGGCAAAGGCCTGCTGACCGGCCTCAAATGCGTCGTTACCAACACCGAGATGATCGACAAGCTGCGTCATGCGGGGCTGCTCACGGTGGGCGCCGGCGAGAACGTGGTGCGGCTGCTGCCGCCGCTTATCATCGAGGACAGCCATGTCGCGGAAGCGGCCGGCATCATCGAAGCCGTCGCCCGGGGATGGAACATATGACCGCCGCCTTGCTCAAGAACGTGCCGCGCCATTTCCTCGACCTCGACCGGGTCGACAGCGAGGAGCTGCGCCGCATCCTCAACCGGGCAGCGGCGATGAAGGCGGGACGCGACCGCACCAAGCCGCTCGCCGGCAAGATGCTGGCGATGATCTTCGAGAAGCCGTCGACGCGGACGCGGCTATCCTTCGAGGTCGCGATGAAGCAGCTCGGCGGCGATGTCGTCACCATGGCGTCGGGCGAAAGCCAATTGTCGCGCGGCGAAAGTCCGGCGGACACCGCGCGCGTGCTGTCCCGCTATGTCGACGCCATCATGATCCGCACCGACAGCGCCCAGAAGCTCGAGGATCTGGCGGCGCATGCCACGGTGCCGGTGATCAACGGCCTGACCGATCAGAGCCACCCCTGCCAGGTGATGGCCGACGTGATGACGCTCGAGGAGTTCAAGGGCCCGGCCAAGGGCAAGATCGTGGCCTGGAGCGGCGACGGCAACAACGTGCTGGTCAGCTGGATTCATGCCGCGGCGCGTTTCGGATTCGAGCTGCGGATCGCCTGTCCCGCGAAACTCTTTCCGCCCGACCAGGCGTTGAATTGGGCCAAGGCCGAAGGCGCGCGCGTCAGCGCGACGACCGACCCGGCGGCTGCTGTGGCCGGCGCCGATTGCATCGTCACCGACACTTGGATTTCGATGGGCAAGGACAAGGACAAGGAAGAGCGCCGCGCCATGCTCCGGCCCTATCGCGTCGATGCGGCGTTGATGGCCAAGGCGAAGCCCGACGCCATCTTCATGCATTGCCTGCCCGCCCATCGCGACGAGGAAGTCACCGCCGAGATCATCGACGGGCCGCGCTCGGCGGTGTGGGAGGAGGCCGAGAACCGCCTGCACGCGCAGAAGGGCATCCTTGCCTGGTGCCTGGGCTGAGCCCACATAAGAATCCATGCTCGGCGCCGCCACGGACGATATCGTCCAGCCCTTCCAGGTCGACCCCTTCCGCTTGCGCGGGCGCCTGGTGCGCCTCGGCCCGGTCATCGACGAAATCCTGACGCGCCACGCCTATCCGGCGGCGGTGGCGGCAATGCTCGGCGAAGCCATCGCCATCGCCGTGACGCTGGCCGGCGCGCTGAAATACGAAGGCGTCTTCACGCTGCAGACCAAGGGCGACGGCCCCATCCGGTTCATGGTCGCGGACGTGACGACGGCGGGCGCGGTGCGCGGCTACGCGCAGTTCGACCGGGCCCGGCTCGACGAGCTGGGCGCGGCGGCCGAGCTCTCGGTACCCCGGCTGCTGGGGGCGGGCTATTTGGCGCTCACCGTCGACCAGGGCGAGCACACCGAGCGTTATCAGGGGATCGTGGCCCTCGAAGGCGGCAGCCTCGCCGAATGCGTCCATCATTATTTCCGCCAGAGCGAGCAGGTCGAGGCCGGCCTCAAAGTGGCGGTGGCGCGCCACCGGAACGGCGACGGCCACGCGCATTGGCGGGCCGGCGCGCTGATGATCGAGCGTCTGCCCAAGGAGAACGACACGCGGTCGCGCGAGGACGAGGACGAAGGCTGGCGGCGCGCCATGATCCTGATGAGCACCAGCACCACGCAGGAGCTGCTCGATTCGAGCCTGCCGCCGGAGGATCTGCTGTTCCGGCTGTTCCACGAGGACGGGGTGCGGGCCTACCGGCCGCATGATCTGGCCGCGCGCTGCCGCTGCTCGCCGGAGCGGGTCGAATCCATGCTGACGGCACTGGGCCCGGCCGAGCTCGCCGATTTGAAGGTCGAGGGCAAGGTGATCGTCACCTGCGAGTTCTGCAATCGCGTCTACGCCTATGACGACGCCCAACTCGCCGCGCTGGCCGCGTCGTGACGTGTCGGCGCCCGGACTGCCTTGAAAAGGGCTGGTTCCGGTGCCAGTCTCGCCGCCCCGCCGAACGACCGGAGAGGCCCATGACCCCGCGTTTTGCCGTCCGCGCTCCGCTTGTCCTGTTTCTCGCGGCGAGCCTGCTTACCGCCTGCTCCTCGGCGCCGCCGGCACCGCAATTTCCGGATCTGCGTTTCACCGACAAGCCGCCGCTGCAACTCGCGGTCGCCTCGGTCGATCTGCGCGAGGTTTATCTGCCGCCCGGCCATGCGCCGAACGTCGACCATCTTTTTCCGGTCACGCCGGTTCATGCGGTCGAGAGCTGGGCGCATGATCGGCTGAGCCCCACCGGGAGCGGCCCGCTGCGCGCGGTCATGACCATCGAGGATTCCAGCGTGATCGAGACCGACCTGGCCAAGCAAACCGGCGTCAATGCGTGGTTCACCACCCAGCAATCGGAGCGCTACGATCTGTCGATCGCGGCAACGGTCAACATCGTCGATCCGACGGGCCTCGTGGTGCGCTCCGCCACGGTGAAGACGACGCGCTCGCAGACCGTGCTGGAGAACGCCTCGCCGAACCAGCGCGATCATGTCTTCTATGACATGACCAAGGCGGCGATGGCCGATTTCGACCAGCGCATGGAATCCGAGATGCGCAGTCACTTCGGCGACTATTTGCGGTAGCCGCCGGCGCGTCAGACGTTCGGCGCGAGCGACGGCGAACCGATCAAGGAGAGGAATTCGCGCCGCGTCGTCGGGTCGTCGCGGAAGGCGCCCAGCATGTGCGACGTCACCATGGCGACGCCGCTTTTATGGACCCCGCGCGTCGTCATGCATTGATGCGCCGCCTCGACCACCACGGCGACGCCCTTCGGCTTCAAGGCATCGTTGAGCGCATTGGCAATCTGCGCGTTCATCTTTTCCTGAATCTGCAGCCGCTTGGAGAAGACGTCGACCAGACGCGCCAGTTTCGAGATGCCGATGACGCGCCGGTTCGGCAGATAGGCGACGTGCACCTTGCCGATGATCGGCGCCATGTGGTGCTCGCAATGGCTTTCGAAGCGGATGTCGCGCAGCACGACCATCTCGTCGTAGCCGTCGGTCTCCTTGAAGGTACGCCCGAGAATGTCGGCCGGATCGACGGCGTAGCCAGCGAAATATTCCTCATAGGCGCGGACGACGCGCGCCGGCGTATTGCGCAAGCCCTCGCGCGCCGGATCGTCGCCGGCCCAGCGCAGCAGCACGCACACCGCCGCTTCGGCGTCCGCGCGCGACGGGCGCGAAGCGCCGCCTCCGTTGCGTTTCGTCTTGTTGTTGGCGGCCATCGAAATTCGTTTCCTTTCCGGTCTTGCCTTGCGCCGCGCCGTGCTCACTGGAGCCGCGACGCCTGGTGGGGAGAGTCGAGCGAGAAGGCAGGAATGGCGACGTCGAAGCCCTTACCGTCCGACGTTTCCATGTGATAGGTGCCCGCCATGATGCCCGACGGCGTGTTCAAAGGCGTGCCGCTGGTATATTCGAAGGTTTCCCCGGGCGCCAGCACCGGCTGCTCGCCGACCACGCCCGGACCGCGCACTTCCTGCACGTTGCCGCGGCCGTCGGTGATCCGCCAATGCCGCCGGCGCAGCTGCACGGTTTCGCTCCCCTGGTTCTCGATGCGGACGTTGTAGGCCCAGACGAAATGGCCCTCGGCCGGCGAGGACTGATCCTCGAGGTAAAAGGGCTTCACCGTCACTTTGATCGAACGGGTCGTCTCCGAATACATCCGCGCCTCCAAGACGACTCCTGCCGGCCATGGCTGGGGTCCGACGCCGAAACCCGGCGATTCTGGGCCGGCGCGGCCGCCCGTCAAGCAGCCCGCCGCCGGGCCGCACCCGACGGTTAGGGAAAATTTAGGGTACCTCAAGGAATTGTTCATGACTTTCACGATAAATTGCCCGATCGCCCCTTGGAAGCTCCCGCATGGCGGGTGTGCCGCCAACGCAGGTCGCTCCGGGGCGGACGGTGAAGACCATGGCGTCGTTTTATCCGCGATTGATCGGCGGCTTTTTTCTTTTCCTCGGCATCGGCGTTCTCGTGGGCGCCGCCCTCGGAATGTTCATCGCCCTCGCCTCCCTGCCCCTCGTCGGGCTCTTCCCCCCACCGACCAGCGCGCCGCAGATCGCCATCATCGCCGCCGCCATCGCCGGCCTCGCCACCGCCGCGATCGTCACCGCCCTCGGCGTCGGAGCGTGGCACAAGCGGCTGCAGGCCGATCTCTATCGCGAACGCAGCCGTCGCCTCCATCAGGAGATCGCGCCGCCGGCGCGCCCGCTTGGTTCGGACCGGCCGGCCGCCCTGCCTTCGCGCCGTCGCGCCTGATCGCGGCCGCCGGCGCCGGTTGCGATGACCCGCCGTTTCATCTATAGCTGAACCTGATGGGGATGGAGTCCCCCGAAACTGCCCGAAGCGCAAGCCCAGGGCTGATGACTCCTACCGCGCCAAGATGCGGTGGGAGTCCGTCCGGAACCCGCCGCGAGGCGGGTTTTTTCTTGCCCGCCGATTTCATCAGGAGGCCTGCGCATGACGTATCTCTGGGTCGCATTGGGCGGCGCGCTCGGTTCGGTCGCGCGCTATCTCGTCGGCATCCACGGCGGCAGGCTTCTCGGCACTGCCTTCCCCTGGTCGACGCTCATCATCAACGTGACCGGCTCGTTTCTCATCGGCGTCTTCGCCGAAAGCTTCGCGCTGCGGTGGGACGCGGCGCCTTCGACGCGGGTGTTCCTCGTCGTCGGCATCTGCGGCGGCTACACCACCTTCTCCACCTTCTCGCTCGAGGTGGTGACGCTCATCAACCGCGACCAGTATCTTGCCGCCGCCGCCTATATCCTCGCTTCGGTCGTGGTATCGGTCGTGGCATTGTTCGCCGGCCTCCACCTCATGCGGGCGGTATTGGATTGAACGACCACAGACCTTGGGGAGAAATGGTGGAGCAGAGGGGGATCGAACCCCTGACCTCGACATTGCGAAGGCTGCGTGCATATCCGCTAACTATATGACGTTCAAGACGTCTTTCGCGCTGCCTTTTTGGTCTGCACCGATTTTGCACTGGGATCGGCGACCGCTCGACCGTTGTGGCTGGCCGGTTCTTAGACCAACACTCCGGGATATTCTTCTCAATCATGCGCAGCTTGCCAGGCACACCGGCGCGCAATAGCAGCCAACGGCCTACAGTCTGTTGTTTGGGGGTTTGAGCTACCTTGAATTAAGCGTTCTGAGCGGTAGTTGGATTTTCAGCAGCTGGCATCGCGTTCTTCATTTCTTCGGTGAGTGTCGCATAGCGAGCAAGAACGTCACGCTCAAACTGCTCGCATCGGGGCTTGATCGACCAAAGACGGGAGGAGCACCAGGCGACGAACATGGTGATTCCAATATCGATGCAGAAAAAAGCAAAAAACCAGAACCCCGTCGCGGAAGAGATCATCCACCCTTCGGGCCACATCGCCGCAGCGGTCGCCCGGATGAAAACATAGAGCGCTATGATCACCAGGACGCCGACCAGCTTCTTGTCGCGCTTAACGTGGAACGATCGAAGAAACGGCATGACCCAAACGCGTTTTTGCCAGACGCGAACTGCGATCCCCCGCGGCGCGTGAAGCTTTTCCCGTCCTACATAGCAAAGGAGCCGGAATTCATCGCATTCGAACCTGAGATTGAGGTGAGAATTCCCGTCTTTGTACAGCCCGAAGCGCAGGAGCATTTGCTTCACTGCCGCTTCGATAGCCGTCAGTTCCTTGTTGAGCCGGTCGACCTCGCCATGGACCCGATCCAAGCCGAGATAGCCGACACCTAAAATAAGAGCGAAGGCGCCAAGGTGCAGCAGCGCCGCCACGGACTCGGTAGTCATCTCGCGTTCCCCCTGGGAACGCAGTGCATTCTGCAACGAGTTATGGCGAGCGGCCTTTAGGCCGTCTGCAGCACCGCGTTTTTGGCGTGTTTGTCAAAATATTCGTGCAGTCCGGTGCACAACTTAGGCTCACCGAACTGAATAATGGCCGTCATTTCTTCGCGGTTCTGTTCGAACCGATAGTGCCGCCCGTCAGCAACGACAAAGTGAAAAAGTTCGTTGGATGACCGCTGAATGAGATCATAAATGATAATGCGGTTACGCAAATTGGCGGCGGCCAGCGCCGCCAACAGCGCATGGTTGGGCGCGATCGGCCGTTCCGGCAACACGCGGATGCTCGCGCCCGGTTGGCGCGCGAACGCTACGGCCGCGTCGATGACTTCCTGTGTGCAATAAACATCCGGGTCGAGCGCGCCAGTCAGAATTTCGACATGGTTCCGCGCATGCCGAAAGATTGCGGCGATCACGACGGCGGCGTGCTCATGGCTGAAATTCGAGAAAGTCTCACTCGGCTTGTCGCCAGCCGCCATAGTGGCGACGAAGCGGCGGTACTCTTCAAGATCGGTCATCGGAGATACCTTAGCGTCGGCCATAACGTCCCCTCCCCCTCAGAACAACCTGACGATGAATCCGTTCCCGTTCGACACTCGACCAACATCATCCGCTTCAGATGCGGCAATTTCGAGATACTTGGTTTCCGAGTAGCAGCGTGGAACGCCCTCTGTGGGAGCGGCTCGCGTTGCGAGCCGCGGTCAAACCACGGTCCAGAATCTGGCATCATTATCCTGTCGGAGCAATAAAAATGGCGGCCAATTGCGCAAATGTGATCGTGGGCCCAACCCCCGAAAAAACCGTAAATTCGCGACTTTTCGGCCTAAATCCTCGGTCCTGCCGCCGCGATTCGAACCGGCGCGGTCGCTGGCGCCCCTCCAATACCCGGGTGCACGCTACCCCATACCCCGGCAATCTCCGCCACCGACCCAGAATGCATGAGGTGAGCATACCGCTCGACCATTGCGGCTGACTGCCAGCCGCCTTCAGCCTTGAGAAGCAAAGTGTCCTTCGTCAACGCGTAGAACCAGGTCGCCCAGGTGTGGCGCAGATCGTGCGGCGACAGGTTCGGCATAAACTGCCGATCGTCGCCCTCGCCTTCCCACACACCGAGCCCGGCGCGGCGGCACGCTGTACGCCATGCGGTCTTGATCTGACCGCCGTACTGGCGCCCGGCATCAGCATAGGGCTCTCCATCGTCGCGGCGGAACACCTTACCGCGGCGCTCGCCGTCCGAATCTGCTGGGAGATTGGCGAGCGCCAGCGTCGCCGCCGGCGGCAGCCCGGCCGCGCGGTCGCGGCCGTTCTTGGTATCGCGGAACACGGCCTTTGCCGCCAGCAGGTCAACATCCGACCAGTCGAGATCGAGCGCCTCGGACATGCGGGCGCCGGTGCAGAGGATGAAGAGCAGCAGCGGGCGCAGATGCGGCGCCGCGGATCCTAACAGCCTGAGCGCCTCGGCCGGGGTGAGCCAGCGGGTTTTGCCGCGCGGGAGGCGCGGTTGCTCGAAGCCGGGCGCGTCACACCAGCCGCGCGCATGGGCATGATTGAGGATGGCGGTGAGCGGCGCATAGACGGCCCGCCGCTTGGTTGCCGGCGCGGCATCGGGATCGAGCAACACGGTCACGGCGCGGTCGGCCGCCGCCTGGTCAATGCTCGAGAGCAGGGCGTCGCCGAAGTGGTCGACGAGCCGCTTCACGTCGGCCTCGGTGCGCTCGCTCCGTTCCTCGAACTCGATATAACTCAGTGCGGTTCGGGCGAAGGAAACAACCGCACGTTTCCCGAAGACTGATTCCTCAAGTAGCGCCGCCTCGCGCTTCGCCCGGACGGCATCGGCGATCGCGCGTTGGTCCGTGCCCGTAGTTTCATAGATACGGATTCCGCGGACGGTTCCCCGCAGGTAATAGACGCGCGAGGTTGCGCGCTGGTAGAGCCGGAGAGGCATGGCAGGCTCCTGAAGAGGCGGTCGAACTCGCCCTGTTCGATGATGATGTTGCCGGGCACGCGCCGGCCGCAACCGATTTCTTTGCACCGGTTGCGCAGCCAGCGGAGGTTCTTGATGTGCAGGCGCCGGGCCGCCTGTTCGAGCGTGATGGGCCACGACTCCACAGACCCGCTCACCGGTTGGTCAGCTCGCGGGGTGCCCATCGGCGCTCTCGACCTCTTCCATAACGATCGCCTGCACATCTCGTGCTAGCTGTTTGAGTAGGGATCCACCGATTGTGGCCGACACGCTGATTTCTGGCTCCGCAACCCGCTGGCCGGTGGCAAACTCGACGGTCTTTTCTGAATGGTTTTCAGCGGGATCGTAATATTTTATTTGAGCGCGCGCGGCAGTACGCGACACGCTAATTTCTATGATGTTCTCAGCCTTGCCGGTCGAAAACAGCGCTGCGTCGAACGCGTCACGGAACGTTCGCATCCCTGTATAGGGACATCTCTCGTGGCCCCGCGGCCGAGCGGCCGCCACCTTGCGAGTGCGGGACGCTGTCTCCGCCAGGCTATCGGTCGCAAGAACCGAAATGATTAGCAGCGCCAGCGCGCGCGCCGTAACGCGAACGCCGCTGCCCGGGCCTCGGCCGCCCTCGATCTCGAGTAACCCCCCGCGCACAAGAGCGCGCTGGCGCTCATAAAGCGCGGCGGCTGAAACGCCGAGAAGCCGCCCAAGTCCGGGCGTGTACCCCTTAAGCGAAGAAGACATAGCCGCCGGCCCTCTGAATCATCACTGAGGTTTATATAGCGGTACAATGGTGTATGTCCACCACTTTTGTCTTGCGAACGAGACACGCAGGGATTAATAGTGGTCCGTCACCACTATTCAGCGAGGAAATAATGTCTGCCGTAGCCGCAAAAACATACAGCGTTGAGGAGGCGGCGCGATTACTCGGCATCGGGCGAAATCACGCATATGAAGCCGCCAAGCGCGGAGACATCCCCTGCATCAAGATCGGAAAGCGCGTGCTGGTTCCGAAGGCAGCGCTCGATCGGCTGCTCGACGGAAAAACAGCGGCATAACCGATGTCGACGCTACGGCCATTCCGGGCCTATTCCGCCCGCGGGTACATCGGGAATTTTTTCATACGCCAAGACGCGGAACGCCTTTTTGCGCCGGTCGGTCGCGCTGTGATCATCGATGAACGAACCGGCGACCGCTTCCGCCGTAGGCTCGACGGGCGGTGGGAGCAAGATGGCGTCGACCGCGTAACCGCAACGGCGCGCCGCCAGCGCACAGCCCAAATGGCCGCCGCCGAATGAGCCAGCGCGCGCGGCTGACGATCGAGGGCGGCTATTCACGCGTGCCCATCAGGGCGGCGGCCGATAGGGACCTCAGTGGCTCGGCGCTCCGCGTTTTGATTGCGCTCGGGCGTTTCGTGAATTCCGACGGCGAATGCTGGCCGAGCATAAAAACGCTCGCGGTGGCGGCCAATCTTGACCGCCGTCATGTGCCGCGCTCATTGCGCCAGCTCGAGCGCGCAGGCTTCATTGTGCGAAAGTCCAGAATCGATGCCGCCGGTGACCGCGGATCGAACATTTACACCGTCTCCTTTGATCCCGACACGGCGCTGGGTGTCACCTCACCGGGTGACACCAGTAGCACCACGCACGGTGAAACGGTGTCACCGTCTCCGGCGCTGGGTGTCACCTCACCGGGTGACACCAGTAGCACCACGCACGGCGATACGGTGTCACCTCACGAGGCGATACCTGGTGTCACCATGGGTGGTGCCCTAAGTATCCCAACCGTCGAAGCACCCAATTTAAGCATCCCAAAAGTGCGCGATGATGGATTCGATCAATTTTTCGAGGCGTACCCAAAACGGGGCACCAGCGAAGAATACGCCGCGCGCAAGGCTTGGCCGGCGGCAATCGAGGCGGCGAGCGGCAGCGAGCAGATCGTGGCCGGCGCGCGGCGTTACGCCGAGGAGTGTCGCGGCAGACAGGCCAAGTTCATCTCGCGCCCTTCGACCTGGCTCGCCGAGCGTCGCTGGGTTTACGAGCACGTTGGATCGTCCACCGCGGCCGTCGACTCGCGCGCCGCGGACACGGCCAGGCGAAAGCATTTCGTCTGGCAGATCACAAAGAATATCAGGGCGGGGCGCGAGCAGCCGACCGCCTCGGACTGCGCGCAGCTCGTGCGCGATCGGGCCGTTACACTCAAAGAAGCGGCGAAATATCTGGGGATGACGCCGGCGGCATTCGCCGGCGCGCATTCGATAGCGATGCAGGATGACGCTGCACCGTTGACCGCCCTGCCGCCGCGCCAGACGACAATGATCTTGCCGATCGATGGTGGTGCGCCAGCGGCTCGGCACGGCGACGGTGCGACGGTTGACGCAGATTGGCCCGAAATCCCGTTGTTCTTGGACAGGCGCCTGCGCAAGGCGAGCGCGCCATGACCGCCTCAGCCGGCGCGCAATCGTCGATAAACCCGCAGGAAACCGAAGCGGAAGGGGTAGGGGGTTCGGGTCCACGGCCGTTTCGACCGCGCAACCGGCTTGCCCAAAGACGTGCGTTTATTTTGCCCCGGTTGAACCAGGATTTTGATCGGTGACGGCGAAAGCGCTGAAATCGCCGCCCACGCCGCAGGCGCCGCGCCATCTGGAACCGGCGACGCGCGCCTGGTGGCGTCAGGTGGCGCGCGCTTATGAGCTCGAACCGCACCATTTTCGGCTGCTGGCACTCGCGGGTGAGGCGTGGGATCGGGGCACCGCGGCGCGCGTCGCCATCGTCGAGCACGGGCTGACGTTCATCGATCGCTTCGGCGCGCCGCACGCGCGCCCGGAGGTCGCGATCGAGCGCGATAGCCGCATCGCCTTCGCGCGCCTGATCCGCGAGCTCGATCTCGACGTCGATCCGCCCGCGGAACAGCGCCGTGCCCCCGCGATCGTCTCAAATCGGAGAAATTGATGCCCGTCAAACGCCGCCGCGACAAGCGGAAGCTGATTTATCCGCCGGTGATCGAAGCTCTCATCGCGGGCGAGACCATCGAACCCACCGATGAAAACCGGAGCGCCATTCTCGGCGTCGTCTACTTTAACGAATTTCCCGAGTTGCCAAAATCCGCACAAGACCGCGCCCGCGCGTTTCTGCTCGATTGCCGCGACGTGCCGCGCCTGCCGAAATGACCGCGACTGATCCACGCCGCTTGCTCGCTGACATCCTCGCGGCGCTTCGCTCGGCCGGCGCCGGTGAGGCCGAGCTGATCGAGCGCGCAATCGACATCAGAGCCACCGAGCGCAACGATCCGCGACTTCGGCAGATCGGCGAAGATGTATCTCGGCGCTTCGGTGGGCGCCCCGTGATCGATGACTCCGCCGCCATCGCAATGATAGCCGCGATGGTCGCCGCCGGCGCGCCGCGCTCGACCGCGCTGGCGCGTGCGGTTAAGCGCTTCTCGCGCGCCGGCGAGCGGCCCGACAGTGTGCGCCGTCGCCTGGCTATAAAAATCCGGAAATAACGTCATGATTCCGAAATCCGCCGTGGTCTTGTCGTTGTTATGAAAAACACCCGACCGACCGACCCCAGCATCAACGTCCTCGCCATTCTCGACCAGCGCCTCGCAGAGCTTGAGCGACGCCGCGTCTCGATCACGGCGGAAATCCTTCGCCTCGAAAAAGGTGGCGCGCAATCGATCGCGCCTGATGCGGTCCCGAAAACCGAGCAGAGGGCCTATGAACTGTTGGCTGGCGGCGGCGCCTCGATCGTACCGCCCGAGCCCATCGGTGCAACGCTGCACGGGCTTATCACCGAGCGCCAGGCAATCGATCGAGCGCTCTTCCTCGGCGCGCAGCGTGCATTTCGGCTGCGCATCGAGACGACGGCTCAGCTCGTCGAAAGTCGCAAGCACGAATGGCGCGAGCTCATCCGCGAGCACGCCAAAATCCTGATTGAGTTGCGGCGCTCGAATCAACGACGCCAGGCTTTCCGGCAAGCGCTCGTGACCGACACCGGCGGCCTGCATGTTTCGCTGCCGCATGATCGCCAGAGCGGCTTGATCCACGGCCCCCGCATCGTCAGTGACCAGATCTATACGTGGCTCGAGGAGTTGGTCGCTGGCGGGGTCATTTCGCGCAAGGAATTAGGGGATGCGTGAGCCCCTACGATACGGGAGGCTGAAAGCCTTCACCGGCCCGCGCGCCGAAGAGCGCGCCCACAGGGCAGGCACGTGGGCAAGAGCGACGCTGTTCGGCGACGCCAATGCAAAACTCTGGTGCCGCGACAACTCGATTGCGCTCACGAAGGCGAGCGCCGAAAGCCCGAACACTGCCGGCGGCTTTCTCGTGCCGGACGAGCTGCTCCGATCGATCGTCAATCTCCGCGAACTGGCTGGCGCATTCCGCCAAGCTGCCGAGATCGTGCCGATGAGCCGCGACACGCTCAACTGGCCGCGTCGCACCGGCGGCCTCACTGCCTACTTCCTCGCCGAGAACACCGCGCCGCCGGAATCGCAGGTGACGTTCGATAGCATCGGCCTCACCGCCAAGAAGATCGGCGCGCTCGTGAAAATGTCCAGCGAACTTGCCGATGACTCCGCCGCCGACATCGGTGAATTCCTCGCAAGCGAAGTCGCCTATGCCTTCGCCGCCAAGGAAGACGATTGCGGCTTCAACGGCGACGGCACCTCGACCTATGGCGGGATGCGCGGTGTTGCGCAGCTCATTCTCGACGGCACCCACGCCGCCGCCAAAGTGACGGCCGCGACCGGCCATAACACCTTCGGCACGCTCGACGCGACCGACCTAGCCGCGCTCATCGCGGCCGTTCAGGCGATCGCGCTGCCCGGCGCGCGCTGGTACTGCACGGTCTTCGCCTATGCAAACACGTTCTGCCGCTTGGCCGCCGCGAACGGTGGAGGCCATACCGCTGCGATGGTCAACGGCAGGCTCGAAGCGAGCTACCTCGGCTTCCCGATCGTGATCTCGCAGAAACTGCCCCAGATCGGCACATCGCTGAGCGGTTCCGTGATGATGCTGTTCGGCGACCTTTCCCTCGCTGCCGCGCTGGGCGAGCGTCGCGGCGTCACCGTCCGGCGCCTCGCCGAGCGTTTCGCCGACGCCGACCAGATCGGCATCATGGGCACCGAGCGTTTCAACATCAATGTCCACGACCTCGGCACGAACACCGCCGCCGGGCCGATTGCCGGCCTGGTCGCGCCATGATTTTATCGCCAGCCGCCGAGCGCCTCCACGCTCGACGCCAGCGCGGCACGCGCCTCCGCCAGGGCCGCGTGCCGCGCCCCTTATTGGTGCGCGCATGACCGGCATTGTCGGCCTCCGCGATTTCGCCGCGCGGCTCCGTGGCGGCGAGACTGAGGCATCCATCCTCGGTCCGGTCTCAAATCGAACCGCGAAGTTGGTGGCGCCCGCCGGAAAAATGAGCTTCGTCGACGAGGCGTCAAGATCGGCCCGCTTCGCCATATCGAATCCCTCCGTCGATCTCGCCGCAGATTCAATCGACGAAAATGGTTGGGTGCTTGATAACTTCAACAAGAATTCGCTGGTTCTGTGGAATCACGATTCGTCTACGCCCGCGATCGCGAGGGCGGTGAAGACGGGCCTTGAAGGCAAAGAGTTAATGTCGACCGCGATATTCGCCCCGCGCGACGTTCACCCGCTTGCCGATACGGTCTATCAGTTGATCAAGCTCGGCTTCCTACGAGCCGCCAGCGTCGGGTTCATTCCGCTCTCGTGGTCTTTCTCTGGAGATAAAAACAGAATTGGCGGCATCGACATTAAGCGCCAGAGCCTTCTCGAGTGGAGTATTTGCAATATTCCCTGCAACCCCGACTGTCTCGTGGTTGGCCGCGCGAAGGGAATCGACACGACACCGATGGCAAAGTGGGCGACTCGCGCCCTTGATCAAAATCAGCCTGGATTGATGTCGCGCCAAAATCTCGAAGACATCCGAAGCGCCTCGCTCGGGCGGCCCATACCGCGCCGCTCGGCGACGCCGGCCGAGCGTCAAGCGACCGCCCGGAGGCACAAGATCGAGGCTGAGCTTCTTCTCGATGGGTACTCGGCGCCGACGCCGGCCGAGCGTCACGCAACTGCCCGGAGGCATAAAGCCGAAGCCGATCTTCTCCTCGATGGCTACTCGGCGGAATCGGCGCGCAAGATCGTCGACAAACGGGGCGGACGATGACGGCAGCCATACCGGCCTCGGTGGGCGCACGGGACACTCGACCCTTCGCGATCGCGTTCAATCTCGCTGCCGCGCCGACGCAGGACCAGGCCGCCGTGCCGGGGCCCTGGCGTACGTTCACCGTCGAACGCGGAGGCCTGGGCGCGCTCATCGAAGATGGTCGATTCAACGCAATGCTGCTCGCGCTCGCGCCGGTGGTCGTGATCTTCGAAGACGCGTTGGATGCGAACGCGATCCTCGACGCGCTGGCCGCTGCGCGCCGCCGCCGGATGAACTGAGCGGCGCCATGCGCGGCAGGGTCAAATTCTTCGATGCGATAAAGGGTTTCGGATTTCTAGTCTCCGACGATTCGACGATTGGCGACGCCTTCGTCGGACGGCGTACCCTACACGAAAGCGGAATCACCGAGCTACGCGACGGCGCGACGGTGGAGTACGAATTCGATCGCCAAGCCGATGGCCGCATCCGCGCCAGAAATCTGATCTTGATCGAAGCCGCGGCGAGCGGTGGGGTGAGCCGATGCGCGGGCTGATAAAAATGACCAACCCGGAAAAAGGGTTCGGCTTCATTCACGCGCCCGCCGGCGCCGCCGATATATTCTTCGGCGAGGCCGGCCTCGATGGCGACATCCGAGATCTTCGGGCCGGTGATGCCGTCGAGTTCGATCTGATGGACCAGCGCGACGGCCGCGTCCGCGCCATACACATTCGCCCGATCGCGTCGGCGCCGGCCACCGCTGGGCGCGCCTGAGATGGCCGAAGGAAATCTCACACTCCGCGTTGTTGCCGACGTCACAGACCTACAGGCGAAGCTCGCCATTGCCAAAAGCAATGTGGTTGCATTCAGCAGCGAAACACGGGCGCTCGCCAATCAATATCGCGAGGCCGGCGATGCCGGCGCGATGCAGTTCATTCCGGCGCTGGAAAAAAGCGCCCACAGCGCGGCCGCCGCCAAGGCGCAGGTCGCGGCGCTCAATAGCCAGCTTCAAAAGACCGCCGCCTCTGCCGGCGGCTTCCGCGAGATATTCAATTTCGGAGCAGGCGGCAGTTTCACCGCGCGCCTGCGCGAGGCCACCAGCCTCATCAGCGGCCTCGGCGAGGTCTTGGCCGCCGGCTTCGCAGCCAAGATGATGGTCGGCGCGATCGAGGGCACCGCCAAGCTCGGCGCCGAGCTGAATAAGCTCTCCAAGATCACCGGCGTTTCGGTCGAGACGCTGAGCGGCTGGCACTACGGCGCCGACCAGATGTCGGTCAGCGCCGAGGCGCTCGACACGGCGATGGTGCGGCTCGGCCGTAACGTCCAGATGGCGCTCTCGACGCCGTCTAGCCAGGCCGCCAAGGCGTTCGAGCTTCTTGGTCTCTCCCAGGATTACCTGAAGGCGAACAGCAACGATCTACAAGCCGTCCTAATGAAGATGGCGGATGCGTTTCACACCCACGCCGACGGTGCAAATGCCGACGCCTTGGCCCAGGCGACGATGAGCCGCTCCGGCGCCCAGCTTCTCCCCTTCCTGCGCCTCGGCAGCCAGGCCATCGCCGACCTGACGCAGAAGAACAAGGATCTCGGCGGCGAAATCGACGGGCCGATGGCTGAGGCCATGGAGCGGCACGTCCAGCTCGTCAAGGACATGGGTACGTCCTGGGAAGGCTTTTGGATCACGCTTACAAATAAAATAATTCCAACGCTTAATGCTCTGTTCTCTACGATTACTGCGAATTTGACTGGTGATGCGATGCGCCAGTACACCGCCATGGTGATGGATGAGGCGGCGGGCGCTACTGGAGGGGAGCGCATAGGCACGACCGCGCGTCCGTCCCCGGAAGGCTCGACGGCCACGGGCGCGCCAGGTTCTGCGCCCGGGCCCGGCGCGGCGGCCGCAGGCAAGGCCAGCGGCGATAGCCAGTTGCCCCAGTTCGGCAACATGGACGCCTCGACCGGCGGCGTAACCGCCGTCGAGAAGTTCCGCGCCCAGGTCGCGGAAATGGAGGCCACTTGGCGTGGCGCGCACACCGCGATGCTCGCCGAATCTGTCCGCATGTGGCAGGCCGACCTCGCCACTGCCGGCCTCTCTCAAAAGGAAAAGTACGAGGTACAAAGTAGCCTCACCGCCGCCACGCACGCGCTCAATCAGGCGGTGGCCACGGAATCGGCGACGATCGCCCGGCAGGACGCCGACACCGACCTGCAAATATCGAAGATGAAACTCTCGGCGACGAAGAACACGCTCGACGAGGAACTGGCCGCGCGCAAGATCACCGCGGCGCAATGGCTCACCGCCATGCAGGCCGAGGTCGCGCAGGAATACGCGCTCGACAAGCAGCGCCTCGACAACGAGCTGGCGAGCCTGACGCCGCTCACCGCCGAATACGACCGGGTCTACAACCAAATCCGGATGCTGAAGGCCAAGAACGTCGCCGATCTGGCGGCGCTCGACAAGCAGGCGGCGGCCAATTCCACGCGGGAAGCGCAGGCCGCGGCGAGAGATTGGGAGAATTCTTTCAAGCCGATCAACAGCGCCTTCAACACCATGATCAGCGGCATAGTTTCCGGCCGTAACACGCTGGGACAAACGCTGCGCTCCGCGGCGCAGCAATGGGTGACGCAGGAGATCGAAGCCGACGCCCAGGTTCTCCTTCATAAGCTGGAAAACTACGCTGCAGAGCTCGCGGGCGTGGAAATCAGCGAAGCCAGCAAGCAAGCAGCGCAGGCGACGACGAACACCATGAGCCTAGCGGGGCTCGCCGCCAAAGCCTTGAAAGCGATCTTCACCTATGCCGCCGAAGCCTTTGGCGGAGTTTTCGCCAACCAGGCGCCCGCCGAAGGGCCCTATGCGGCCATTCCAGCCGCTGCCGCCAGTGCGGCGGTTCTCGGCGTCACTGGGATGGTCTCGGCCGAAGGCGGAATGTGGACCGTGCCGGGCAACACCCTAGCCGTGCTGCACCCGCAAGAGAGCGTATGGCCGGCCGGACCAGCCGCAGCAGCGCGCGATTTCTTCGCCAATGGCGGCCAGCGCGGCGCCCAGGCCGGCGGTGTCAGCGTCGAGCCGCACTTTCATATCCATGCGATCGACACGCAGACCGGCGCAAGCTTCTTGGTCAAAAATATGCCCCTAATCGCCAAGCAGATCGCAAAGACGCTTCAAGCCAACCCGAGCTGGCGCGGCAATTATTGATGGCGGACGTTTTCAAGCTGCCGGACCGCGAGGATCGCGTCTGGAAGGAAATCAAGGCCGGCCTATTGCAAGCAGCGCTTCGCGGCGGTGCGTCGATAGGGCCCAGCACCGCGGATCGTGCCTGCGAACATCTCAGGACGCGGCTGGCCGAATACACATGGCCAAGCGGGGTTGCCCTGCTGCCGATGGATGAAAGCACCACCGCCGCTGTCGAATCGGCCATCTCTCAACTCAAGCTCGCCTACTTTGTCTTTATGCTGGGCCTTTCGTTGGAGATCGTGGCGGCGACCGATGCCTCAGGCCGAACGGGCGCCTAGCGCCCCGCGATTTTGAGGCGCACTGGATCGTCCACGCCGCGGCGGCCCGGTTCGCTATGGCTCTACGCCTCAGGCGCGTTGGGCGAGCCGTATACGGCTTAGGCGAGCCAAGAATATAGACGAGCAGGTCACCCAAACCGCGAATCTTGACAGGGATGCCCCGCCAGGCGCAGCCTTCCCAACGGTGCTGAAAACACCAGTCGTTAGGCGGTCACCGCCCCCGAAAAGCCTGGCGGTATTTTTACGCCCGCAGTCTGAGTCGGGAGCGGGCTGAATAAAACACCCGCAAGGGAAATAGGCCCGCCAGTCCTAACGCTGGTTTTCAGCTCCCGGCGCCCACGCTGATCGTAGGCATGGCCTGAAAAGCCACGTTAGGAGCATTTGCAATGCCCCGGGACTTCAACGGCGCCTCCGCGCCGCGTCTCTCGCTACATGCGCAACGCCTTAACACGCTCAAGCTGATCCGCGCGCGGCGGCGCGGGCATGACCATCAACGGCGCCGTGTCACCGAACACCGAATGCAGCTCGCCGAGTGGTTGCTTGGTAAAATCATTGACGGTGCCGACATTATCGGAGAAGGGTCTGCTTGCCATCTCAATGGCGGCCGGCATCTGACAGTTTTCTTTCTCGTGGAGATCGACGCCTATCATTTCCGCGAAATCTGCGCAATCGGCGGCGACCTCTCGGACCTGGAAGACACAAACGACGCCGAGGACGGCGCCGATCCGGAGCCAAGCTTGGGAAGCAGGGATCGCGAGATCGATCAAAGATCGTGGGGATCCTGTGCGCCGAGCGGCGACGGCGAAGAGGGCGCCGAGGATGAGCCAAGCCTCGGCAGTACGCACATGGCGAACCAGGTCCGCTGGGCGGAAGGCTTTCGCGATGGTGACAAGGAGCGCGACCGCTGCGACGATGAGCGCGGCGGCGACGGCTGAGATCATCAACCCATGCGCTGACCGCTCGGCTGCGCGATCCCTTGGGCATGACGCCGCTGGTGGCGCATGAGAACCCGCCAGCAGCCGCCACCTCTGCCCGCCGGCATGACGCCGCGCCTGCTCGACGAGATCGCGGCGGCGGCCTATCTCAGCCTGCCGCTGGCGATCTTCAAGCGCGAGGTTGCCCCGGCCGTGCCGCCGCTGAAATTCGGCAATCGGCGCCGCTGGGATGTGCGCGCGCTCGACCGTTGGTTGGACAGCCGCTCCGGCCTGAATGCAGCCCCCATGTCAGACGAAAAATGGCTTGAAAGGCTGCAGCGTGACCGTGATCCGCGCAAGGGACCGCGGCGCCCGAGCGGCTGAGACGCGCTGCCGCCGGTGGCGTGAATATCGCCGGCGCTGCGCTCGACCGGTGGAGCGCGCGCACGCCGCCGCGTCTCAGCCGCTCTGGCGGCGTGGTCTAGGCCGCCCGCGCACTAGGACGGAAGCGGCGGCAGAATCGGGGAAAATGAGCGCTACTAGCTGACGAGTTCGCCCCAATTATCGGCGGTGAATTGCGCGAACCTGAGCAATCGAGCAAGCGCGTCATGCGCCTCGATCTCGGAGATCGTCGACGCGGTTCCATGGGCGGCCTCATCGCGCCAGTAGGATAAAAGCTGCATCGCACTTTTGAACGGTCCCGCCAGCGCTGGGCGCGCTGCTCCCGCGATATTATCGATGGTTTTTCGTCGTCCATTCGCGGCCCGATATGTCGCTAGGGTGACGGCTTCGTCACCGCCTTTCGTGATGGCAACGGCGAGAAGAATTGACTCTGCCGCAGCTCCGCACATTGCACAGCACGCAAGATAACTGCCCGTCGCGTGGCATTGCGCAGCCTCGGCCGCCCGCTGGACAAACCCAGATCCTGGTGACCTCTTCTACGCGCCGCCGACGGGACCATTTCTCGCCGCTCGGCCGCGCGCTGATTATGCGGAACGCCGTTGGTACAAAGTGCCCCGATTTTGCACCACAGTTCCGAGCATGTTCTCAACATTTTTGAGCAGAAACGAACAGAAGCCGGCAAGTCGCACGCGCTCGATCGGGGGCTAAATCTCAGGATTTTGGCGGGAAAGATTGGTGGAGCAGAGGGGGATCGAACCCCTGACCTCGACATTGCGAACGTCGCGCTCTCCCAACTGAGCTACTGCCCCGCCCGCATCGGCGCGGAATATGTGGCGTGCCCGCGCACCCTGTCAAGATTGCGGGCCAAGGTCGGGAAAGCCGCCTTCGCCGACGCCCGCGCTCAATGCGCAAAATATTGCCTCATTTTTTCGAGGGCGGCGCTGAACGCGTCGAAGTCGTTCCGGCCCAGCACGAAAGCGTTGGTGCCCTTGGTGCCCTCCAAAAGGGTGAATTCCACGCCGGGACCGGCGGCCACGGTGATGAGCGTCGCCGTGTCGGTATCGCCATCCTTGTGCGAGCCGATGACCCGCCAGGTGGCGGATTGCGCCGCGACGGCCTTTTTCCAGAGCTGGGTGAAGGTGCCCAAGCTGTCCCGGTCGAAGGCGACCGAGAGGCGTTTATCCGTGACGATGCCGATCAATCCGACCTTGCTTTGATCTACGGTATAGGTGGCGACGTCCAGCTCGGTATTGCCCGACATGAATTTGTCGACGATATCGAGCGTGCCGCCAGCGGCCCAGGCCGGTGGCGCAACAAGCAAAAACAACGCGAGCAGCAGCGGCGACAATCCGAGCTTGGTCATGGAATCCCCCCTCTTCGTTTCTTGCCCCTCGAGCGAGGCCGCAACGGCCACTATAGACAGCCCGCGCGTAACGCAACAAGCCGCCCGGCTTGCGCGCCACGCGGCCCATCGCTAGGTTTGGCGCCTCGAGTCGCGCGAAAGGAAGCCACGCATGGGAAGTTTTCTCGTCCCCGTCATCGAAGTCATCGTCGCGCTCCTCAACATCTATTGGTGGATCGTCATTCTTGCGGCGATCGCGAGTTGGCTGATGGCTTTCCGCGTCATCGACACGCGCAACCGCGCCGTGGCGATGATCGTGGATTTCCTCTACCGCGCGACCGAGCCGGCGCTGCGGCCGATCCAGCGCATCCTGCCGAATTTCGGCGGACTCGATATCTCGCCGGTCATCCTGCTGGTGATCCTGTGGTTCATCGAGATGGAGCTGCGCCAGCTCGAAATCTTCTACCTGATGCGGACCTGACGCGCGGCGTTCCCGCGCCATTGCCGCCGCTCATCAAAAAAAAGAATTGGGACCATGACTGAAGCAAAGCTGATCGACGGCAAGGCGGCGGCAGCCAGGCTGCGCGCCGCCATCGGCGCCGCGGCGGCGGCATTGAAGGCGCGCCACGGCGTCCAGCCCGGCCTCGCGGCGGTGCTGGTCGGCGACGATCCGGCGAGCGAAATCTATGTCCGCAGCAAGACCAAGGCGACGAAGGAGGCCGGACTCAACGGCTTCGAGCACCGCCTGCCCGCCGCGACAAGCCAGGCCGCGCTGCTCGACCTGGTGCGCCAACTCAATGCCGACGACAAGGTCGACGGCATCCTGGTGCAGCTGCCGCTGCCGAAGCAGATCGACGCGCAGAAGGTCATCGCCGCGATCGATCCGGCCAAGGACGTCGACGGCTTCCATGTGCAGAACGTCGGGCGGTTGTGGAGCGGCGGCGAATCGCTGGTGCCCTGCACGCCTTATGGCTGCCTCATCCTGTTGCGCGAGACCCTGGGCGCCGATCTCGCGGGCGCCGAGGCGATCGTGCTCGGCCGCTCCAACATCGTCGGCAAGCCGCTGGCGGCGCTGCTGCTGGGCGAGAACTGCACGGTGACCATCGCGCATTCGCGTACGCGCGACCTGCCCGATGTCGCGCGCCGCGCCGATATCCTGATCGCCGCGATCGGCCGCGCCGAAATGGTCAAGGCGTCGTGGATCAAGCCGGGCGCCACGGTGATCGATGTCGGCATCAACCGGGTGCCGGGCGCCGACGGCAAGAGCCGGCTGGTGGGTGACGTCGCCTTCGACGAGGCGAAGCGCGTCGCCGGCGCCATCACGCCGGTGCCCGGCGGCGTCGGCCCGATGACCATTGCCTGTCTCTTGCGCAACACGGTGGTGGCGGCCTGCCGGCGCCGCGGCCTCGCCGCGCCGGCCGGACTTTGATCGCGCGCAAAAGAAGCGGCGCTAGCGGCGCATCTTTTTCGCCAGCCTCAGCCGCAGCGCGTTGAGCTTGATGAAGCCCGCGGCGTCGCGCTGGTCATAGACCTGATCCGCCTCGAAGGTGACATGCGCCAGGCTGTAGAGACTCTTCGGCGATTTGCGGCCGACCACGCGCGCCGAGCCCTTGTAGAGCTTCAGCCGCACGATGCCCTCGACATCCGCCTGACTCTTGTCGATGAGCGCCTGCAGCATCGCGCGCTCGGGCGCGAACCAGAAGCCGTTATAGACCAGCTCGGCATAGCGCGGCATGAGCTCGTCCTTCAGATGCGCCTCGCCCCGGTCGAGCGTGATGCTCTCGATGCCGCGATGCGCCAGATGCAGGATGGTGCCGCCGGGGGTTTCGTAAACGCCCCGCGACTTCATGCCGACGAAGCGGTTCTCGACCAGATCGAGCCGGCCGATGCCGTGCCTGCCGCCCAGCTCGTTGAGCCGGGTCAGCAGGGCGGCCGGCGACAGCGTCTTGCCGTCGACCGCCACCGGGTCACCCTTGGCGAATTCGATCTCGACATATTGCGGCGCGTCCGGCGCCTTTTCCGGCGCGACGGTACGGCTATAGACGTGTTCCTCGGGCTCGGCCCATGGATCCTCGAGCGCCTTGCCCTCGGCCGAGATGTGCAGCAGGTTCGCGTCGGTCGAGAACGGCGCCTCGCCGCGCTTGTCGCGCGGAATCTGGATCTGGTGCTTCTCCGCGTATTCGACGAGCTTGCTGCGCGAGTTCAAATCCCATTCGCGCCACGGCGCGATCACCTTGATGTCGGGCTTCAGCGCGTAATAGGCGAGCTCGAAGCGCACCTGGTCGTTGCCCTTGCCTGTTGCCCCATGCGCCACCGCATCGGCGCCGGTCTTTTCCGCGATCTCGATCTGCCGCTTGGCGATCAGCGGCCGGGCGATCGAGGTGCCGAGCAGGTACTGGCCTTCATAAAGCGCGTTCGCCCGGAACATCGGGAAGACGAAGTCGCGCACGAATTCCTCGCGCAGATCGTCGACGAAAATCTGCTTCACGCCCATCAACTCGGCTTTCTTCCGCGCCGGCTCGAGCTCTTCGCCCTGGCCGATATCGGCGGTGAAAGTCACGACCTCGCAGCCGTAATTCTCCTGCAGCCAGCGCAGGATGACCGAGGTATCGAGGCCGCCCGAATAGGCGAGCACGACTTTTTTGACGGTGTTCTTCATGGCGGCGGAGTATCGCGGGCCACCGCGCGGCGGGCAAGCCTAGCGAGGAAGTCCTAGGCGCTGATCCAGCCGCCGCCCAGCAGCCGGGCGCCGTCATAGACGACGCAGGCCTGGCCCGGGGCGACGCCGAAAGCCGGCTGGTCGAGCACCGCCTCGCCGCCGCCCCGGCCGTCGAGGCGAATCGTCGCCGCCGCCGGCGGCTGGGCCGAGCGCAGCTTGACCTGCGCCGCGATGCCCTCGGGCGGCGGCGCGGCACCCAGCCAATTAATGCCCGCCAGCTTCACCCGGGTCCGGCCGAGGCGCTCATGCGGGCCGACGACGACCCGGCGGGTTGCCGCATCGAGCTTCAGGACGTAGAGCGGCTCGGGTGCGGCCACGCCGATGCCCTTGCGCTGCCCGACGGTGAAATGGATGACGCCCGGATGCCTGCCGAGCACGCTGCCCGCCTCGTCGACGATCTCGCCCGGCTCGGCCGCGCCGGGACGCAGCTTCGCCACCAGATCGGCATAGCTGCCGCTCGGCACGAAGCAGATGTCCTGGCTGTCGGGCTTCTGCGCCACCGGCAGGTCGAAGCGGCGCGCCAGATCGCGCGTCGCCTCCTTGGCGAGATCGCCCAGTGGGAAGCGGAGAAAATCGAGCTGGGAGCGCGTGGTGCGGTAGAGGAAATAGCTCTGGTCGCGTCCTTCGTCCGCCGCACGGTGCAGCTCCGGCCCGGCCGCGCCCTCGACCCGCCGCGCATAATGGCCGGTGGCGAGCGCCGCGGCGCCGAGATCGCGCGCCGCCACCAGCAGGTCGCGGAACTTCACCGTCTCGTTGCAGCGCACGCAGGGGATCGGCGTTTCGCCCTTCAGATACTGATCGGCGAATTCCTCGATGACCTCGGCGCGGAAGCGCTTCTCGTAATCGAGCACGTAATGGGGAATGCCGAGCGTTTCGGCGACGCGGCCCGCATCGTGGATGTCCTGACCGGCGCAGCAGGCGCCCTTTTTCCCGGTCGCCTGGCCGTGGTCGTAGAGCTGCAAGGTGATGCCGATCACCTCGTAGCCTTCCTCGACCATGAGCGCGGCCGCGGTCGAGCTGTCGACGCCGCCCGACATGGCGACGACCACGCGCGCGCCGGTAGCGAGCCCGGACGCGGCCATCAGCCGCTCATCATGTTGCGGGTCGCCAGCGGCAGGCGGACGGTCAGCCCGTCGAGCTCCTCGGTGATGACGATCTGGCAGCCGAGCCGCGAGGTCTGCGTCAGCCCGAAGGCGAGGTCGAGCATGTCCTCCTCGTCCTCGGTCGCGTCCTTCAGGAGCTCGTACCAATCGGGCTCGACGATGACATGACAGGTCGAGCAGGCGAGCGAGCCCTCGCAGGCGCCCTCGATGTCGACGCCGTTGCGATGCGCGATCTCGAGCACCGACAGCCCGATCGGGGCGTCGACTTCTTTGCGCGTTCCGTCGCGCTCGACGAAAATCATCTTCGGCATCGTCCTATCCTCGAATTTACGAAACGCGCGGCGCGTCTTCCTCGGCGCGAAGGGCGGCGCCGAGCGCCGCCGCATCCTCGCCGGAGCCGCCGAGCCGGGCCGCCTCGGCGCGTTTAATCAGACGCAGGATGGTAAGTCCAGCGCCGCGCGCCGCCGCCTCGATCGCGGCGCTTTCGCCGTCGGCGGCGATCACCGCATGGGTGACCGGCCGGGCGAGCTGCTTTTCCGCCCGCGAGCGCAGCGCCAGAAGCGTCGGCGTCAAGTCGCCGCACGGCAGACGGCGACCGCCGTCGGCGCCGGGCAGGATTTCCGCGTTGCCGCCGAGCGCGATGGCGACGGCGGCCGAGGCCGGGCCGAGATCGATGCCCACGGCGGCGCCGGGGCCGTCGGATTCGAGGGGCGCGCCCTCCGGCTCTTCGATCTGGAACAGCTTCATGGGCCGGGACGGCCGCTCAGACGTGGAAGGATTCGCCGCAGCCGCAGCGGCCTTTTTCGTTGGGATTGCGGAAGGTGAAGCCGGATTGGAGCTTGTCCTCGACGTAGTCCATCTCGGTGCCGATGATGAACATCGACGCCTTGGGATCGATCAGGATGGTGACGCCCTTGTCCTGCACGATCTCGTCGAATTTTCCCTTATCGTCGGCGTATTCGAGCGTATAAGTCAGGCCCGAGCAGCCGCGCGAGCGCACGCCGATCCGGATGCCGGCGGAATCCTTGCCGCGCTTGGCGAGCAGCGCCTGGATGCGCTGGGCCGCCGATTCCGTCACCGTCATTGCCTGCTTTAGCGCCATTTTCCCTGCTCCGTCCGTCCCTTATGTAGTCCCGGCGGCGGCACTTGTCACCCCCACCCCGCCCCCGGCGCGCAGCCGCCGCACCGCCGCCGCAATGGCCTCGACCGCGAAGTCGATTTCGGTCGCCGTGGTGAAGCGGCCGATGCCGATGCGCAGCGAGGCGGCGGCCAGCGCCTCGCCCAGACCCAAGGCGCGCAGCACGTAGGAAGGCTCGACCTCGGCCGCGGTGCAGGCCGAGCCGGTCGACAGCGCCAGCGCCGGGCAGGCGGCGATGACGTCGACCGCCGTCACGCCTGGAAAGCTCAAATTGAGATTGCCCGGCAGGCGCCTCTCGGCATGGCCGTTGAGCACGATATCGGGCAGGCGCGATTTGAGACCTGACAGAAACCGCGCGCGCAGCGCCAGGAGCCGTTGGCTTTCACCCGCCATCTCCGCCTGGGCGATGGCGGCCGCCTTGCCCAGCCCGACGACGAGCGGCACCGGCAGCGTCCCGGAGCGCATCGCGCGCTCCTGGCCGCCGCCGTCGATCAGCGGCGCGATCCGCGCGCGCGGCCGGCGGCGCAGGTAGAGCGCGCCGATGCCCTTGGGACCGTAAATCTTGTGGCCGGAGATCGAGGCCAGATCGGCGCCGATATCGTTGACGTCAAAGGGAATCTTCCCAACCGCCTGCGCCGCATCGGTATGGAACAGGATTTCGCGCGCGCGGCACAGCGCGCCGATTTCGCGCAGCGGCTGGATCACGCCGATCTCGTTATGCGCGGCCATGACCGAGATGATCGCCGTCTGGGGCTCGAGCGCGGCGGCAAGCTGGTCGAGATCGACCAGCCCATCGCGTCCGACGCCGAGGATGGTGACGCGAAAGCCCTCGCGCTCCAATGCGTGGGCGCTTTCCAGCACGCATTTGTGCTCGGTGGCGAGGGTGACGAGATGATCCTTGCCGAATTGGCGGTGGAAATGGGCTGCGCCTTTCAGCGCCATATTGTTCGATTCGGTGGCGCCCGAGGTGAAGACAATCTCGCGCGGCTCGGCGCCGATCAAACCCGCCAGCTCGGCGCGCGCAATCTCCACCGCCGCTGCGGCCTCGCGGCCATAGGCGTGGGTGAGCGAATGCGGATTGCCGAATTTCTCGGTGAAATAGGGCAGCATCGCCTCGACCACGCGTGGATCGGCCGGCGTCGTCGCCTGGTAATCGAGATAGATCGGCGCGGCGTTGGCGCGGCGGGCGATGGCGGCGGTCATGCGGCGCTCGCGCGGGTGCGGGCATAGAGCGTGCCCCAGGCTTCGACCAGATGGTCGATCTCGGCCTCGGTGGTGCGCCAGCCCAGGCTGATGCGGATGGCGCTTTCGGCGTCGCGCTCCGACGCAGCCATCGCATCGAGGACGTGGCTGCGCCGGACCTTGCCCGAGGAACAGGCCGAGCCGGCGCTGACCATCACCCCGGCAAGATCGAGGGCCATGATCTGCGTCGCCGCCGGCACGCCCGGCATCGAGATGCAGAGCGTATTCGGCAGGCGCGGCGTTGCGGCGGCATGGACGGCCGCGTCGGGCGCGATGGCGAGCAGGCGGCGCTCGGCTGCGTCGCGCAAGCCCGAAATCGCGCGAAAGCTTTCGATGCCCGACGCCGCCGCGCGGGCGGCGGTGCCGAAGCCGCATATCCCGGGCAGGTTCTCGGTGCCGGCACGGCGGCCCCGCTCCTGTCCGCCGCCGCGCAGCAACGGCGCCGGATCGAGACCGGCACGCAAGATAAGCGCGCCGATGCCCGGCGGGCCGCCGAGCTTATGCGCCGAAAGCGTCATCAGGTCGCAGCCCAGCCGGTCGCGGTCGAGCGCCTGCTTGCCCGCCGCCTGGATCGCGTCGCAATGAAACAGCGCGCCCCGCGCATGGGCGAGGCGCGCCGCCTCGGCCACGGGCTGGATGGCGCCGGTCTCGTTATTGGCGAGCATGAGGGAGACCAGCGCCGGCCGGCCGTCGCCGCCGGCCAGCAACGCTTCGAGCGCCGCCAGATCGACCACACCCGCCGGCGTCACCGGGATGCGGGCGGCGTCGGGCGCATTGGCCAGCACCGAATCATGCTCGATGGCCGAGACGATCAGGCGGCGGCCGGGAAACGCTCCGAGCGCCAGCGCATTGGCTTCGGTGCCGCCGGAGGTGAAAACCACGTCCTCGGCGCGCACGCCGGCCAGCGCGGCCACGGCCTGGCGGGCATCCTCGAGACGTCGCTTGGCCTCGCGCCCGGCGCGATGGACCGAGGACGGATTGCCGCCATGGGCGAGCGCCGCCGCGACCGCCGCCGCGGCTTCGGGCCGCACCAGCGCGCCCGCATTCCAGTCGAGATAGGAGAGACGCGTGGCCACGCGGAATGCCGCGCTATTGCGCGGCGACGGCCGGGGATGGCGTCGGGCTTTGGTGCTCGACGCGCTCGCGGTGGAGTTCGCCGCTGCGGCCGAGCAGCCGGCGGTCGCAGACATCCGCGAGGGTTACCGAGCTCAGATAGAGATGGATCTGGTTGCCGAGCTCTTCCCAGAGATCGTGCGTCAGGCAACGGCTCTGGTTGCCGCTGCAGCCGACCGGCGCGCCGGGCGTGCAGCGCGTCGTGCGAATCGGCTCGTCGACCGCGATGATGATGTCGGCGATGCGCGTGCCGTCGGCGCCGTGCGCCAGCAGATAGCCGCCGCCCGGGCCGCGCACGCTCTTGACCAAGCCGTTGGTGCGCAGCTTGGCGAAGAGCTGCTCGAGATAGGACAGCGAGATGACCTGGCGCTCGGCGATCTGCGCGAGGGTGATGGGCTCGCCCTTGCCGTATTTGGCGATGTCGACCATCGCCATTACCGCATAACGTCCCTTGGTGCTAAGCCTCATTTCATTCTCCCACGTCGAGCCGGCGGCCACGCGGCCGCGCCGGCACGGCCGGTTCCCCGTCGGGGAAGGACACGACCGAGCCATTGTCGGCGCGCGATTCGAGTTCAGCGAGGCGCTTCTGCAAATTCGCCACCTCGTCCATCAGGCCGGCGACGCAGCGCGCCACCGGATCGGGCAGGTCCTCGCACGGCGTGCCATAGGGCAGAAAGTCCTTCGCCCTCGGCGCCTCGACGGCAACGCCGAGCGGCTTTGCCGGAATGCCGGCGACATGCGTGCTGGCCGCCACCGCGTGCAGCACGACGGCATTGGCGCCGATTCGCGCCGCGCGGCCGACCGAGAAGGAACCCAGCACCTTGGCGCCGGCGCCGACGATGACGCCGTCCTCGAGCGTCGGGTGGCGCTTGCCGCGGCCGAGCGTCGTGCCGCCGAGCGTCACGCCCTGATAGAGCGTCACGTCATCGCCGATTTCCGCGGTTTCGCCGATGACGACGCCCGCGCCATGATCGATGAACAGGCGATGCCCGAGCGTAGCGCCGGGATGGATTTCGACGCCGGTGAGGATGCGACCGAGATTCGACACGAAACGGCCGAGCACCAGCCAGCCATGGCCCCACAGCCAATGCGCCAGGCGGTGGCACAGCACCGCGTGGAAGCCCGGATAGCACAGAATGACCTCCAGCCGGGAGCGTGCGGCCGGGTCGAGGCGCAAAACCGTGTCGATATCCTCGCGCATTCTCTTCAACATCTTGAGCACCGCTTGCTATGATGGCCGCAGGGCGTCGGCCCAGACCCGGGACCGCAGCGCCTTGTCGCATTGTCTCGCAATGCGGCCGTTACTATATCTAAACCTACTAAAACGGTCAAATTTACGGGTCTCCTTTCCCATGGAAACGTTGGATATGTGCGGTAAAGACCGAGTTCTTTACTCGGGTAACTCCGGTCACGCGAACAATGCCTGAATTGGTTCTCAGCGGCCCCGCCGGACGGCTCGAGACGCGCTATCAGCCGGCGCGCGTCGATAACGCGCCTGTCGCCCTCATCCTCCACCCGCACCCGCAACATGGCGGGACGATGCACAACAAGGTGGTCTACACCCTGTTCCATGCCTTCGTGCGCAGCGGCTTCGCCGCCTTGCGGTTCAATTTTCGCGGCGTCGGCCGCAGCCAGGGTAGCTACAGCGGCGGCGAAGGTGAGCTGGCCGACGCGCAGGCGGCGCTCGACTGGCTGCAGCAGAACAATCCCGATTCGCCGCAATGCTGGATCGCCGGATTCTCCTTCGGCGCCTGGATCGCCCTACAGCTCCTGGCGCGCCGGCCGGAGAGCAGCGGCTTCGTCGCCGTGGCGCCGCCGGTCAATCTGGCCGATTTCAGCTTCCTGACGCGCTCGCCGGCGCCCGGGCTCATCGTCCAGGGCGACCAGGACCAGGTGGTGGCGCCGGAAGCGGTGAAGGAACTCGCCGCCCGCCTGCAGAAGCTGCACCAGCCCGTCATCGAGTTCACGATGGTCCCCGGCGCCGATCATTTCTTCTATACGAAGCTCGACGCGCTCGCCGCGACGGTGGAGCGCTATATCGCCAAGCGGCTCAAGGCACGCGAACTCGTCCCGGCGCGCGTCGCCCGTTAAGGAGGCCGCTAGTCGGAAAACGGGTCGTGCACCAGCACGGTATCGTCGCGCTGCGGGCTGGTGGAGAGCAACGCCACCGGCGCCTCGATCAATTCCTCGACGCGGCGGATATATTTGACGGCTTGCGCCGGCAGATCCGCCCAGGAGCGCGCGCCGCGCGTGCTGCCCTGCCAGCCTTCGATCGTCTCGTAGATCGGCTCGACCGCCGCCTGCTGCCGCGCGGCGGCCGGCAGATGGTGCAGCGTGGCGCCGCCGAGCCGGTAGCCGGTGCAGACCTTGATCTCGGGAAAGCCGTCGAGCACGTCGAGCTTGGTGAAGGCGATGCCGTTGATGCCGGCGACCTTGACCGCCTGGCGCACCATGACGGCGTCGAACCAGCCGCAGCGGCGCTTGCGTCCGGTGACGACGCCGAACTCCTTGCCGCGCTCGCCCAGCAACTGGCCGATCTTCTCGGTGAGTTCGGTCGGGAACGGCCCGCTGCCGACGCGCGTCGTATAGGCCTTGGTGATGCCGAGCACATAGCCGACCGCGCCGGTGCCGAGCCCGGAGCCCGATGCCGCCTCGCCCGGATGGGTATGCGACGAGGTGACGAAGGGATAGGTGCCGTGATCGACGTCGAGCATCACGCCCTGCGCGCCTTCGAAGAGGATGCGCTTGCCCCCCCTTCGCGCCTCGTCGAGCCTCTCCCAGACGCGGTCGGCATAGGGCAGCACCTTGGGCGCGATTTCCTGCAGCGCCTTGAGCAGCGGCGCCCGCTGGATTTCGGCGGCGCCCAGGCCGCGCAGCAGCGCGTTGTGGTTGAGCAGCAGTTCGTCGAGCTTTTCCGCCAGGCTGGCCGGATCGGCGAGATCGCAGAGCCGCAGCGCGCGCCTGCCGACCTTGTCCTCATAGGCGGGACCGATGCCGCGGCCGGTGGTACCGATCTTGTTGGCGCCGCGCGCCTCTTCGCGGGCGCGGTCGATCTCGCCATGCGACGGCAGGATCAGCGTCACGTTCTCGGCGACGCGCAGGCTGGCGGGAGTGACTTCGACGCCCTTCTGTCGAATGGCGTCGATCTCGCGCATGAGCGCCCAGGGATCGACGACGACGCCATTGCCGATAATCGACAGCTTGCCCGGCCGTACCACGCCCGAAGGCAGCAGGCTCAGCCGGTGTTCGACATTGCCGATGACCAAGGTATGGCCGGCGTTATGGCCGCCCTGGAAGCGCACCACGACGTCGGCGCGCTCGGACAGCCAATCGACGATCTTACCCTTGCCCTCGTCGCCCCATTGGGCGCCGATCACCGCGACATTCGGCATCTGCCAACCTTATTCAAAGTTCGACGATCTTGCCGGCCTCGAGCAGATGCCCGCATCCCAGGCGCCTGGCTTCGACGCGCGCATCCCTGAC
>DASRKX010000046.1:0-17568 GCA_035648735.1 Allostellaceae bacterium
GGGTTCCCGGCCGACGTCATTACCGCCCGTGCATTGGCGACCGTTGTGTCCCTACTAGATCTCGCGTCTAACTGCATAGGGCCGCACAGCATCTTGCTATTCCTCAAAGGACAGCAGGTCCAAGACGAATTGACGCAGGCGCGCAAAGCGTGGAAGATGCGCGAGACGCTTTATCCCAGCCTATCCGACCCCTCGGGGACAATCCTGCGATTGGAACAGGTGATCCGTGCCGGCCACGCCGACGAAGACTGAGCCGTTGCAGGCCGCGCCCGGCCGCATCCTCGCGATCGTCAACCAGAAGGGCGGCGTCGGCAAGACGACGACGGCGATCAACCTTGCCACCGCGCTCGCCGCCGCCGGCGAAAAAGTCCTGGTGCTCGATTTCGATCCGCAGGGCAACGCCTCGACCGGTCTCGGCATTTCGCGCCAGGCGCGTACCGTCACCAGCTATCAGGTTTTGCTCGGCGAGGCGAAGCTGAGTGCCGCCATCGTGCAGACCGCGGTGCCGCGGCTCTCGATCGTGCCGGCCTCGGTCGATCTTTCGGGCGCCGAGCTCGAGCTCGTCGCGGCCGAGCATCGCGAATTCCGCCTGCGCGAGGCGCTCGCCGGCGGTCTCGGCGATTTCCGTTACGTGCTGATCGATTGTCCGCCGTCGCTCGGATTGCTGACGCTCAACGCGCTGGTCGCGGCGCACGCCGTGCTGGTGCCGCTGCAATGCGAATTCTATGCGCTCGAAGGCCTGTCGCATCTCGTGCGCACGATCGAGCGCGTCAGAAGCAAGCTCAACCCCGCGCTCGAAATCCAGGGCGTCGTGCTGACCATGTTCGATAAGCGCAACAATCTCTCCGACCTGGTCGCGGCCGATGTACGCGAGCATTTCGGCGCAAAAGTTTATGACACGGTGATCCCGCGCAACGTGCGCATCTCCGAGGCGCCGTCGCACGGCAAGCCGGTGCTGCTCTATGATTTCCGCTGCCCGGGCTCGCAGGCCTATGTCCATCTCGCCGGCGAGGTGCTGCGCCGCGAGCGCGCCCTCGGCCATAGCGGAGCCGCGTGATGGCGAACGAGCCCAAACGCAATCTCGGCCGCGGTCTGTCGGCGCTTCTCGGCGAGGACGAAACCGCGGCGGCGCCGTCGGCCGCAAAGGGCGCCGCTTCCCGCACCCTGCGCGTCGACCAGCTGCATCCCGGCCGCTTCCAGCCGCGCCAGAACTTCTCGGAAGACGAGATGAAGGCGCTGGTCGAAAGCGTCGTGGCGCAAGGCATCCTCCAGCCGCTGTTGGTAAGGCCGCATCCCGAGATCGCCGGCGCCTTCGAGATCCTGGCGGGCGAGCGGCGCTGGCGCGCGGCCCAGCGGGCCCGTCTCCATGACGTCCCGGTGCTGGTTAAGGAGATCGCCGACCGCGAGGCGCTCGAGATCGCGCTGGTCGAGAACATCCAGCGCCAGGATTTGACGCCGCTTGAAGAAGCGCTTGGCTACAAGCGGCTGATCGACGAGTTCGGCCGCAGCCACGAGGCGCTGGCCACGGCGCTGGGCAAGAGCCGCAGCCATGTCGCCAACATGCTGCGGCTGTTGACGCTGCCCGACGAGGTCAAGGCGATGCTGGCGGACGTCCGCCTCACTATGGGTCATGCGCGCACGCTGGTCGGCGCTACGGACGCGCTCGAACGGGCGCGGGAGATCGTGCGCGATGGCCTATCGGTGCGCGAGGCCGAGCGCCGGGCCAAGCCCGGCGCGCGCGGCGGTGCGACGACCGGCAAGGACGCGTCGAAGGCGAAGCGGCGCAGCCCCGATATCGTGTCCCTGGAGCGCGAGCTGGCCAATCTGCTCGGCCTCAAGACCGAACTCGCCTATGACGGCAGTTCGGGCACGCTCACCATCCACTACAAATCGCTCGACCAGCTCGACGATGTGCTGAAGAAATTGCGCCATCATTGATGCATTGATGCGGCGGGCGCGGCTGTGACGGCGAAAAAACCCATCGCGATCGAGGCCGCCCAGACAGCACCCCTGGCCAAACCCTCGGGCTATCCCGAACCGTTTTATTCGCGCGTGCTCGGGCGGCAGAAGCGGCCCTTGGGTGACGCCTTCGGGCTCAAGAATTTCGGCGTCAATCTGACGCGATTGGCACCCGGCTCGCCCTCGGCGCTGCGCCACGCTCATTCGGCGCAGGACGAATTCATCTATATCCTCGAAGGCAATCCGGTGCTGCTGACCGATGCCGGCGAAACGCCGCTCGCGCCGGGCATGTGCGCCGGCTTCAAGGCGGGTTCGGGCGACGCCCATTGCCTGGTGAACCGGACCGCCGCCGACGTCGTCTATCTCGAAATCGGCGACCGCGCTTCGCCTGACGACGTGACCTATCCCGACGACGACATCAGCGGCGCCATCGGCGCGGACGGCAAGCGCGTCTTCCGGCGCAAGAACGGCGAAGCGTTCTAAGATCGAGCTAGCTTGCCTTGCGCGTGGGCGCGGCGCCGCGCGCGATCCGCAGCAGCGCATTGCGGCACAGCGTTTCCGCCGGCATGCCGGAGGATTTGGCCTGCCGCTCGGCCTCGACCAGCGCCGCCAGCACCGCGGCGGCGCGGCGCGGCCCCCAGAGTCGCAGCTGCCGCTCGAAGCGCGGCCGCGTCTTGAAAAACAGCGGCGGCCGCAAGCCGCCCAGCGCCTCGTCGGTGCTGGCGCCCTCGGCGAGCAGCATTCCGGCAAGATGCAGCCGCTCGAAATGCCGGGCGGCGGCGCGCAATAGCCGGATCGGCGCCTCGCCCTCGGATAGCGCGCGGTCGAGCGCGCGCTCGGCCGCTGCGACATCGCCTTCGGCGGCGTTGAGTACGATGTCGTCCAGCGTCAGCTCGGCGCTGTCGCCGACCAGCGCCGTGGCATCCTCGAGCGTGACGTTGCCGCCCGGTCCGGCATAAAGGGCGAGCTTCTCCAATTCATTCCTGGAAAGACGCCGGTCGCCGCCCAGGGACGAAACCAGGTATTGCACGGCCTCGCGCTCGATGCCGACCTTGCTGTGGCCAAGCACCTCGCGCACCAGCGCTTCGATCTCGCGCGGCCCGTCGAGATAGCAGGCGATGGCGGCGGCGTTCTTCGCCCCCTCGAAGGCGCGACGCAGGCTGGAGCGCGGCTTCAAATCGCCGCCCTCGACCAGAACGAAGCTGTCGCCCGCCGGCATGCCGGGCAGGAATTTGGCGAAGATTGCGCCGATTGCGTCGCCCGCCTCGCGCAGATGAATCAACCGGCGTCCGCCGAGGAGCGAGAGCTGCGCCGCCTCGTCATGGAGGCGCGCCGGATCGGCGGCGATGGTTTCGGCCGTGAGGGCGGCGATGCGGAAGGCGTCCTGGGGGTCCGGCACCACGGCGCGGGCGATGCGCTGCGCGCGCTCCGCGACGAGGCCGCGATCCGGCCCATAGACCAGCACCGCCTGGGTCGCTGCATCGGGCGATTTGAGGAACGCCTCGACGCGCTGGCGCTCGAGCTTCACCGCGCGGCTTCCCGCCGGGCCTTGACGAACGCCGACAGGCTGGTGATGAGCTCGTCGCTCACCTCGGAAATCGCGCGCTCGCGCGCGTCATTCTCGGCGACCTGCGTCGCGTAGCCGTCCGGCAGAATGTTGAAGGCGCTGACGGAATGGGTGTGGCCGGAAAAGACGAGGGGCCCGCTGACCGTCGCCTGCAGCCGATAGGTCGCGATGGCGTTGATTTCGGCGCGCAGCGAGGTGGCGTCGCGCTGAATGCCGAGATCGCTGCGCGTCACGACCAGATCCACCGTCAAGGTATAGCGGACCGGCAGGGAGACGCCGCGCGGGTTGAGCCGCTCGCGCAGGCTCTGGGCCAGCATCTGGCCCTGACGATCCGGAATCGGCGCCACCTTGATCGACGCCAGCTCCGGATCGTATTCACCGGCCATGCGGCCGCCGTAAAGCGGATGGAATCCGCAGCCCCAAAGCGGTGCGACGAGCAGCATCAGGAGGGCGCGCCTAGACCACGACATTGACGATCCTGTTCGGCACCACGATGGTTTTGCGCGGGCTCTTGCCCTCAAGCGCGCGCATGACGGTGGGCAACGCCAGCGCGGCCTCCTTCGCATCGTCGTCGCCGATGTCGCGCGGCAGCTCGACCGTGCCGCGCAGCTTGCCGTTGACCTGCACCGCGAGCGTCACCGTCTCGGCGATGGCGAGCGCCGCATCGGCCGCGGGCCAGGATTCGACGGCGAGCAGCGTTTGGTGGCCGAGCGCCTGCCACAGCTCCTCGCAGAGATGCGGCATCATCGGCGCCAGCAGCCGCACCGCGGCCTCGATCGCCTCGCGCTGCGTAGCACCGCCGGCATCGCCGATCTCGTCGATGGCGTTAGTCAGCTCGCGGATGCGCGCCACGGCGCGGTTGAAGCGGAATTTTTCGAGATCGTCGGTGACCAGCGCGATGGTCTGGTGCGTCGCCCGGCGCAGCTTCTGGTCGGCGGCGGAAAGCTCTTTCGGCATGGCGACACCCGCCGGCGGCAGCGGTTTTTCACGCTCCGTGACAAGCCGCCACAGCCGGTTGGCGTAGCGCCAGGCGCCTTCGATGCCGGCATCGGTCCATTCGAGATCGCGTTCGGGCGGGCTGTCGGAGAGCAGATAGAGTCGCGCGGTGTCGGCGCCGAAGGCGTCGACGATGGTTTCGAGGCCGACGACGTTCCTCTTCGATTTCGACATCTTTTCGAGACGCCCGGCGGTCACCGGACCGCCTTGCGCGTCGTGCAATCGGCCCTTGTCGTCGCGCTGGACTTCCTCGGGAAAGAGCCAGTTGCCGGCCGTGTCCTGATAGGTCTCGTGACACACCATGCCCTGGGTGAAGAGGCCGGCGAAGGGCTCGGTGATCGCGAGATAGCCGCAGCGCTCAAGCGCGCGGGTGAAGAAGCGCGAATAGAGCAGATGCAGAACGGCGTGCTCGATGCCGCCGATATATTGATCGACCGGCAGCCAGTAATCGACGTCCCGACGCTCGAAGGCATGGGCCGCGCGCGGCGAGCAAAACCGCGCGAAATACCAGGAGCTTTCGAAAAAGGTGTCGAAGGTATCGGTCTCGCGCAGGGCCGGGCATCCGCACTGCGGACAGGCGACGTGCTTCCAGGTCGGATGGCGGTCGAGCGGGTTGCCCGGCTGGTCGAAGGTGACGTCGTCGGGCAGCGTCACCGGCAAATCCTTTTCCGGCACCGGCACGATCCCGCATTTCGCGCAGTGGATCACCGGAATCGGGCAGCCCCAGTAGCGCTGGCGCGATACGCCCCAATCGCGCAGGCGCCAGGCGATGGTGCCCTCGCCCGCCTGCAATTCCTCGATCCGCTTGATGGCGGCGCGCTTCGCGTGGGCCACGTCGAGGCCGTCGAGGAACCGCGAATTGATCAGCGTGCCCTGCGTCTCGGTATAGGCTTCCAGCGCGATCTGGAAATGCGCCCGGTCCTGGCCGGGCGGCAGCACCACCGGCGTCACCGGCAGATGGTATTTGCGCGCGAAATCGAGATCGCGCTGGTCATGCGCCGGGCAGCCGAAGATGGCGCCGGCGCCGTACTCCATCAGCACGAAATTGGCGACATAGACCGGCAATTCTATCGCGGGGTCGAAGGGGTGGATCGCCTTGATTCCGGTGTCGTAGCCCCGCTTTTCCGCGGTCTCGATCGCCGCCTCGCTGGTGCCCATCTGGTTGCACTCGGCGATGAAGGCGGCAAGCTTGGGATCGCGCGATGCGATCTGCTCGGCCAGCTTGTGGCTCGGCGCGATCGCGCAAAAAGCAGCGCCGAAGAGCGTGTCCGGCCGCGTGGTGAAGATCTCGAGCTTTTCGCGGCGGCCCTTGAGCGCGAAGAAAACGCGGGCACCCTCCGACCGGCCGATCCAATTCTCCTGCATCAGCTTGACGCGCTCGGGCCAGCGCTCGAGCGTCTTCAGCGATACCACCAGTTCCTCGGCGAATTCGGTGATCTTGAGGAACCATTGCGACAGCAGGCGCTTTTCGACGGCGGCGCCCGAGCGCCAGCCGCGACCGTCGATCACCTGCTCGTTCGCCAGCACGGTGTTCTCGACCGGATCCCAATTGACCCAGGATTCCTTGCGGTAGGCCAAGCCCGCCTTGAGGAAGTCGAGAAACATCTTCTGTTCGTGGCGGTAGTAATCCGGATGGCAGGTGGCGATCTCGCGCCGCCAGTCATAGGCGAGGCCCATGCGCTTCAACTGGGCGCGCATGGTGTCGATGTTGGACAGCGTCCATTCCTTCGGGTGGACTTTCCCGGCGATCGCCGCGTTCTCGGCCGGCAGGCCGAAGGCGTCCCAGCCCATCGGGTGCAGGACGTTGAAGCCCTGCGCGCGCTTGTAGCGCGCGACGACGTCGCCCATCGTGTAGTTGCGCACATGCCCGACATGGAGCTTTCCCGACGGATAGGGAAACATCTCGAGCACGTAATATTTCGGACGTTGGGGATCGGTCTCGACGTCGAAGCAGCGGCGCTCGCGCCAGATATTCTGCCACTTCTCTTCGGCCGCCTTGGCGTTGTATCGCGCCATGCTATCGCGCTTAGCCTCCCGCCCGCGAAGCCGCCGCTACTTCGCGGCGGCGGTGCTCAGGCGCATCTGCCGGGCGCGGGAAAGGATCGCATTCTCAAGATCGGTGCCGGTGTTCTTGTCGACCGCGGCGTCGACCCATTGGCCGTTGGCCTCGTGCTTTTGGCGGAACACGCTGGCGCGCACGCCGTCGGCGCGGAGCTCGCGGCCGAGGATGAAAATGTTGACCTTGAAGCGCTCATTCGGCGTATCGGGCGGGCTGTACCAATCGGTGATGACGACGCCGCCGAAGGGATCGGCCGAAGCCAGCGGCATGAAGGAAACCGTGTCGAGCGTCGCGTGCCAGAGATAGGAATTGACGCCGATACCCGGACCGCCGCCGCCGCCGGCATTCGCGTTCCTGTCGCCGCTGAACATCAGCGAGATGATGCCGCCGGAATCATCGTTGCGCGCGCGCGGATTGTACGCGTCCGGGTTCATGTATTTGGGATCGGTGTGGTACGGATCCTCGGCGCGCCGCACCGCATCGGGGTCGTTGCCGTTCCAGCGGCTGCTGTCGAACAAGCCGCAGCCCGCCAGCAACAGGGCGGCGCCAACGCACAGGAATCCGGCTCTCACCGACATCAAACGGCTCCTCGGGGTCTCCCGGGGACCAGCATAACCCGGGCAGGCCCCGATCTTATACCGAAGCGCCCGGGGGTCGCTATACTCCTGATTGACAACGACCTTCGCGGTTTCCGGGAGATCTGGCGTGGCGCCCAAAGACATCGCGGCCCTGATCGCCGCCGGGCTGGGCACGACCCGCGCCCGCATCGCCGATGCTTCGCGCCGGGCCGGCCGCGAGCCGGCGGCGGTCGAGCTGGTGGCGATCGCCAAAACTCAGCCGGCTGCCGCGGTCGAGGCCGCGCTGGCGGCGGGGCAGCGGCTTTTCGGCGAGAACCGGGTCCAGGAAGCGCAGGCGAAATACCCGCCGCTGCAGGCGAAATGGCCCGAGCTGCGTCTCCATCTGGTCGGTCCGCTGCAGACCAACAAGGCGCAGGACGCGGTCCGGCTGTTCGATGCCATCGAGACGGTCGACCGGCCGCGGCTGGCCGAGGCGCTGGCCCGCGCCATGGCGGAAACCGGCCGTCGCCCGTCCTGCCTGATCCAGGTCAATATCGGCCGGGAGCCGCAAAAGGCGGGCGTCGATCCGGCGGAGGCCGATGCCTTCATCGCTTTATGTCTGAAAAGCTGGCATCTCCCGATTGCCGGCCTCATGTGCATCCCGCCGGTCGCCGTCGATCCCCGGCCGCATTTCGCCGCCCTCGCCGCCCTCGCCCGGCGCCATGGCCTCGCCGATCTCAGCATGGGCATGAGCGCCGATTTCGAGATTGCGATCGCGGAAGGCGCCACGCTGGTGCGAATTGGCACCGCGATCTTCGGCGCGCGCCCCGGCTAAGGCTTCACCACCACGCGCGAAGCGGCATCGGAATCGGCGAGGATCGCCAGCAAATCCGCGCGCGCCAGCGCCACGCAGCCCTCGGTCGGGCCGTAATCGGGCCGCGCCACATGCAGGAAAATCGCACTGCCCAGGCCGGGCTTGGGTGGATCGTCGTTGTAGCTCAGCGGCACGATGAGGTCGTAAAGCGCATCGTCGCGCCACAGTGCCTCGGTCGAGGCGGCATAGGGCAGCTTCACCGGCCGGTTATAGGCCGGATCGGCCGGCGCGTCGCACCAGCCGGAATCGAGCGCGATGGCGGAAACGCCCAGGCGCGTCGGCGGTGCCGCGACACGGTCCGGCCGATAGAGCAGGCGGCGCATGAGGAAGGATCCCACCGGCGTGGCGCCATCGCCCTCGCGCTTCGCGGCGCTGACGCCGCTTCGGCCGAGGGCGCAGCGCAGTCGCCGCATCCCCCATTCCGCTGTCCCGCCGCGATCGACGATCAGATCCATCGCCGCTCTATAGCGCGCGCGACACCGCGCGGGCCTGAAAAATTGTTATCACTTTCTTAAGTATAGTCCAAGTCATGGTTAAGTTAACCATAAGTATGCGTTTTAACTACACTTTTCCATAAATTAACCAATACTTTGAGTTGCTTTCGACTCAACCTGAAAATAACTTCACCATCGAAGAAAAAGACCGAACAGGTCTGTCGATCAGGAAGGAAGTCCCGAGGCCCGCGGATCGGTTTCCGCAGTCTCTCACCCCGGCCTCCCACGGGGTCCGCGTCCTACGGCCAGTCCGGCCGCGGCGCCCGGGTTCCAACCTCTCGACAGTTCTCTCGGTCACTCGGCGGCCGCGGTTCAGCCCATTCCGGGCGGATCGCGGTCAGCCGCAGCCAGGTTGGAGAACGTTATGAAGCAGGTTCAGGTCAAGATCATCGCGTTGCGCACCGTTGCCGCGGTCGCACTCCTTGCCGGGGTGCAATCCTGGGCGATGGCGGCGCAAATCGCGCCGAACCCGAACCCGGCCGGCACCACGATCACGCCCGCCACCGGCAGCAACGACGAGAATCTTTCGCCGACGACCTACCTGAACCAGGGTGCCATCGACATCGGCGGCGTGCCCAGCACCACCTTCACCAACGACGCCGGCGCGACGCTCAACAACGACGGCCAGAACACCCCGAGCGCCACCAACGGCGCGATCTCCGTCCATGACGGCAGCACGCTGCAGAACAACGGCACGCTCAACAACATCAACCAGGGCGCGATCACCGCGGACGGCACCGCCGGCGCGACCATCAACAACACCGGGAGTCTGTCCAATTCCGGCATCGGCACGAGTATCTCGAACACGCTCGGCGCCTTCTTCCATAATCTCACCGGCACCGTCCAGAATATGATGGGCGCGCTGTTCACCAATTCCGGCGCCGGCACCCAGTTCACCAACGACGCGACCGGCGCGGTCATCAACATGAACGCCGGTACTCAGATCCAGAACACCACCGGCGCGGCGCTCACCAACAACGGCTCGTTCTTCAACATGCTGGCGGCGCTGGTTCATAACGACGCCACTTCGACCCTCAACAACAGCGGCAGCTCGGCGCAGTTCTACAACCTCACCGCCGGCAGCACGCTCGCCAACGATGGCACGCTCAACAACAATGGCGGCGCCCAGCTCTACAACCAGGGCGGCGGCCACCTGAACAATACCGGTAGCCTCGACAACACCGGCGCCGGGACCCAGCTCTACAACCAGGGCAGCGGCACGCAGCTCAACAACCAGGGCGGCACGGTGACCAATTCCGCCCAGATGTATAATCAGGGCAACGCCACCTTCACGCAGAGCCACAACGGCGCCAATACGGCGAGCCTCGGCAATTCCGGCCAGTTCTACAATCAGGGCGGCGCGCATTTTAACAACAACGACGACAGCAGCGTCAGCAACAGCGGCACCTTCACCAACCAGGGCAGCGGCACCACCGCGTCGCAATTCAACAACGCCGGCACCGCGGTCCTCAGCAACACCGGCACCTTCATCAATTCGAACGGCGCCGCGCTCAACAACACCAGCACGGCGGCGGTCGGCATCGACAACACCGGCGCCACGGCGCTGTTCCTCAACCAGAACGGCGGCACGATCGGCAACGCGGCCGGCAGCACCATCCACAACGACACCGGCGCGACCTTCACCTCGGAAGATGCCGGCAGCACCATCACCAATTCCGGCGCGATCAGCAACCTGGCGGGCAGCACGTTCAAGAACCTGAACGGCGCCACCATCGCCAACAACGGCGCCGGCACGATCGGCAACGCCGGCACCTTCACCAACGACGGCACGGGCAGCGCGATCACCAATTCGAGCAGTGCCGCGATCGGCATCGACAACAGCGGCACGTTCAACAACCAGAACAGCGCCACGTTGACCAACAATTCCGGCAGCAACGTCACCAACGAGAGCGGCGCGAGCTTCTTCAACCAGCTGGCGGCGACTTTCGCCAATGCCGGCACCCTCGACAATTTGGCGGGCGGCACCTTCACCAGCGACGGTTCGGGCACCAATCTCAATAACGCGACGACCGGCTCGATCGCCAACAGCGGCACATTCAACAACCAGCATCAGGCGGCGCTCGCCAACGACGGCGCGATCACCAACAATTCCGGCGCCTCGTTCAACAATTTGAGCGGCGGCCAGCTCACCAACAGCACCACCGGCACGATCAGCAACAGCGGTGCCTTCACCAACGACGGCGCGGGCACGCTGCTGACCAACAACAATACCGCGGTCGCGGGCATCGACAACACCGGCGCCAGTGCGACGCTGACCAACAGCGGCGGCGCCACCGTCGCCAACAACGGCGGCCTGACCAACGAGAACGGCGCTGGCATCACCAACACCGGCACCGGCACCAATTTCAACAACAATGCGACCGGCACGCTCGACAACACCGGCAGCGGCACGACCTTCAACAACCAGAACAGCGCCGCGATGACCAACGAGGGCGCGATCACCAACGAGAACAGCGCTGCGTTCAACAACACTTCGGGCGCAACGCTGGCCAACAACGCGACCGGCACCATCCTCAACCGGAGCGGCGCCACCCTCACCAACAGCGGCGCGACGCTGATCAACAACAACACTGCGGCGGCGGCGATCAACAATACCGGCTCGGGCACGAATTTCTTCAACGAGCTCGGCGGTACCGTGAGCAACAACGGCGGCATCACCAACCAGAACGGCGCCACGCTGACCAACCAGAACAGCGGCACCAACTTCAACAACAACGCCGCTGGAACGGTCACCAACACCGGCGTGGGCACCACCCTGTGGAACCAGTTCGCGGCGATGTTCACCAACGCCGGCACGCTGAGCAACACCGCGGGCGCCACCATCAACAACACCGGCACGGGCTCGACGCTCGCCAACAGCGGCACCGTCACCAACGACGCCAGCACGCTGAACAACGCGAACGGCGCCGCGCTCAACACCAGCGGCATGCTGACCAACCAGAACGGCGGCACGGTCAACAACACGACCGGCGCGACCTTCACCAATCAGACCGGCGGCCTGGTGACCAACGACGGCACCGGCGCCTCCCTGACCGAGATCGACAACAACAACGCCACCTTCACGACCCAGGCCGGCTCGACCGTCAACAACAACGGCGCCAACGCCCTGTTCAAGAACCAGAACGGCGGCACCGTCGTCCTCAACGGCGCGTTCAACAACACCAACGGCGCCCAGTTCTCCAACGACCCGTCCTCGGTCACCAACAACGGCCCGTTCACCAACAGCGGCGGCTCGACCGTCACCAACTCGGGTTCGGGCTCGACCTACGACAACAGCGCGACCGGCACGTTCGACAACACCGGCGTGGGCACCAAGCTCGTCAACCAGAACCAGGCTTCCTTCACCAACGAAGGCGGCGTCACCAACGAGAACAGCGCCCAGATCCAGAACCTCGGCGGCACCACGGGCACAACCACCTTCGCCACCAGCGGCGCCGGCGCGACGCTGACCAACCAGACCGGCGCCACCATCACCAACGATGGCACCGGCGCGGGCACCGCTCACTTCAACGTCAGCAGCGGCGGCACCTTGACCAACGCCGCATCCTCGGGCGGCATCACCAACACCGGCGCCAACGCCCTGTTGCACGTCCATGGTGGCGGCGTGCTTAACAATTTCGGCGCGATCCTCAACGAGGTTGGCGCGACCTTGAAGAACTTCGCGCTCGGCACGGTGGACAACAACGGCGCCAGCGCCACCATCACCAACGATGCCTCGACGCTTGAGAACGACGGCATGTTCACCAACGAGAATAGCGCTCAGATCGTCAACCAGAACGTGGCGACGCTCAGCAACACCGGCACGCTCAACAACCAGACCGGCGCCACCATCAGCAACGACGCCACCAGCACGATCGCGAACACCGGCGGTACCCTCACCAACCTGACCGGCGGCGGCGCGATCACCAACAACGGCGCGTTCAACAACTCGGCCGGCGGCAATGTCACGATCCAGTCCGGCGCGGTCCTCAACGGCACGGGCACCTATACCCAGACCGGCGCGACCAGCACGACCGTGGTCGACGGCACCTGGACCCAGGCCCTGACCAATCTTATGGCCGGTGTGCTCAACGGCACGGGCACCGTCAACGGCACGGTCTTCAACCAGGGCAGCTCCGTCATCAGCGGCGGCGACCCGGCCGGCTCCGGCACGATCAACCTGACCGGCGCCGTCTCGGGCACGGGCAGCTATGCCGGCACCGTCAACTTCAACAACGCGGCCCCCGGCATCAGCAGCTTCTCGCCCGGCGCTTCGCCCGGCACCGGCACCACCGCGCTCATCACCAGCACCGGCACCATGATCTTCGGCAACAACAACACGCTGAACATGGATCTGCTCGGCGCGGCGCGCGGCTCGCAATACGACGCCATCAACGCACAGAACGTCCAGCTCCAGGGCGGCACGCTCGACCTCGCCCTCAACCCGGGCGCGGCCGGCGTCAGCAACGGCGAGGTGTTCAACCTCATCCAGACTCCGCTGGGCCTGCTCACCGGCGATTTCTCGACCGCGAACCTGACGACCAGCAGCGACTTCTACTTCACCCGCAGCGTCGATACCGTGGGCAGCAACAGCCAATACGACGTGACGCTGCACTCGGCCGGCACGGGCGCCTCCACCACCACGACCCAGATCGGCGGCAACGGCGCCAACGGCACCGGCCCGGCCAATGGCGGCAACGGCCTCAACGGCAACGTCAACACCACCTCGGTCAGCATTCCCTCGGCGGCGACCTATGCCTTCGGCGGCAATGGCGGCAACGCTTCGGGCACCGGCAACGGCGGCAATGGCGGCAACGGCAATGCCACGACCAACCTGACCGACAGCGGCAATGTCAGCTCCTATGCCAACGCCTTCGGCGGCAATGGCGGCAACGCGACCGGCGGCGGCACCGGCGGCAATGGCGGCAACGCCAATGCGACGGCCGATGCCACCTCGACCAGCGGCCTCGGCTTCACCGCGCTGGCGCAATCGAACGCCACCGGCGGCCTCCCGGGGACTCCGGGCGGCATGGGCGGCACCGCGACCTCGAATTCGAGCGCGATCAATCTCGGCGGCAACGTCAGCTCCACCGCCAATGCGACGGCGACGCAAAACACCGCGATCGCTTCCGCCTTCGGCAACGGCGCTTCGGGCCAAGCCGCGAGCAACGCCACCACGCTGACCTCCGGCAATGGCGGCCTGCCCTCGATCACGGCCAACGGCACGGCCCAGGTCGGCAGCCCGGGGTCGTCGTTGAGCCAGACCACCTTCGCCCAGCCGGTGACTTCGACGGCCCTGCTCGTCCCGTTCAACCAGGGCAACCCGCCGCCGGCGAATTCCTACACGCTGGGCAACCTCAACCCGACGGGTCTGACGGCCGGCTTCTACGCGGCCAACCCGATGGCGAGCACGGCCTTCAATCATCCGGGCGCGCAAGTCATCGCCTCGGGCCTGCTGAGCACCGCCTCGAACGCCGGCAACGTCACGCCGCACACCTACACCTCGGGGCTGACCTTCGGCGACACCGGGACGGATGCGGCGGGCCGGCACGTGATCGTGTCCCTCCTAGGTGCGTCCGGCTTCTCGACCACCAACAGCAGCTTCGGCAACGTGACGTTGTTCATCAGCGACAGCTTCAACGGCACGACCGACACGGTCAGCGGCACCAGCCTGTCGAACGCCCTGACGAACTTCGCGGCGCAGAACTTCGACCTCGGCGTCGATCCGAACGCCGGCGCCTTCACCGTCACCGCGGATTTGACCTTCGGCACCTCCGACTTCGCCGGCTTCCAGACCAGCCTGCTCTTCGGCTACGGCCCGTCCTCGAGCGCCGTGCCCGAGCCTCCGACCTGGCTCGTCTTCGGCGCCGGTCTCCTCGGCCTCGCCGGGTTCCAGCTCCGCGCCCGCGGCTTCCGGCTCCTGCCGGCCCGCGCCCGGAAGGACCGCATGGCCGCCTGACCGCGGAGATCTCCGCCACGACGATCGAAGCCGCCCCCTCGGGGCGGCTTCTTTCGTTGAGGGATTTTTAACCATGCGGCGCTTGCCGCCTAAAAATCGTCCCGTAAAAATTACGGGGCATTCGAGGCTTTCTTTCCTCGTCGTTAGAACCTGCCGCCGTAAACCCTATCCATGGCAAAGGCGGCGGACGACGAATTCCGGGTCGCGGTGCTGATCCCCGCGTTCAACGAAGAGAGCACCATCGGCAAGACCGTGCGCGATTTCCGCGCCGCGCTGCCGAATGCGCGGATCTACGTCTACGACAACAATTCGACCGACGGCACGGCCCGCGCCGCGCGCGAAGCCGGCGCCATCGCCCGGCACGAGACGCGCCAGGGCAAGGGCCACGTGGTGCGCCGCATGTTTGCCGACGTCGAGGCCGACATCTACGTGCTGGTCGACGGCGACGACACCTATGACGCACTCGCGGCGCCGCGCATGATCCGCCGCCTGCTCGACGGTCCCTGCGACATGGTGACCGGTTGCCGCCTCGGCGCGCACGAAGCTGCCTATCGCCGCGGTCACCGCTTCGGAAACTGGCTGCTCACCGCGCTGGTGCGGCGCTTCTTCCGCAAGGGCGTCAGCGACATGCTGTCGGGCTATCGCGTCTTCTCCCGGCGCTTCGTCAAAAGCTTTCCCTGCCTCGCCACCGGCTTCGAGATCGAGACCGAGCTGACGGTGCACGCGTTGCAGTTGAACACGCCGATCGACGAGGCGCCGACCGCCTACAAGGAGCGTCCGCCGGGCTCCGTCAGCAAGCTTTCGACCTACCGCGACGGGCTGCGCATCCTGCGGACCATCCTCATCCTGGTGAAGGAGGAGCGACCGCTTTTCTTCTTCGGCGTCGCCGCCGCCGCGATGGCGTTCGCTTCCCTGGCGCTGGGCCTGCCCGTCGTGCTGGAATTCCTGCGCACCGGGCTGGTGCCGCGTTTTCCCACCGCCATCCTGTCGGCGGCTCTCATGCTGCTGGCGTCGCTGAGCTTCGCCAGCGGCCTCATTCTCGACACCGTGACGCGCGGCCGGCGCGAGGTGAAGCGTCTCGCCTATCTGCAGCATCCGCCGACCTGTCGCGCCGAAGCGGACGAGATGCCGGCGGCGGATTCCGCGCCCGCCCAAAGCGGCGCGCCTGAACGTCTCGTCCAGGCCGGCTGAGCGCATGGCGATCGCCAGTCCCGCGCTGGCACGGCGCTTTGATTCGCGCTTCGCCGTGGCGCTCGGGCTGCTCATCCTCTTGCTGGCGGTCGAGCTTGCTCTCTTCTGGGTCGGCTACCAAGGCAGCGACGACCAGGCCTATGCCGAGGGCGGCTTCGGCTGGCTCGAGCACTTCCCCTATGTCGGCGATTCGCATTGGACGCTGCGGCATACCATCGTGCTGCCGATCGCGCTGAGCTTCCGCCTGCTTGGAATCAGCGAATTCGCGTTGGCGCTGGTCAACGTCGTCTATCTCGTGGCTTTCCTGGCGGTGAATTTTTTCTGCCTGCGCCGCTATTTCGGCGACGCGATGGCGCTTACCGCCAGCTTCATCGCCGCCACCGTCCCGATGTTCGTGGTCGGCGCCACTTACGTGAACACCGACGTCGCCGAGCTGTTCTTCATCGCGCTCGCGGCGTGGTTGTTCCTGGGTGCCGGGGACGATCCGGCGCATGCCGGCCCGCGCCTCATCGTCGCCGGAATCGCCGCGGGGCTCGGCTTTCTCACCCGCGAGACCACGCTGGCGCTGCTGGTCGCCTGGGGCGTCACCTTTCTCTTCCGGCCGCTGCTGCCGCGCCGGCTTTACTGGCTGATGGCCGTCGGATTCCTCGCTATCGTGGCGCTCGATATGGCCTATCTCTGGCATTTTGCCGGCGATCCGCTCTATCGCTTCCACATCGACGCCCACCACGATCACGTCGATCGTGCCGCCGACGTCGCGCGCGTCCATGCCAGCGGCGCGCTGTTCGATCTCGAGGGAAATCTCTCGGTCAGCGTCTGGCTCGACCCGATCCTGGTGCTGCTGGTGACGCAGAAATACGCGTTGCTGTTCTGGGCGGCGGTGCCGGCGATGGCGGCGACACTCCGTAAAAATAATCTCGGCTGCGATCAGGCGCGCGTGCTGCGCTTCCTGGCGCTGCTCTTTGTCGTGTGGGTGCTGTTCATCGGCCTCAACGCCGAGATTCTCTATATCTCGCCGCGCTACTACCTCGTCACCGCCTGGATCGCGTCCGTCTTCGTCGGCTATTGGCTGGTGGCGTTGTGGGACGACCGCCGCCGCCTCGTCGGCGCCGCCATCGTGCTGGCGCTGCTCGGCGGGGATTTCGCCTGCCTCTCGGTCGAGAACATCGATCCGCGCTATGGCGAACGCCAATTGGCGCGCCTCGCCGCGTCGCATAACGAGACGATCTATGCCGATCCGCAGACCGCGCGCCGCGCCGGGTTGCTGCTCCGCATCGACGGCGCCGCCGGCCGCGTCAAGGACGCTTCGCCCCAGCCGGGCGCGCTCTATCTCTACAATCCCGACGCGTTCGCCGCCTGCCGGGCAAGCTTCCGCTGCAACGACGACATGACGGGCTATGCGCCGCGCGCGGATTGGATCGCGCTCGAGCATGACGCGCCGCGCCCACGCCTGATGGGCCGGATCGTCGCCGCGACCGGCCTCGCAAGTCTCTTGCCGGCACCGGTGCTGAAGAAACTGCTGGTCGGCGCGCCCGGCGTGACGCTCTACCGCGTGCCGCCGGGTTGAACCGATTCCGGCGGCGAATGCGCCGTCAGGCCCTTGCGCACCAGCTTCTGCCAGGTGTCCTCGGCGCTGTCCGAAAATTCGAAATGCGCCAGATCGTCGCGCGCGATGACGCCCTCCTCGACCAAGGCGTCGAAATTGATCATCTTGCGCCAATAGCTTTCGCCGAAGAGCACGATCGGGATCGCCGCTGTCTTGCCGGTCTGTACCAGCGTCAGGATCTCGAACAGCTCGTCGAAGGTGCCGAAGCCGCCGGGGAACACCACCAGCGCATTGGCGCGCATCGCCATGTGCATCTTGCGCATGCCGAAGTAATGGAATTGGAAGGTCAGTTCGGGGGTGGTGTAG
>DASRKX010000047.1:0-23111 GCA_035648735.1 Allostellaceae bacterium
CTTTCCGATATCGCGCGGATCATTCCCCGGCGCGTCCATTTTGCCGCCGAGAACGACGGCGGCGAAGCCAGCACCTATGACGGCATCTTCGTTCTGGAGGGCGTGTGGTATCGCTTCCGCTGCCAGGTCTTTGTCGATGGCGGCGGCCTGCGGTTTCTCTCCGACATACAGAAATTCGAGGCCGTGCAATGGCAAGTTCACCTGCCAATGTCCAAGGCGGGGTAGCTTGACGCGCTAGCGCGCGCCGACATCCGTCGGCGGGTTGATCCCGGCATTGCCGCCCGCATTACCGCCGATGCCGGTGGCGCTCGTCGTGCTGTTGCTGCCGATGCCGACGCCGCTGCCGGTGCGGGCGGCGCCGCCGGCGCCGCCGCCTTTGCCATAGAAGCCGTTGCCGAAGGTCGATGCCGGGCCGCCCAAGCCGCCCCCGAAACCGCCGACCAGGCCGCCGGTTCCGGCATTGGCGCCGATTCCGCCGACGGTGACGCCGGTGTTGCCGCCCGCATTGGCCGCGCCCGAAGCCTGGGCCAGCGCGGGCGCCGAATGGGGCAACAGCGCGACCGCCGCCGCGGCCAGGACGAGGCCGATCAGGCTAAGATTTTTCATCGCCGTCGAGAAAAAAGCGCGCGCCTTCCTTCATCCGGTTGACGCGCGACAGCGCCCAGTTGCGCTCGGCGCCCTCCTGGTCGAAGACGTGGCCGGCCAGCACCATGTCGACGGTGGCGCCGCCGTCGCTCGACAGCGGCAGGCTGACGCGCTTCACCTGCATCGGCAATGTCTTGCCGCTGACGATGAAGAAGTTCTCGGTATAGAGCGGCCGGCGCTTCTCGACCATTTCGAGATAGAGGCCGACGACATATTGCCGGTAACCGGCGATATCGGGCACCGATTCGTCGAGGAACTTGCCGGTCGGCTCGCGGCCGGTTGCGCGCCAGAACACCTCGCCGACCCGGCGATAGCGGAAGCGGATGGTGCCGTCCGCGTGCACGACTTCGAGGATCATGGTGCAGGGCCATACCGCGGGCGGCAGCTGGAGCGGGTCGATATCGGCGCGTGCCGGCATGGGACGCGTGCCGCGCTTGTCGAGCCAGTAATTGTAAAGGCTCTTGAGCCGGGCGTCGTCGAGGGCGGCGGCCGAATTCACGCTGTCGTTCCGCTGCATCAGCATGAGCCACCGCGAAAATCCGGGGCGGCGCCGATTGCTGCCGCCGGCTCCGCGCCGCAAGCCAGCGGCGAATGATGGACCGCGAAGCCCAGCACCATATCGACGGTCCGGCCGTCCCGCGCCATGGGGAGAAGCAGCCGCTCGGCCTGGACGAAGTGCCCGGCCAGATGGGCGACGGGGAGTCCCTTGTGGTAGCAGACCAGGCGCTGTTCCGCGCTGGCGCGATAATGCGCATAGGTCGGCTCGTTGTAGAAATCGGGGCGGAATTTCTCGCCCAGCCATTCGCCGGTCGGATCGTGATCCATGAAGCTGACAAGCTCGGTGCCGATCAGCCGCACGCGGAACCGCAGCGGGTCGCGATGCACGTCGAGCAGATAAGTCCCGGCAAGAAATTCCCGCGCGGCTTCGGGCGCGAAATGCTGGCGCCCCGGCAAGGCGGTCGGCATCGGCCGGATGCTCTGCCAATAGCGGTAGAACCCGGCGATGCGATCGTCGCAAGGGGGAAGGCTTCCGGCCGGCGGAACCATGGCTTCGATGGGCTGCACGGGATCGAGTGTGGCAGCCCCTGGTTAAGCGGGTTTTAACGGCTTGGGCGGGAGCGCCGCCCGGCACCCCGGCGGCGAAATTAATCGGGCTGGGGCCGCGAAAAGGCGGCGGCGCGGGCCCCGGTTCCTGGGTCGGCCCCCCGCTAGCGGCCGACGGCGCTCGCCAGCGCGGCGGTCAGGGTCTCGCGCTTGAAGGGTTTCTGGACGACCGGCAGCAGCGCCCAGTTGGGCGGCATGCCCTTCAGGCCGTAGCCGGTGGTGAAGATGAAGGGGATGCCCGACGCTTGCAGCCGCTCGGCGACGGGGAAGACCATCTCGCCCGCCAGATTGACGTCGAGCACGGCGGCATCGGGCGGCTGCGCCGCCAAGAGCGCCAGCGCCTCGGCGACGCCGCTCGCATGCAGCACCGTGGTGCAGCCGATATCCTTCAGCATGTCCTCGACCAGGAACGAGATGATGCTCTCGTCCTCGACGATGAGAACGGTGAGCCCGGCGAGACGACGGCCGGGCTCAGCCGCGGTGACGGCGGCGGCGGTCATGCATCCGCGGCGTGCAGCGGGATTTCGAGGCGACAGCGCAGGCCGGCGGGGTCGAAATCGAGTTGCGCCGAGCCGCGCAATTCCTGGCCGACGCTGCGTTCGAGCAGCCGGCTGCCGAAACCGCGATAGACCGGCGGCTGCACTTCGGGGCCGCCGGATTCCCGCCAGTCGATCCTCAGGCGCCGCGCGCCGTTGACGCGCTCGATCTTCCAGCCGAGCGCCAGCCTGCCCTCGGGCGCCGAGAGCGCGCCGAATTTGGCGGCGTTGGTGGCGAGCTCGTGCAGCACCATGGCCAGCGGCAGCGCCGCCACCGAAGCGAGCTTGGTCGAAGCGCCGTCGACGCTCACCCGTTCCTGGCCGAAGGGCGCCACGATGTCATGGACGATGCGGCCGAGATCGGCCGATTCCCATTGCTCGCGCGCCAATTGATTGTGCACCCGGCTGAGCGCCAGGAGACGCTCCTCGAACGCCTCGCGCTGCTCGTCGCGGTCGCGGTCGCCGCGCATGGTCTGCGCCGCGAGCGATTGCACCGTCGCCAGCGTGTTCTTGACCCGATGATTGAGCTCGTCGAGCAGCGACTTCTGGCGCGCCTCGGCCCGCTTGCGGTCGGAGATGTCGACCAGCATGTTGATCGCGCCGGTCACCTTGCCCGCGGCATCGCGCAGCGGCGTCGGATAGGGGATGAAGGGGATGCGCGTGCCGTCCGGCCGCTCGGCCACCGCCTCGACGCCGCCGTTGATCGGGCGGCCCTGGGTCAGCGCGATCGCCATCGGGCATTGGTCGTGCGGCAGCGACCGGCCGTCGGGCCAGTAGAGCTTCCAGGTAACGCACCATTGGTCGGTGCCGAGCTCGGGCCGGCGGCCCGACATGGCGACCGCCGCCTGATTGTAGAAGGTGATGCGCCCTTCGGCGTCGGTGGTGTAGATCGCCACCGGCATGGCTTCGAGCAGCTCGCGCCAATGGCGCTCGGCTTGGCGCAGCATGTCCTGCGCCTGCTTCTGCTCGGTGATGTCCTGGAAGCAATTGACCGCGCCGATGACATTGCCGTCCGCGTCGCGCAGCGGCGTGATGTTGACCAGCGCCACAAAGCGCGCGCCGTCCGGCCGCTCGACGATCGCCTCGACATCGGCGGCGGCGATGCCGGTGCGCAGCACCTCGGCCATCGGTATTTCGGCGCGCGGTACCGCCACGCCGTCGAGCCGGTAAATCTGGTGCGAGCCGCAGAATAGCTCCGCCGGATCGCGCAGCTTGGGCTCGCGGCCCCACAGCGCCGCGGCGCGGCGGTTAAAGCTTTCGATGCGGCCGTCGCGGTCGCAGGTATAGATGCCGACGGGAAGGAGATCGAGAAGGGCTTGCGCGGCAGGGGCGGCGCCGAAGAAGGCGTCCGGGCCCGCGGGGGCCGGAGCAGGTGTTGCAATCGAGCGTGGCATCGTCATTTTTCGTTACCTACGCGTACTTTAACGGAGCGGTTTATCTCACTGTGACGCCACGGCTATTCGCGAAGGGAGAAGTAACTAGGCTGCAATGTGGCCTTTTTTAAGGCAACTGCCTGATTTTGCTGTGATATCGCCTACTCCGCCGCCGCCGACATGGTTACGCGGCGGTCGATTTCGGTTAACGCCGCATGAAGGCGCGCGCCGTCGGGATCGGCCAGCGCCGCAATCCGCGCGGAGGCAATCCCGTCGGCGGCCAGCGCCGGCGGGGTGCGGCCGGCGAGCGCCGGGCGGATGATGCGCTCGAAGATGGCGCGGTAATTGGCGGTGCCGCGTTTATGCGTGTCGCCATAGCCCTTGATGAGGCGCGCGCATTCGACGATCTCCAGCGCCAAGGCGCCGTCGAATCGTGCGGCCGTCCGAATCGCCGCGAGCCAGGCTTCGATCTCGCGCTGCTCTTCCCGGAAGCGATGGCTGCGCGGCCGCCAGGCGCGGAGGCCGGCGAGAAGCTTGAGGCGGAGATAGCCCAGGATCGTGGTGGTCTCGATCTCCATGCCCCAATAGACCCGGCCGAGCCAGCCGCGCCGCTCGGCGAGCGCCAGCAGCGGGCGCGCCAGCGACGACGGCAGGACCGAGCAGACCTCGTCGATGCCGGGCTTGAAATATTCGACGATGCGCACCTTCTCGCCGGGCTGAGCCGCGACCTCGGCGCGGATCCGCGCAAGCCGCGCCGGATCGATCTTGGCCTGGGCCACGCGCATCACGTCCTCGAAGGACATGCGCAGCGCCAGATGCCGCGCGGCTTCGCGCAATAGCACGCCGTTAAGACCGGCATCCGTATCGGCCGCCGCAATCGGCACCAGCCGCGCGAGATACCGCGCCGCATAGGCGAGGCCCTGGTAATCGACCAGGCGACGCAGACCTTCCACGACGATGTCGCGCGCGGGCTCGGGCAGGTTCGCCGCCTCCGCCTCGAGCGATTCGAGAGAAGCGGCCGCTTTGCGCCAGCGCTTGGCGGCATCGGCCAGATCGACCGGCACAGCCGCCCGTGCCGCGTCGCTTCCGGCGCGGAAGCCGCGCAGATTGGCCTCCGCCGCCTTGCCTTCGGCACGGATCGCCGCTGCGAAATCCTCGTCCGCGATCGGCAGCGCCGCGCTGCCGGCGAGCGCGCCCAGCATCACCGCGTTGACGAAGGCGCCGGCTTCGCGCGCCAGGCTTTCCATGTCGAGGAAGAGGCTGTGCCGCGCATGCGGGTGGAGCTGCTCGACGAGAGCAACGCTGTCGATGCGGCCGTCGGCCATCGCGGTCTTTTCCGGCATGAGATAGCTGCGGCTGGTCGCGGCGATCAGCGTGGTGCGGTCGGGCGTGACGAAGCCGGCAGCGGCGGCGCGCGAGGCTTCGACCAATTCGCTGGCGAGCAGCACATCGACCTCGCCCGGGCCCGGCATCAGCGCCAGGATCGGCCGGCGTTCCCCCAAGGCGGCGGAATCAACCGGCAGGATCTCGATGTAATAGGTGGTGGCGCCGGTGCGCTGCGCCACGCCGGGGATCGAGGTGCTCTGCGCCGGAAAATTGCGCCGTTGCGCCGCGGCGACGATCCAGTTGGCGAGAACGCCGCCGCCCTCGCCGCCCAGCGCCGCGATCAGGATGGTGATCGGCCGGAGCGGGAGATTCATGCGGCCTCCCGCTCGGCGCCGAGCCGCGCCAGCACAAAGCGGCGCAGGCCGTCGATGGCGCGCTCCCACGGCCCCGCGTTGCGCACGATCTCGGCGCGGTAGAAGGACGGACACAGCACGGCGGCATGCGCCACCTCGCCGCACAAGCCGCAGCCGACGCAGCTTTCGATCACCGTCGCCACCGGATCGGTGCGCAGCGGATCGGAGTTGGGCTTGACGGTGAGCGACGGGCAGCCCGACAGGCGGATGCAGGAATGATCGCCGGTGCAGATCGCGTCGTCGATTCCGTAGCGAACCCGCACCACGCGCTGGCCGGCGGCGAGGCGTTTTGCATCGTCGGCGCGCACCCGGCGCTGGCGCGCGAGCTGACATTCGCCGTCGGCGATGATGACTTTCAGGCCCTTGGCCGTGCTCTGCATCGCCTCGCGCAGGGTCTTCACCATGGTGGCGACGCTGTAGCTGCGGATGGTGCGCAGCCATTTGACGCCGAGCGCCTTCAGCGTGCGCTCGATATCGACGCCGGTGACGCCGCCGTCGCGATGGCCTTCGCTCGACGGCACATATTGCAGGCCGGTCGCCGAGGCGTAGCCGTTCTGCATGACGATCAGCACGCCGTCGCCCTCGTTGAACAGGCTCGAGGCGACGCCGGTAATGAGGCCGTTATGCCAAAACCCGCCATCGCCCATCACCGCGATCGGCCGCTTTTTCGAATTGGGGCCGACCGCCGCCGCCGAGGCGAGGCTCATGCCGTAGCCCAGGATGGAATTGCCGAGGTTGAAGGGCGCGAAGGTGGCGAAGGAATGGCAGCCGATATCGGTCGAGATATGCGTCGGGCCGAGCTCGCGCTCCATCAGCTTGATGGCGCTGAACACCGGGCGCTCGGGACAGCCGGTGCAGAAATTGGGCGGCCGCGGCGGCAGGGCGCCGATCGATTCCGCGGCGGCCCGACGCCGCGCGACGATCGCGGCCACCGACGCGACGATGGGCTCGACGGATATTCCCGCCGGCCTGGTCTCGGCGAGGAACGCCGCCAGGCCCTGCAGCATGACCTCCGCGGTGTATTCGCCGGCCATCGGCAGCGCACCCTTGCCGAAGATTCGCGTGTTGATGTCGCCGCGCCGCAGCTCGACGTTGATCTGGCTCTCGATGTAGTCGGGGTGGCCTTCCTCGACCACCAGCACGGCGCGTTTGCCGGCGCAGAACTCGCGGACCTCCTCCGGCACCAGCGGATAGACCGCGTTGAGGCAATAGATCGGGATGCGCGTGGCGCCGTAGAGATCGGCCAGGCCCAGCCGCAGCAGCGCGCGCATCAGCACGTTGTAGAGGCCGCCCATGACGACGATGCCGATTTCGTCGAAATCGCCGGCGAAATATTCATTGAGCTTGTGGTCGCGGATGAAGTCGCGCGCCGCCGGCAGGCGCTCCTCGACCTTGCGCTTCTCCTGCGCGAAGGTGACCGGCGGATGCGACAGCCGTGCATAGTTGAACGGCGCCGGCTCGGCGAAGCGGTTGAGGCCGGAATGGCGCCCCGGGCGATTATCCTTGGCGGCGAATTCGCCGGTGACGTGGCAGGCGCGGATGCGCAATTCGAGCATCACCGGCGCGTGCGAGAATTCCGACAGCTCGAAGCCCATCTCCACCGCGTTGACGATCGCCGCCAGATCGGGCCGCGGGTCGAGCAGCGGCATGGTGCATTTCAGGGCGTAGGCGTAGGAGCGCTCCTGGATGACGCTCGCGCCCTCGCCGTAATCCTCGCCGAGGATGATGAGCGCGCCGCCCATCACGCCGGGCGACGCCAGGTTCGACAGCGCATCGGCGGCGACATTGGTGCCGACGATGGATTTCCAGGTGACCGCGCCGCGCAGCGGATAGGCGATCGAGGCGCCGAGCATCGCCGCCGCCGCCGCCTCGTTGGTGCAGGTCTCGAGATGGATGCCGAGCTCGGCCATGATGTCCTGCGCGTCGACCAGCACGTCGAGCAGATGCGACACCGGCGCGCCTTGATAGCCCCCGACATAGCTCACGCCGGATTGCAGCAGCGCCTTGGTGACGGCGAGGATGCCCTCGCCGCGAAAGATATCGCCGGCGCCGAGCCGCAGCGACTGGACCTCGTGCTTGAAGGAGCGTTCCATCGCCTAGCCCCAGACCTCCTGTGCCGTCTCGGCGACCAGCCGCAGCTTGGCCGCCTGCTCCGCCATGGTCAGGTCGTTGCCCTCGACCGTCGAGGAGAAGCCGCATTGCGGCGAGAGGCAGAGCTGCTCCAAGGGCGCGTATTCGGCCGCCTGGTCGATGCGCCGCTTCAAATCATCCTTGCTCTCCAACGCGCCCTTCTTGGTGGTGACCAATCCCAGCACCACCATCTTGCCCTTGGGCAGGAACCGCAGCGGCGCGAAATCGCCCGAGCGTTCGTCGTCGTATTCGAGGAAGAAGCCGTCCACCTTGAGTTCATTAAAGAGGGCTTCGGCCAAAAAGTCGTAGCCGCCCGCGGCGATCCACGACGAGCGGAAATTGCCGCGGCAGCTATGCGTGCACACCGCCATCCCGGGCGGCCGGCCCGCGATCGAATCATTGACCAGCTTGATGTATTTCAGATGCATGCGCTCGCCGTCGGCGCCGGCCTGCGACAGCCCCGCGCGCTGGCCGGGATCGCACAGCGTGGCGAAGGTGGTGTCGTCGAGCTGAAGGTAGGTCAGGCCGAGCTGGCCGAGCCGCGCGATCTCCTCCGCATAGGCTTTCGCCACGTCCGCAAAGAGCTCGTCGATGCCTTGATAAGGCGAGCCCTCGAAGATCTTGCCGCCGCGCCGGTGGATCATGCTGGGCGACGGCAAGGTGAGCTTGGGCGTCGCCCGCCGCGCCACCGATTTGAGATAGGCGAAATCCTCGCCGAAGATGGTCTTGGTCAGGCTGATCTTGCCGGTGATCCGCAGGCCGTCCATGGCAAAGGGGATGTCGCCATGCTCGCCGTGGAACTGCACGGTCACCTTGGCGTCGTCGCGCGTCACGCCGCCGAGCTGATAGAGGAAATCCATGTGCCAGGAGCGGCGGCGGATCTCGCCGTCGGTGACGTCCGGCAGACCGGCATCCTCCTGCATCTTCACGAGGTCGGTGACCGCGCGGTCCTCGACCTCGCGCAGCTGCGCCGCTTCCAGATGGCCGGCCGCGTGCGCCGCGCGCGCCGCCAGCACTTCGGGCGGCCGCAACAGGCTGCCGACATGATCGGCGCGGAAGGGCGGCTTGTCGCGGCGGGCCATGGCCGACTTTAACCTCGCGGAATCGCCGGCGCAATCAAACGCGGGCGGATTCCAGGAGCGCCGCGACGTAGGCCGGCACGATCGCGCTGGCCGGTCCGTAGATTCGCTCGGCGAAAAGGCTTTCGCCCAGCGACGGCTCGAGATTGAGCTCGACCGTCCGGGCGCCCTGGGCGCGCGCCTCGGCGACGAAGCCCGCCGCCGGATAGACGTTGCCCGAGGTGCCGATGGAGATGAAGAGTTGGACCCGCACCAGGGCTTCGCCGATCCTTTCCATCTCGAACGGCAGCTCGCCGAACCACACGACATGCGGCCGGACGGAGCCGGGCGCGCCGCAAGCGGCGCAGCGCGTCGCCGCCGAGAGATCGGCATCGTTGGCGAACACCGCGCCGCAGGCTTCGCAGCGGATCTTGCGCATCTCGCCATGCATGTGGACGAGCTTCGCGGAGCCGGCGCGCTCGTGCAGATCGTCGATGTTCTGCGTCACCAGAAGGAATTCGCCGCGCCAGCGCCGTTCGAGCTCGGCGAGCGCGCGATGCGCGGCGTTGGGCCGGACATGGCCCGCCAAAAGATTCCGCCGCCGCCGATTATAGAATTCATGGACCCGCGCCGGATCGCGGGCGAAGGCTTCGGGCGTCGCCACGTCCTCGATCCGCACGCGCGACCAAATTCCATCGGCGTCCCGGAAAGTGTCGAGGCCCGATTCCTTCGAGATGCCGGCGCCGGTGAGAACCACGATGCCGGCGGCACCGGCATGGGCGCTCAAGGCTTCAAGCCGTCGAGCCACGCCTCCAGGCAGGCGCGGCCCTGCGGCGCCAGCTCGTCGGCGTATTTGCCGGAATCGGCCCGGAGGCGCGGCACGGTGAGCCGCGGCGTGGCATGGATCTCGACGGCGTGGCCGACATACCAGCGCTCGAGGCCCTTGGCACTGACCTCAAGGTGAAATTGCAGCGCCAGGCCGTGCCGCCCGACGGCGAAGGCCTGGTTCGGCGTGCGCGAGGTGGACGCCAATTGCGTCGCGCCCGACGGTAGATCGAAGGTGTCGCCGTGCCAATGCAGCACGCGCGTGCCGGACTTGATCTTCGCCAGGGGCGAGTCGCGCCCGGCGGCGCTGAGATTGAGCGACGCCCAGCCGACCTCCTTGAATCCCGCCGGATAGACCTTGGCGCCCAGCGCGCGCGCCATGAGCTGCGCGCCGAGACAGATGCCGAGCACCGGCTTTGCGGCCTTGAGGCGCCTTTCAATCAGCGCGATCTCGGGCTTGAGGAAGGGATAGCGATCTTCCTCGTAAGCGCCGATGGGTCCGCCGAGCACGATCAGCAGGTCGCAATCCGCGAGATCCCGATCGGCGAGATCGTCGAGCGGCGCCTCCTTATAGGCGACCTTATAACCGCGCGCCGACAGCGCCGGCGCGAAGGCATCGAGATCCTCGAAAGCGATGTGGCGGATGGCGACGACCGAGGGCATGTCAGCGCCCGGCGGACGGCGCTTCGGCTTTGAACGGCCGCGCCAGCAGCCCCTCGATCTCGCGGTCGATTGCGGCGCCCTTGTGCAGGATGGCGTCGACCGCGGCCGAGATCGGCATCTCGATGCCGAGCTTGGCGGCGAGCGCGACGCAGGCGGCGGCGGAGGTGACGCCCTCGGCGACCGAGCGGCGCGCGCCGAGAATCGAGGACAGCGTTTGTCCTTCACCCAGGGCAATGCCCAGCGAAAAATTGCGCGATTGCAGCCCGGCGCAGGTCAGCGTCAGATCGCCGATGCCGGAAAGGCCCATCAGCGTCTCGGGCCGGCCGCCCTTGGCGCGCGTCAGCCGCACGATCTCGGACAGGCCGCGGGTGATCAGCGCGGCGCGGCCGTTGTCGCCGAATTTCTTGCCGATGACGATGCCGCAGGCGATCGCCATCACGTTCTTCACCGCGCCGCCGACCTGCGCGCCGACGATATCGGCCGAGAGGTAGGGCCGGAAGCCGCGGCTGCCGAGCGCCTCGATCAGGCGCGCACCGAGCGCCGAATCCGCCGCCGCCAGCGTCACCGCGGTCGGCAGGCCCAGCGCCACCTCGCGCGCGAAGGTCGGGCCCGACAGCACGGCGAGTGCGGCGTCCGGCGCCGATTCCGCTATCGCCTCGCTCATCAAGGCGCCGGTCTTCTCCTCGATGCCCTTGGTGCAGATGACCAGCGGCGTGCCTTTCTTCAGATGGGGCGCCAGCTGCGCGACGATGCCGCGCAGATGCTGGGCCGGCACGGTCAGCAGCAACGCCTCGGCCCGCGCCGCCTCGGCGAGGTCGGAGGTGGCGCGAATGCCGGCTTCGAGCTTTACGTCGGGAAGAAAAAGCGGATTGGCGCGGTCGCGGTTGACCGCCTCGACGACCTCGGCCTCGCGCGCCCACAGCACGACGTTCCGCCCGGCGCGGCGCAGAATCTGCGCCAGCGCGGTGCCCCAGGCGCCGCCGCCGATGATGCCGATGGATTGCATGCGCCTGCTTCCGCCGCCCCCTCGTTACGCCTTAAAGCATGGGCGCGTTGAAGCATGGGGAGCGGCGGCGGCGCAAGCGCCGTGACGGTAAAAACCTGCTTGACGAGCGCCGTCGCGGGCGGCGTCACGCCTTCACGCCGGCGCCGCGCGCGGGGGCGGCATCCGGGTCGAGCGGCCAGCGCGGCCGCGGCGCGAAATCGAGCCCGTCGACCAGGCCGCGCTGCAACCGCTCGATGCCGGCCCAGCCGATCATCGCCGCGTTGTCGGTGCAGAGCGCGGGCGGCGGCGCCACGAAGGCGAATTCCGCGCGCGCGGCAAGCGCGCGCAGCCGGGCGCGCAGGGTCGCATTGGCGGCGACGCCGCCGGCGACGACCAGCGTGGTCGCGCCGTGGCGCGCGCGGAAAATCTCCAGCGCGTTCGCCGTGCGGTCGATCAGGCAATCGGCGATGGCGTCTTGCAGCGACGCGGCGAGATCGGCGCGCGCCGGCGCATCCGGCGCGCCGTGATCGCGCACGGTCTCGGCCAGCGCGGTCTTGAGGCCGGCGAAGGAGAAATCGCAGCCGGCGCGGCCCTTCAAGGGGCGCGGCAGCGGAAAGCGCTTCGCATCGCCGGATTTGGCCGCCTCCTCGACCGCCGGGCCGCCGGGAAATCCCAGGCCGAGCAGCTTCGCCGCCTTGTCGAAGCATTCGCCGGCGGCGTCGTCGAGCGTGGTGCCGAGGCGGCGGTAGCGCCCGACCTCCTCGACGGCGAGCAGCTGGCAATGGCCGCCCGAGACCAGCAGCAGCAGATAGGGAAAGGCCACATCGTCGGTCAGCCGCGCGGTCAGCGCATGGCCTTCGAGATGGTTGACCGCGATGAAGGGAAGATCGCGCGCGAAGGCGATCGCCTTCGCCTCCATCACGCCGACCATGACGCCGCCGATCAATCCGGGGCCGCCGGTCGCGGCGACGCCGGCGAGATCGCCGAAGCCGATGCCGGCGACTTCCAGCGCGCGGCCGATCAGGCTATCCAGATAATCCAAGTGAGCGCGCGCCGCGATTTCCGGCACGACGCCGCCATGCGGCCGATGCTCCGCCATTTGCGAGCGCACCAGATTGGCGCGCAGCCGCGGCGCCGCGTCGCTCACCACCGCCGCCGCGGTCTCGTCGCAGCTGGTCTCGATGCCCAGGATCAGCATGGGGGGATCAACATCGGGCGACCTTAGCCGCCGCCCTTCCCTTGGCCAAGCCCGCGCCGTAAGAACAGGCATGGCGACACCCCGTTTACGGCTCGGCACGCGCGGCAGCCCGCTGGCGCTGGCGCAGGCCTGGGAAATGCGGCGCTGGCTCGCCGTCGCGCATGAATCGCTGGCGACGGCGGGCGCGGTGGAGATCGTCGTCATCCGCACCAGCGGCGACCGCATCACCGACCGGCCGCTGGCCGAGGAAGGCGGCAAGGGCCTCTTCACCAAGGAGATCGAGGAGGCGCTGGCCGACGGGCGCATCGACCTCGCCGTCCATTCCTACAAGGACATGACGACCGATCTTCCCGACGGGCTCGCCATCGCCTGCCATCTGCCGCGCGAGGACCCGCGCGACGCCTTCGTAGCGCCGGCCGCGGCGAGCCTGCGCGACCTGCCGCAGGGCGCGGTGCTCGGCACCTCGTCGTTGCGGCGCAAGGCGCAGGCGCTTTTTCTCCGCCCGGACCTCAAGATCGTGCCGCTGCGCGGCAATGTCGGCACGCGGCTCGACAGGCTCGGCAAAGGCGGCGCGGGCGGCATCGACGCGACATTGCTCGCGGTGGCGGGGCTGCGGCGGCTCAGCCTCGCCGACCGCATCACCGCCATCATGCCGGAAGCGGACATGCTGCCGGCGCCGGCGCAGGGCGTCATCGCCGTCGAGATCCGCGCCGGCGACGACGGGACGCGCGAACTGGTCGCGCCCCTGAACGACATCGTCACCGATTGCTGCGCCACGGCGGAGCGCGCGCTGCTCGCGACGCTCGACGGCTCGTGCCGCACGCCGATCGCGGCGCTGGCAAAGGTGGCGAACGGGAAGCTGCATCTCGACGCGCTGATCATCCGGCCCGACGGCAGCGAATGCCACCGCACGCAGCGCGACGGCGCGCCCGCCGATGCGGATGCCATCGGCCGCGACGCCGGCGCCGAGTTGAAAAAGCGCGGCGGCGCCGATTTCTTCGCCGAACGATGAAGGCGCTGGTGACGCGGCCGCGCGCGGATGCGGCATCGCTGGCGCAGGCCCTGGCGGCGCGCGGCATCGAGCCGGTGCTGGAGCCGCTGCTGGCCATCCGCCAAGCGCCCGACGCGGCGGCGCTGCTCGCCGGCTTGCTGCCCGGAATCCAGGCGCTGCTGTTCACCAGCGCCAATGGCCTGCGCGCCTTCGCGCTAGCAAGTTCCCGCCGCGACATCGCGGTGCTCGCCGTCGGCGATGCCACCGCGCAAGCGGCGCGCGACGCGGGCTTCGTCGATATCGAAAGCGCCGAGGGCGACGTCGCGGATTTGGCCGATCTCGTCGTCGCGCGGCGCGATCCGGCCCAGGGCGCGCTGCTCCATGCTGCGGCGAGCGCCGTAGCCGGCGATCTGTCGGGGCGATTGGCGCAGGCCGGCTTTGAGGTGCGCCGGGTGCAGCTTTACGACGCGATCCCGGCCGAGGCCCTGAGCGGCGCCACGGCGCGCGCCCTGTCCCAAGGCGAGATCGGCGCGGCCCTGTTTTTCTCTCCCCGCACCGCCGCGACCTTTGTTACGCTTGCGCGCCGGGCGGGCATCGCCGATTTGCTCGGCGCAAGCGTGGCCGTGGCGCTCAGCCCCGCCGTGGCAAAGGCGCTAGCGGAATTGGCCTGGCGGCGCATCGCGACCGCCGCCGCGCCAAACGAAGCGGCGCTGCTCGCGGCGCTCGACCGGGCGCTGCGCGAAAAAGGGGGACAAGGATGACCGGCCCGACCATCGGCCCAACCATCGGCCCAACCACCGAGGGCAGCACGGCGGCGCCGCAGGACGCCTTGTCCGATGCGGGGCGCGAGGCGCGGCGCAAGCGCCGGCGCATCGGCGTCATCACCTGGCTGGCGGCGGCGCTGGTTCTGGCGCTGGCGCTGGTCGGCACGTCGCCGAGCTGGGCGCCCGCAATGTCGTCGATCCTGCCCTGGGGCCAGGCGGGCGGATCGAATGCCTCATTCCAGGCGCTTGCCGACCGGCTCGACGCCGCCGAGGCGCAGCTCAAAAATCCGCCGAGCCCGGCTTCGGCCGCGCCGCCGGATCTCTCCGATATAGAAGCGCGACTCGCGCGGCTGGAACAGCAGGCGCAGCAGCCGTCGGCCGATCTGAAGCGCCTCGACCAGGTGACGCATGCGCTCGAGGCGGCGCTCGGCGGCAACGAGGAGCGGCTGGCGGCGCTCGAAACGCGCATCGGCAATCTCAGCGACAATCCCGACCGCCTGCTGTTCGTCGCGCTGAGCCAGCTGGCGGCGGCGCTCGAAAGCTCGCGGCCGTTTTCCGGCGAGCTGAAATCCGCCGAGGCGCTTTCCGGCAACCGGCCCGAGATCCTGGCCAAGCTCGAAACGCTCGACGCGGCAGCAACGGCGGGAATGCCGAGCGTCGCGGCGCTGGCGCAGCAATTCGATACCGAGGCGGCGCCGGCCCTGTTGCGCCGCGCGCCGGAGGCCGAAGCAGCCGACGAAAGCTGGTGGCGGCGCGCCTTGGCGCGGCTCCAGGGCCTGGTCGTGGTGCGCCGCGTCGATGCGCCCGCCGCATCGGGCGATCCGGTCGCGGCGGCGGTGGCCGGGGCGCAGGCCGCCCTCGCCAAGGGCGACCTCGCCGGCGCGGTCAAAAGCCTGGCCGATCTGCCGGCCGGAACCCTGGCCCCGGCGTTGGCCTGGCTCAAGGCGGCGCAGGCCAGGCTCGATGCGGAGGCGGCCGTCGCCGGCGCGACGCAGAGCGTGGCCCAGGGCATCGCGAATGGCGTTGCCAAGACGGGCGGCGCCGACGGCAGTAAGGTGCCGTGATCCGGCTTGTCGCGTCTCTTCTTATATGCGCGGCGCTGGTGACGGCGGCGGTGTTCGTCGCCGACCGGCCGGGCAGCGTCACGCTGGTCTGGTCGCATTGGCGGATCGATACGTCGGTCGCGGTGCTGGCGCTCGGCACCGCCTTTGTCGCCATGGCGGCGAGCTGGCTCGCCGTGCTGCTGCGCCGGCTGTGGCGCCTGCCGGGAAACCTTTTGCGCGCGCGGCGCGAGCGCCGCCGCCGCGAGGGCTATCGCGCGCTGACGCAGGGCATGGCGGCGGTCGCCGCGGGCGAGCCCGACGAGGCCGAACGCTTCGCGCGCCGCGCCAATGTTCTGCTCAACGAGCCGCCGCTGACGCTGCTGCTGTCCGCGCAGGCCGCCCAGCTCAAGGGCGACGAGCAAGCGGCGCGGCGCTATTTCTCCGCCATGCTCGACCAGCCCGAGACCGCGTTCCTGGGCTTGCGCGGGCTGATCGTCCAGGCGCTGAAATCCGGCCATGACGCGCTGGCGCTGAAGCTGATCGACCAGGCGCGGCAGATGCGCCCGCGCACCGCCTGGGTGCTGCGCGCGCGGTTTGAATTGCTGGCGCGCGCCGGAAATTGGGAGGCGGCCGAGGCGGCGCTGGCCGAGACGCAGAAGCGCCGCGCGATCGAAGCCGCCGAGGCGCGCCATCACCGCGCCGTGCTGGCGCATGAGAAGGCGCTGGCGGCAAAGGCGGGCGGCCAGCCCGACCAGGCGGCCAAGCTGATCGCGCAGGCGTTCAATCTGGCGCACGACCTCGCGCCGGTGGCGGCGTGGCATGCCGCCAACCTTCTGGCGCAGGGCCACAAGCGGCGCGCGCGCAAGGCGCTCGAGCAGGCGTGGCAGGCGGCGCCGCATCCCGATCTGGCCGACGCCTATGGCGGGATTTACGCCGACGAGACCGATCTCGCGCGGGTGCAGCGCTTCGAAAAACTCCTCGAGCTCCAGCCCGAGAATCCCGAAAGCCGCATCGCCCTGGCGCGGGCGGCATTGAAGGCGCGGCTGTGGGGCGAGGCCAGGCGGCACCTGCAGGCGGCCGGCGGCGAGACGCCGCGCATCGCGCGGCTGCTGGCCGAGATCGAGGCGGGTGAGCATGGCGACGGGCCGCGCGCCCGCGCCTGGCTCGACCGGGCGGCGCGCGGCGAGCTGCCCGATCCGGCCTATGCGTGTAATTCCTGCGGCTATTCAACGGCGAGTTGGTCGGCGCTCTGCCCGCGCTGCCGCGGCTTCGACCAGCTCGTCTGGCGCAAGCGGCCAGGCGCATTAACAACGCCGGGGATGCTGGCGCCGGCGACGCTTCTCGTCGGCGCCGGGCAAGCTCAGCTTCCGTGGCCCGGCGGCGGATCGAGCATCACGCCTTCGAGCTTGTAGCGGTCGAGATAGATCGCCTGCAATTCGCGCCAGCGTTTCCTATGAGATGCATCTCGACGTGGCGCGGATTTCGGTCCCACTGGCCACGGTGGAATTCAAGCCGGCGGGCGGCGGCACGCGGCTGATCGTCACCGAGCAGGGCGTGTTCCTCGACGGCTATGAGGACAAAGGCTCGCGCGAGCACGGCACGGGCGCGCTGCTGGATCGGCTGGGCGCCGCGCTGCAGCGCTAGGCGACGAAGGGCGCATTGACGATGCCGAGGGCGCGGCTATAAGTTCCGCAGCCTGAAGCGGCACGCCGACGTAGCTCAGTGGTAGAGCAACTGATTCGTAATCAGTAGGTCCGCAGTTCGAACCTGCGCGTCGGCACCAGTTTCAATCGGTTATGTCCGGCGCGGCTGAACTCCTTGGCCTCAGGTCGGCGGTTTTCCGCGCGCGACTATTGCGCGGCGCTGCCGTCAATGGCGGGGCGCATCTGGCCGACGAACTTGTCTTGGTTGGGGATACTTCTGATCACCGTGTCGATCGCCTCGTTGGGGAAGCCCGATTCCAGCGTAATGGTGAACCCCGTGAAGGTGTCGCCGCTGTTGTCGATCCCCCAGAAGAGGAAGTTCTCGTCGCTGTAGCGCAGCAGCCGGTGCGCGAAATCCACGCTGTTCTTGACCCGACCGAGGTTGATGTACGCGCCCTTGTAATGGGGATAGATGCGAAACCCGATGGTGTTGGATTTCGTCACCGAGATGACGATCTCTATCGAGTCGCTATTATGCAGCCCCTGGGTGAGCATCCCGGCGAAATTGTAGGGCTCTTTGGTGCTCTGGTTGAAGGCGACCCCGATCTTGGGTCCTTCGATGTCGAGTAGCGCCCTCATCTTCTCCCGCGTCGCGTCGCGCGCGGGGTCCGGCGCGGGCGCCGCCGTCTGCGCCAGAACCGGCGCCGGGGCGCCCCCTATCGCGACGGATGCGGCGGCACAGAGGGCCAGGGCGAGAATAACGGCGCGACTATTGCTCATGGCGACAGGTCTCCTGCTGCAACGCATCAGCTTGGCACAAAGCAGGCCGTTCGGCGACAACCGAGAAGCAGGCACATTTCACGAACGGAACGATTCTCGGCTCGCCGCGTTTTCAGTTACCCGTTCCGCATTAACGAGGGCTTTCGCGCCCCATCCCAGCACCGGAGAGCCCATGCCCGACACCATCGCAAAGCATACCAAGCCGTTCCTCAGCGACGTGAAGACCCTGAGGGATCGCGCGCGAAAGAACCTCGCCGATGGCGCGATGACCTCGACCTATAAAGGCGACCCCAAGCAGACGGTCGAGCTCCTCCAGTCGGTGCTCGCCACCGAGATCGTCTGCGTGCTGCGCTATACCATGCACGCCGTCAGCGCCGCGGGCATCTCCAGCGACAGCGTCAAGGCGGAGTTCGCCGAGCATGCCAAGGAGGAGCAGGAGCACATGATGGCGGTGGCCGAGCGCATCACCCAGCTCGGCGGCGAGCCGAATTTCGATCCCGAGGGGCTCGCCAGCCGTTCGGCCTCGCAATATTCCGCCGGCTCGAACCTGGTCGACATGATCAAGGAGAATCTGATCGCCGAGCGCATCGCCGTGGATCACTACCGCGAGCTGATCCGCTTCTTCGGCGAGGACGATCCGAGCACGAAACGAATGCTGGAGTGGATCCTGTCGGTCGAGGAAGAGCACGCCGACGACATGCACGACCTGCTGGTCGCCCATGAAGGCCGGCCCATGCTGCCCAAATAAAATAAAGGGCGCGCGTGCACGGCCCCTTGGCGCGGCAATAGACGGGGGATGTGATGGACGATCAGGTATGGGGGCGGATTCAGACGTGATCGGCCTCAGCCGTCTTGATCTATTTCAATCGCCTTGCAGTACGACATGGCCACATCGAAATCAGCGCTATTTTCGGACCAGTGACCTATCGATTGCCCGGACTTGCCGGGGAATTCAAAGCTCATGGCCGTGAGACATTGATTGACCGTTGCGTCATCGTCGGACAATGGCATGATCAGGCGGTTGCAAATGAGCTCGACATCCCGGGCCGAGTGATAGCGATTAACCACCAAGACGGGCCGCTTCCGCTCGCACATGATGCGATAATTTTCCTCGGCGAATTTGAGTCGCTCGCCCGTGAAAATCTCGTCGAAATGCTTTCCGGCGAGTTCCGATCCATACGCATGAACAATTGCGCTACCCGCCAAGCGGAAGCGGATGCGCTTGCCGCCGTCCAGCAGCTCGGTGATTTGTATATTGGGGAGCAGGCGTGGAATTTCCGTTGGTTCAATGTCGCGGCGGCGCGGAATAGTGCGGCCGCCGCGTTTGCTCCGCCAATAATCATAGGCGGGTTTTAGGACCGAATCTTTCGTGAAATCATATTGCACGGCGACACCAATCAGAAACGCGCTCGTTGGTTCCGAAACCGCAATCGCCCGGCTGCTTGATCGTCACTGGCCGGAATCCGCCACCGGCACCGGCGGAGAGGCCGTGCTGGAAACCTGCGCATGCGCCTTGTCAGCCGGCGCCGGCGGTTGACGGCTTGCGAAGATGTATTGAGCGCCCAGCACGACGGCGATAACGATCGCGCAATAGATCGCGTACCGGACGGCCTGGGGATTGGCGACGGCACCGGCGCCGCGCAACGTCTCGCGCGACGGCAGATTGGAGGCCGCCCGCGGCAACAGCGCGATCAGGCGAGCGGCGATCGTCCGGCGTCGCGCTGCGCCGAGGGCCCGTCCGGCAGCGCCGCAATCAACGAGGCCAATCTCTCAATCGCCGTTTTCCCCGGCAATCGGGCCAATTTGGCGGCCTCCTGCCACGGGTCGACATCCAGCCGCGCCAGCGCCGAAAGGACGCTGAGCCGCATGCCATTGCCGTCCTCGCCGACCGGCGCATAGAGAAAGTCGTCGAACTCGGACCCGAGGAGAGAAACCGAAACGGCACGCGTCATTTCAATCACCGAATTTCGTCGTCTTGGGCCACTTCCCCTTAAGCAACGGCCGCGGCGCCGAGATCGTTCCCGACCGGGCCAGAGCCGGAAGCGAGGCTGCCGCTGGCGCCGATTGCGATCTTCGGCCGGCAGACGCGCAACCGCTACAAAGGATCAGCGCTGAAAAAGCGGCACGAGGGAGAGTCTCTCGGCCCGCTTCCTAGCCCTCAATTGGACATATTGTTCGGCCCATGCTCGCCGGCCCTTTGGGCCCGACTGTCCCTGCCCCGATCGTCGTTTCCGCATTCGCATGATTGGCTTGATGTAAATGGCCGTAAAAAAACCGGCGCGGCAGCCCCCGGCGTTGCCGACGATCTTCACGATCGGCCATTCGACGCGCACAATCGCCGAATTCGTGGCTTTGCTCCGGCAGGTTGCCGTCGATCTGCTCATCGATGTGCGTTCGATCCCCCGCTCGCGGACGAACCCGCAGTTCAACGCCGATGCGCTTCCCGAATCGCTCGCCGGCGCTGGGATCGCCTACCGTCATCTGGCCGCCCTCGGCGGTCTGCGCCACCGAAAAAAGGGAGCGCCGCCGTCGCCCAATATGCTTTGGCGGGTCGCGGCTTTCCGGAACTACGCCGATTACGCGGCAACGGACGCGTTCCGAACGGGATTGGACGAATTACGGACGCTCGCCCGCGACCATTGCTGCGCCATCATGTGCGCCGAAGCCGTGTGGTGGCGCTGCCACCGCCGCATCATCGCCGACTACCTGTTGGCGGAAGGATTTCCGGTGGCGCACATCATGGGACACGACAAGATCGACCCCGCCAAGCCCACGCCCGGCGTGCGGTCGCTGCCCGGCGGGACGCTCGTCTATCCGGTCGCGGACGAGGCGGTTAAGGCAACAGGCTGACCCGGCTCCGGCCTGCCTGGATCGAGCATCGTCCAAAATCAGATCGGCATCCGGTAGCCGTAGAATTCGTGATCTTCGTTATAGCCGCCCTGGCCGGCGCCAAGGTCCGCGAAATCATGGACGAACTCGATCGCCGCGATCCACTTCACCATCTTGAATCCCAGCTCGTTTTCGCAGCGCAGCCGCAGCGGCGCGCCGTGCAGCACGCTGACCGGCGCGCCGTTCATTTCATAGGCGAGGATGGTCAGTTCGTGACGCATGTTGGATATTGCATGCACGTCATAGTAGCGCCCGGCGTCGCTGCCTTCGGCCAGCGAGTAGAAGACGGCGTAGCGGGCATCGGGCGTCGGGCGCACCAATTCGAGGATGTGACGCATGGGAACCCCGCCCCACTTGGCGACGCCGGACCACCCCTGAATGCAAAAATGGGTCGTGATCTGCTCCTGCTTCGGCATCGCCTTCAGCTCGGCGTAGGAGAACGCCCGCGGCGCCTCGACCAAGCCGCCGACCCGCAGCACGAACCCGGCAAAGCCTTCCGCCACGAGCGCGTCGAACTCCGCCGAGTTCGGCATGGTTCCGTTGGGCCAGAAATACGGCGAGATATCCTTTTCCGCCAATTGGCTGTTCGGATCCCACCATTCGGTCAGGGCGTTGAAGGGCCACATCATGAGCTCGCCGACGCGCTGCACGATGCGCGCATGCCGGATGGTGAAGGGCGAGGCGAGCCACCACGCCACGGCCACCAGCGCCATGGCCGGGATGAAAATCGCGAAGCCGCGCCACGAGCCGTCATGTACCCCGGCGAACATCATGTTGAGATTGACCCGGGCGCCGGTGATGAACACCAAGGTCACGTGCACCAGGATGAAGAGCAGGAACCACCACAGCGCGAGGAAGTGGATCGACCGAGCGCGCTGGCGATTCAACGCCCGGCCGAGCCAGCCAAGCCGATTCGAGATCGCGGGCCCTTGCATGAATCCCGTCAGGATGGAAATGGGCGCGGCGACGAACACGGTGATGAAGTAGGCGAGCTGCTGGAGGCTGTTGTAGCGGGTCCAGCTTTCATCGACGGGAAAGGCGAGCGACAGGTACTGCAGCGCGGTCGAGGCCGCGTTCGGGAACACCGCCCAGGTGGTCGGCACCAGCCTTTGCCATTGGCCGGTCCAGAACAGCAAGGCGTAGATGACGATGCCGTTGATCATCCACAGCAGGCCGAACGAGAAATGCCACCAGCGGGCGAGCCCGATGGAGTGCCGGACGCCCGGGATGCCCAGCCAGCCGGGTATGGTCACCGCATCGTCCTTCGCGGTCCAGATTCGTCCGGTTGGAACGGCCTTCTGAAAGCGAAACCACTCGGTGCCGGGGGTGCAGTCGCGCTTCCAGTAGAGCCGCGGGTGGTCGGCGAGGACCTGGATGCCGGCGCGGATGATGAACGCCATGAAGAAAAGATTGAGGAAGTGCTGCACCCGCAGCCACGCCGGAAAGCCGGTGACGACGGGCCGCGCGACTTGCGGGATTCCGGGATATCGCAGGAGAAAATCCTGCACGGCGGGAAGCTCCCGCAAGGCTTGCGCCGCGGCCACGCCGATGACGGCCAGCACAAAACCGAGCGGCAAGGCCCACAGCAGGTTTATCCAATGCCGGCCGATCCTGATCTTGGGCACGACGCCGGCCTGCGGCGGCAACCAGTTGTTGAGGAGAACGCGGTCGTCCGCCGGGCTGAGCTTCGCCGCAACCGGATCATGCGCGGGCGGAACGGGGTGGGTGCTCACCGCGCTAATTGGCGGCGGCCGGGTGGGCGCGCGCCGCGTTCACGTCGTTCGCGGCAACCGCGTTCGCCGCATTGCCCCAATCGTTGCGGATATAGGTCAACAGCGCAGCGACCTGATTGTCGGATAGTTTCCAGCCGAAGGCGGGCATGCCGGGCGCGGTCGGCGAGGATTCGGTCGCCACCGCGTGGCCGCCGTTCAACACAACGTCGAGCAGCGTGGCGGTATCGGCAGCCTGCACGGCCGGACTCTTGACCAGTGTCGGGAAAATTCCCGCCACCCCCGCGCCGGATTCCATGTGACAGGCGGCGCAGTTGACGACGTAGAGCGCCCGGCCCGCTTGCATGACGGAGTTGCTTGCGGCCAGCGGCGCGGGTGCCGTCCCCGCGGGTGCTGCGATGTCCTTGAGATAGGCGGCGATCGCCTGTAAATCGGCATCCGTCAGCTTCGAGGTCGAATCCGCCACCACCAGCGCCATCGGGCCGGATGCCACCTGTCCACCGCCCCAGCCTGTCTTAAGATAGGCGACGACGTCGTCGGCCGACCAAGCGCCCAAGCCGGTGCGCTGATCGTTGTTCAGGGGCGGCGCGTACCAGCCCTGCAACGTCGCACCCGCCATGGGCTGGCTCTTCTTGTTGGCGCCCATCACGTTCATGGGAGTGTGGCACGTACCGCAATGGCCGAGCCCCTCCACCAGATAGGCGCCGCGGTTCCATTCGTCCGATTTGGCCGGGTCGGCGCGGAATTCGCCGGGCGTGAAATTGAGCAGGTTCCACGCGATCATGCTGGAGCGGATGCTGAACGGGAAGGGCAAGCGGTTGGTCTCGACCGCATCGCTCACCGGATCGATGGTGGCGAGATAAGCCCTCAACGCCAGCAGATCCTCGCGCGTCACATGGGTAAAGGCGGGATAGGGCTCGGCCGGATAAAGATGCTTGCCGCCCGGCGCGATCCCCTGCTGCATGGAGCGCACGAAATCATCGTCGCTCCAGTCGCCGATGCCGGCCTTGGGGTC
>DASRKX010000048.1:0-52599 GCA_035648735.1 Allostellaceae bacterium
CGACGTGATCGGGGATCAGCGAGCATTCCGCCTCGCCGGTCTCGATTTGGATGGTGACGTGGCCGATGCCGAAGCGGCTGCCGAGCTCGGCGCCGAGCCGCGACAGGGCGGCGTCGCCGGGATGGCCGCCCGGCATCACCAGATGCGCGGTCAGCGCCGTCTCCGTCGTGCTCATCGGCCAGATATGCAGATCGTGCACCGCGTCGACCCCGGCGCATTCGGCGAGGAGCCGGCGCACCGCCGCCGGATCGATGCCGTGCGGCACGCCGAGCAGCGCCATGGCGAGCGCGCGTTGCAGCAGGCGCCAGGTGCCGGCGACGATCAGCGCGGCGATGACGAGGCTGACCGCCGGGTCGAGCCACAGCCAGCCGGTCGCCAGCACGATCGCGCCCGAAACCGCGACGCCGAAGCTGATGCCGGCATCGCCCAGGGCATGCGCCAGCGCGCTGGCGACGTTGAGCTCGCCGCGCGCGCCGCGCGACAGCACGAAGGCGGTCATGCCGTTGATCGCCACGCCGAGCAGCGCCACGGCGACGACCGAGCCGGCCATGATGGGCGGTGGTGCGATCAGCCGCGGCAGCGCCTCGGCGGCGATGGCGCCGACCGCAATCATCAGAATGAGGGCATTGAGCAGGGCGGCGAGGATCGAGGACGAGCCCAGGCCGTAGGTGAAGCGATGGGTTGGCGCCCGGCGCGACAGCCGCTGCGCGCCCCAGGCGGCGGCCAGCCCCATGACGTCGCCGAAATTATGGCCGGCATCGGCGAACAGCGCCATCGAATGGCTGATGGTGCCGTAGCTCGCCTCGACGACGACGAAGCTCAGATTGAGGAAGAAGCCGATGGCGAACAGCCGTGCGTCGCCATGATGTCCCCCGCGATGCTCATGGTGGTGCGGCGCGGGTCTGTGGCGCATCGCCGTATTTTGCGCCAAAAACCGGCGCAAGGCGAGGCGAGGCGGACGCGCTTAATGCGCGTGCGAGTGCCGACTCGTCTTGGCCCAGGACGGCGCGCGCGACGGCGCCGGATGCGCGAGGACATAGGGGATCTCGGACCGGCTGAGGCCGATATCGGCGAGCGAGCGGTCGTCGAGCTGGGCGAGCTCGGCATAGGCCTGCTGCCGCTGGCGCCACGCCCGGTACCGAATCTGGAGGGCGGTGAGGGCCGAAAGCAGGGTGGTCATGGTGGAGAACTCCTCGAAAGTACGATATTGCACTGCACAATAAGTAAGCCTTCCGGCCATGTTGCGGCGCAGCAATTACCGAAGCTCTGGCATACCAGAGACGCATGGCCAGAGACGCATGGATCACGCCGGTTTTGTTCATCTTGGTTAAACCGCCGTCCTGGGCGCGGCTTTGGTATTCTCCGGGACGATGGCCTCCATGAGTGAGATGGGCAGCGCAAGCGGCCGCCGGCTCGCCGCGCTGCGTCGGGAATTGGCGCGGCAGGGCGTCGACGGCTTCATCGTGCCGCATGCCGACGAGCACCAGGGCGAATACGTGCCGCCCTCGGCCGAGCGGCTGGGCTGGCTGACCGGCTTCACCGGCTCGGCCGGGCTGGCGGTCGTGCTGGCGGACCGGGCGGCGGTCTTCGTCGACGGCCGCTATACGCTACAGGCCAAGGCGCAAATCGACGCCGCGCTTTATGCGCAGCGCCACCTGATCGACGAACCCGCGACCGAATGGATCGCCGCCAATCTCAGCGCCGGCGCCAGGCTTGGCTACGACCCCTGGCTGCTGACGCCGGGCGAGGTCGAGCGCTTTCGCGCCGCCGCCACGCTCGTGCCGCTCGCCGCCAATCCGGTCGATGCGGTGTGGACCGACCGGCCGGCACCGCCAACCGCGCCGGCGGTGCCCCATCTCCTTCAATTCGCCGGCCGCGGCAGCGCCGAGAAGCGCCGCGCCATCGCGGAAAAGCTGCGTGCCGAGAAGATCGACGCCGTGGCGCTGACCGCGCCCGATTCGATCTGCTGGCTGCTCAACATCCGCGGTGGCGACGTGCCCTACACGCCGCTGGCGCTGAGCTTCGCGATTCTCCATGCCGATGCGTCGGTCGATCTGTTCATCGACGGCCGGAAGGTTTCGCCGGCGCTGGCGGCGCATCTCGGCGGCGAATTGCGCATCGCTGCTGCCGACAGATTCGGCGCGGCGCTGGCGCAGCTCGGCGCCGCGAAGAAGCGCGTCCAGGCCGATCCCTCCACCGCCGCGTCCTGGGTCTTCGATCGTCTCGGCGAAGCCGGCGCCGCGATCCATCGCGCCGCCGATCCGTGCCAGCTGCCCAAGGCGTGCAAGAACGCCGCCGAGCTCGACGGCGCGCGGCAGGCCCATCGGCGCGACGGCGCCGCGCTGACGCGCTTTCTCGCCTGGCTCGCGCGCGAAACGCCGGCGGGGCAGGTGAAGGAGATCGCCGCCGCCGACCGGCTCGCGGAATTCCGCAGCACCGGCGAGCATTTTCGCGGCTTGAGCTTTCCGACGATCTCGGGCGCCGGGCCGAACGGCGCCATCGTCCATTACCGCGCCGGCGCCGCGACGGAGCGTCCGCTGGAGCCCGGCACGCTCTATCTCGTCGATTCGGGCGCCCAATATCTCGACGGCACCACGGACGTGACGCGCACCGTGGCGATCGGCCGGCCGAATGCGGAGATGCGCGACCGCTTCACCCGGGTGCTCAAGGGGCATATCGCGCTGGCGCGGTGCCGGTTCCCCCGCGGCACGACCGGCTCGCAGCTCGATGCCCTGGCGCGTCGCGCGCTGTGGGATGCCGGCCTCGATTACGACCACGGCACCGGCCACGGCGTCGGCTCCTATCTTGGCGTGCATGAGGGTCCGCAACGCATCTCCAAGGCGGCGAATCCGCAGCCCCTGCTGCCCGGCATGATCGTCTCCAACGAGCCCGGCTATTACAAAACCGGCGGCTACGGCATCCGCATCGAGAATCTGGTGGTCGTGACCGAGGCGGCCGCGACCGACGGCGATCGCCCGCTGCTGGGATTCGAGACGCTGACCCTGGCGCCGCTCGATCTGGCGCTGGTCGAGCCGGCGCTGCTCGACGAGGAAGAGACCGCCTGGCTCGATTCCTATCACGCGCAGGTGCGCGCGGTGCTGACGCCGCTGGTCGATTCCGCGACGCGGCAATGGCTGGCCGAAGCGACGCGGCCGCTCGGCGAACCCGTCCCGAAAAGACAGCGGGCGAAGGCACCCGCATGAGCAAAGCGCCCCCCGATCCCGGCCGGTTCGACGCGACCGATTTCCGCAACGCGCTGGGCGCCTTCGCCACCGGCATCACCATCGTCACCACGCTGACGGCCGACGGCAAGCGCCTGGCGCTGACGGTCAATTCATTCAATTCCGTGTCGCTCGATCCGCCGCTGGTGCTGTGGAGCCTCGCCAGCAGCTCCGCCAGCCTCGCGGCGTTTCGCACCGTGCCGTATTTCGCGGTCAACATCCTGGCCGAAGGCCAGGAAGCCGTGGCGCAGCATTTCGCCCGCCGCGGCGACGACAAATTCATCGGCTGCGGCGTCGAGGTGACGCAGGGGCTGGGCGGGATTCCGCTGCTCGAGGGCGTCTCGGCGCGCTTCGAATGCCGCAGCGAGCATCAGGCCGAGGGCGGCGACCACATCGTGTTCTTCGGCCGGGTCGAGCGCTATCACCACTGGGACCGGCCGCCCCTGGTCTTCCATCGCGGCCGCTATACCAAGCTGCATTCGCTGACCGGCTGAGCTATAATCGGGCCAGGGACGGAGACGACGCCAATGATCCAATTGCACGACATCCGCTATGTCCGCATGGGCACGCGCGACCTTGAGGCGACGAACAAATTCGCCACCGGCATCATCGGCCTGCAGCTCGCCGGCAAGGACGGCAAGTGGGCCTATTTCCGCAGCGACAAGGTCGCGACCCGCGGCGATACGCGCGACCACACCCTGGCCTATTTCGAGGGCGATCCCAACGACCACACCGTCGGCTTCGAGCTGAAGAATCCGGGCGATCTCGATCAGGTCGGCGCGCAGCTCGACAACGCCAATTATCCGGCCCGCCTCGGCACGCGCGAGGAATGCGAGCAGCGCCGGGTCGCGGCGTTCATCGCGACGCAGGATCCGACCGGCAACAAGATCGAGATCGTGGCGCGGCCCTATTACGCCGGCACGCGCTACTTCCCCGGGCGCGACGCCGGCATCACCGAATTCAGCCATATCGGGCTCAACACCACCAACCCGCAGCGCGACGAGAAATTCTGGACCACGGTGTTCAACGCGCGCGTCTCCGACTGGCTCGGCGACACGCCGCTCTTGCGCATCAACACCGCGCATCACTCGGTGGTGCTGTTCCCGACGACCCGGCCCGGCGTGCAGCACATCAACCACCAGGTCGAGGACATCGACGACGTGATGCGCTCCTGGTATTTCCTGCAGGACAAGGGCGTCGAGATCGTCTTCGGCCCCGGCCGCCATCCGCTTTCGGGCGCGATGATGGTCTATTTCACGGGACCGGACGGCATGGTGTTCGAGTATTCGGTGGGCGTGAAGCATATCCTGCCCGAGCAGGAGGCGACCTACCGGCCGCGCCAATTCCCGTTCGAGCGCTATGCGCTCGACATGTGGGGCTCGGTGCCCAAGGTCGAAGGCTTCCAGGAAAAGAAGAAGCCGCCGATGAAGGTCGTGGTCTGACGCGTCAGCCCCGCGCCAGCTTCAGCCACTCGTCTTCCGACAGAATCTTCACGCCGAGCGCCGCCGCTTTCTTGGCCTTCGAGCCCGGATCGGCGCCGACCACGACATAATCCGTCTTCGCCGAAACGCTCGAGGTGACGGTGGCGCCGAGCGCCTCGGCGCGCGCCTTGGCTTCGGTGCGCGACACCGATTCGAGCGTGCCGGTGAAGACGATGGTCTTGCCGGCGAGCGGCGAGGCGGCGGACACGCTGGGCGCGGCGTAATCCTCGACGGTGACTTCCTTTTCGAGCGCGTCGAGCACGGCGCGATTATGCTTTTCCGCGAAGAAGCCCACGATGTCGGTCGCCGTATCCTCGCCGATGCCGTTAAGGTTGAGCAATTCCTGCCAAGCCTCGCCGGCCTGGTCCTTGGTCTCGGTCATGGCCTGGCGCCAGCGCTTAAGCGAGCGGTAATGCCGCGCCAGCAGCTTGGCGGTGACCTCGCCGGTCTGCGGAATGCCCAGCGCATAGATGAAGCGGTCGAGCGAAATGCGCCGGCGCGCGTCGATCGCGGCGATGAGCTTCTTGGCACTCAATTCGCCCCAGCCCTCGCGGGCCTCGATCTGCTCGGCCTTCAGGCGAAAGATATCGGCCGGCGCCTTGATCAGCTTGTCCTGCCAGAATTCGCCGATGTGCTTTTCGCCCATTCCCTCGATATCGAATGCATTCCGTGAAACAAAATGCTTCAGGCGTTCGACCGCTTGCGCCGGGCAGATCAGCCCGCCGGTGCAGCGCCAGGCCGCTTCGCCTTCCTCGCGCACGGCGAGGCTATGACAGATCGGGCATTCCGGCTTGAAATGAAAGGGCCTCGCATCCTTGGGCCGCTTCTCGGTAACCACGCGCACTACCTGCGGGATGACGTCGCCGGCGCGCTGAATGACAACCGTATCGCCCTCGCGGACACCCAAGCGCCCGATCTCGTCCTCGTTGTGTAGCGTGGCGTTGCGCACCACCACGCCGCCCACCGTGACCGGCTCCAGCTCGGCCACCGGCGTCAGTGTGCCGCGCCGCCCGACCTGGATGTTGATTTTCTTGAGCACCGTCTCCGCCTGCTCGGCGGGGAATTTATGCGCGATGGCCCAGCGCGGCGCGCGGCTGACGAAGCCGAGCCGTTCCTCGAGGTCGAGGTCGTTGACCTTATAAACGACGCCGTCGATTTCGTAATCGAGGCTCGCCCGCTGAGCGGCAACCGCGCGATGGAAGGCCAGGGCTGCCTCGACGCCGACGCATAGGCGGGATAGGGGGTTCACGGCAAAGCCCCATGCGGCGAATTTTTCCAATGCTTCCGAATGGGCCTTGGCGAAGGGCTGGCTCGCCTCGCCCCAGGCATAGGCGAAGAATTTCAGGGGCCGCCGAGCGGTGATGGCGGCGTCAAGTTGCCGCAGCGAGCCGGCGGCGGCGTTGCGCGGATTGGCGAAGAGCGGTTCGCCGGCCTGTACCCTTTCGCGATTCAAGGATTCGAAGAGACTACGTTGGAAATACACTTCGCCTCTGACTTCGATAATGCCGGGCCACCCCTTGCCCTTGAGCTCTTTCGGCACGGTGGCGAGGGTACGAACATTGGCGGTCACATCCTCGCCGGTAACCCCGTCGCCGCGGGTCGCGCCGAGAACGAGCTTGCCCTTCTCGTAGCGGAGCGAGACCGAAAGCCCGTCGATCTTGGGCTCGGCCATCACCGCGATCGAGTCAGGCTCGACACGCTTCAAATCCTCGGGCGCGCGGAAGAAATTGCGCACACCCTGGAAGAAATCGCGCACATCCTGGTCGTCGAAGGCGTTGTCGAGCGACAGCATGGCGTGCGGGTGGCGCACCTTGGCGAAGCCGCCGGCGGGCGCCGATCCCACGCGCTGCGACGGGCTGTCCCCGCGCAGGAGCGCGGGAAAACGCTTCTCGATGGCGGCGTTGCGCCGCCGCAAGCCGTCGTATTCGGCGTCGGAAATCTCCGGCTGGTCCTTCTGGTGATAGAGCCGGTCGTGATGCGCGATGGCATCGGCCAGCCGCCCGAGCTCCGCCTTGGCCTGGGCCTCGGTGAGATTCTCGACGGCGATGCCCCCCGCGCCGGCGGCGCGGCTCACGCCCGCGCTCCGGCCATCAGCGAGGCCGCCGCGGCGCGCGCTTCGGCCGTGATCGCGGCGCCCGAGAGCATGCGGGCGATCTCCTCGGTGCGGGCCTCGATCGAGAGCTCCTCGACCCGGGTCAGCGTCTGCTGCGCCGCTTGGCTCTTCTCGACCCGCCAATGATGCGATCCCCGCGCCGCGACCTGCGGCGAATGCGTCACCACGAGCACCTGCAACTCCTGGCCCAGCCGATGGAGCCGGTCGCCGACCGCAGCGGCGACGGCGCCGCCGATGCCGCTATCGACCTCGTCGAAGACCAGCGTCGGCACCGGCGAGGTCCGCGCCAGCACCACTTTCAGCGCCAGCATGAAGCGCGAAAGTTCCCCCCCGGAAGCCACCTTGGCCAGCGGCCCGGCCGGCGCGCCGGGGTTCGTGGCGACCTCGAAATGCACGCGCTCGCGGCCATGCGGGCCCCAATCATCCTCGCCGAGCGCCGTCAGCATCGTCGTGAAGCGCGCCTTCTCGAGCTTCAGCGGCTTCAATTCCTTCATGACGGCCTGGTCGAGCTTGCCTGCGGCTTGGCGCCGCTCCGCCGATACCGCCTCGGCGGCCTTCATATAGGCCTGGCGCGCGGCTTCCGCCGCCCGCGTCAGGCCTTCGAGCGCGCCGCCGCCATCGTCGAGCGCCGCCAGCTTCGCCGCGATGTCGCGGCGCAGGGCCGCCAGGCCGTCGACCGCCACATTGTGCTTGCGCGCGAGCGCCCGGAGCGCAAAGAGGCGCTCCTCGCTCTTCTCCAGGCTGCTCGCATCGCCGCCGAGCGTGCGTCCCTGCGTCTCGATCTCGGATATCGCTTCGCGCGCCTCGAGCGCCGCGCGCTCCAGCGCCGCCGCCGCCGCGTCCAGCCGGCCGGCGGCCTTGTCCTTGAGCCGCTCGACATGCCGCAGCGCGGCGCTCAGCGCCCGCTCGGCGCCGCGCTCGCCGCCGAGTTCGCCCAGTGCCGCGTCCAGCGCCTCGCTCAGGCGCTCCTTGTTCATCAGCAACGCGCGTTCTTCGGCCAGCGCCGTCTCCTCGCCCGGCTTGGGCTCGAGCGCGTCGATCTCGCGCAACGCATGGCGCAGGAATTCTTCCTCGGCGCGGGCCGATTGGAGCCGCGCCGCGGCGGCATCGCGCGCCGCATTCCGCTCGCGCCATTCGGTCCAGCCGGATGCCAGGGCCTGCTGCCGCGCCGGCGCCACGCCATAGGCGTCGAGAGCCTCGCGATGCGTCGCCGGATCCAGCAACCCGCGCTGCGCGAACTGCCCCTCGATCTCGACCAGCGCTTCGCCGAGCTGGCGTAGCAGGGAGACGCTGGCGGGCTGGTCGTCGACAAAGGCGCGGCTGCGCCCGTCGACGGCGACGATTCGGCGCAACACCAATCCGTCACCGTTGGCGGCAAGGCCCGCTTCCCTCAGCAAGGCATGGGCGGGATGGTTCTTGGGCAGGGCGAATTCGGCGGTGACGGAGGCCTGCTCGGCGCCCTGCCGCACCAAGCCGCTTTCGGCGCGGACGCCCAGCGCGAGGCCGAGCGCATCCAGAAGTATCGACTTGCCGGCGCCGGTTTCGCCGGTCAGCACGCAGAGGCCGGGTCTGAACGACAGATCGAGCCGGTCGATCAGCACGACGTCGCGGATGGCGAGGCTCAGCAGCATGGCGAAAGTCTAGCGGTGGCGCTCCGGCGAGGCCAGCGGCGCCGGGTTCGACGCGACTCGATGCAACCCTAGAAGATCGAGAACATCCGGCTGAACCAGCCGGGCTTGTCGGCGGGGAGCTGCTGCAGATTCTCGGTCTGCTGCTTGCCGGCGACCAGCACATAGGTTGCGGCGTACCACGAACTGCCCGGATAGTTGTAGCCGAGCACCGCCGCGGTCTTGCGCGCTTCGTCCTTGAGGCCGAGCGACAGATAGCACTCCGTCAAGCGCTCGAGCGCCTCCGGCACATGGGTGGTGGTCTGGTACTCGTCGACCACCGCCTTGAAGCGGTTGATGGCGGCGAGGTAGTAGCCCCGTTGCTCGTACCAGCGCCCGATCTCCATCTCCTTGCCCGCCAGATGGTCGCGCGCGAGATCGATCTTGAGCCGCGCGTCGCGGGCGTAGGAGGTGTCGGGAAAACGCCGCACGACCTCGCTCAGTGCGGTGAGCGCCAGCTGGGTCGTCTTCTGGTCGCGGCCCACATCGGCGATCTGGATGTAGTAGTCGAGCGCCTTCAGGTAATAGGCGTAGGCGACGTCGCGATGGCCGGGATGGAGCTGAATGAAGCGGTCGGCGGCGACGATCGATTCATCGTAATGATTGGCCTGGTAAAGCGCATAGGCCGACATCAGCTGGGCCTTGGTCGCCCATACCGAATAGGGGTGCTGCCGCTCGACCTCGTCGAAGGATTTCGCCGCCTTCGTGTAATCCTTGTTGCCGACTTGATCCATCGCCTCGTTGTAGAGCTCCTCGACCGGGCGCTCGACATAGACGTCCTTCTTGTTGCTGCTGCAAGCGACAAGCAGAAGGACGGCCGCCGCCAGGAGGGGGGCGGACCGGAGCATGAAAGCGAAGCGGAAGGTGCGGATCACGGCCGGCCTTATACCACGAAGGCGGCTGGAGGCGAACAGGGTCGCGTGAAAATCCCGTGCTTCGAGCCGAGTCGGCTCAGGCGACGGCGGCGGCCGGCATGACCGGCTCGGCCCCGGCATAGCACCAGGCCGTGCGGTCGGCGAAGAGCGCGCCGAGCAATTGACGGTTCAGCGCATGGCCCGAGCGGACACCGTGGAAATGGCCGAGCAGGGGGCCGCCGGCAAGGTAGAGGTCGCCGAGCGCGTCGAGCATCTTGTGGCGCACGAATTCGTCGTCGTAGCGCAGCCCCTCTTCGTTGAGGATCCGGTCGCCGCTGATGACGACGGCATTGGCCAGCGAACCGCCACGCGCCAGGCCGGCGGCGCGCATCTGATCGACTTCATGCAGGAATCCGAAGGTCCGGGCCGGGCTGAGGCCTTCCTTGAAGTTCTCGGGCGACGGCGACAGCGTCAGCTCCTGGCGCCTTATGGCGTCGCAGGCGAAATCGATGGCGAAGCTGACCGAGAACCCGTCGTCGGGCACCAAGGCGGCCGACTTGCCCGGCGTGCCGACGCTCACCGGTTTCAACACGCGCACCGCGCGGCGCGGCGCGTCCTGTTCGACCAGGCCGGCGCATTCGATGAGAAACACGAAAGGCGCGGCGCTGCCGTCCATCACCGGCACTTCCGGTCCGTTCAGCTCGACCACCGCGTTGTCGACTTCGAGGCCGCCGAAGGCGGCCATCAGATGCTCGACGGTGGCGATCGAAACGCCCTTGCCGTTGCCCAGCGTGGTGCAGAGGGAGGAGTCGACGACGTTGCGCCAATGGGCGCGGATTTCGGTGGTGCCGAGATCGCGGCGACGGAAACGGATGCCGGTGTCGGGTGCGGCGGGATGCAGCGTCATTTCGATATGAGCGCCGGAATGGAGACCGATGCCGCGACAATGGATCGGCGCCTTCAGCGTCTTTTGCGCGCTGCTCACGAAATCCTGCACCAAGCCCCCCGGAGATTCTTTTTACAGGCGGAAATTTGCCGCCGGCGCTGCGATGCAGCAAATCACTCTTTGTTTCAGTTTGTGACGGATATTTTATCGCTAAATCAACAACTTAAGTAGCATCTGAGCCCCTTACGGGGCCGGCGGAAGGTCATTCCGCCGGCCCGCAAGGAATCGGCGCTTCAGTTCGCCTGACGGCGCAGGAAGGCCGGGATCTCCAGCAGATCCTCATCCTTCGGACGCGACCGCTCGGCGGGTTGTTGTACCGAGGCGAGCGTCGGTTGCGCCGGCGCGGGCATCGGCGCGGGTGCCGGTGCCATCGCTGGAGCCGCCGCCGGACGTGCGACCGGCGCTACCTGCGGCGCGGGCGCCGCCGGCTCTTCGGCCGCCTGCAACATGCGGCCGGCGTTGGTCACACGCTCGAACAGGCTCGGCGTGCGCGGCTTGAGCTTCGCCGGCGCGGCTGCCAACGGCGAATGGCCGCCATTGGTCATCGCCGCCTCGGCGAAGGCGTTGGGCGCCACCGCTGGACGCATCACCGGGGCCGGCCGCACGATCATCGGCTCGGCTGGACGCGGCGCCATGAAGACGCCGCGGCTCCGCGCCTGGGCCTCGATGGTCTCGAGGCGTGGCGCCGCCGGCTGCGCCGGTGCCGCGTACTCGATGGCGATCGCCGCCTCGGGCTCCGGCTCCGGTGCCAGCGCCGCCGGTGCCATGATCGCTCCCGGTGCCGCCGCGGCGGGTCGGATGGTCATGGCCGCGTCGCGCGCTGCCCGCTCTTGCTGCACGAGTTCGAGCGGCTTCGGGTGCACCATTTGGTCGGCATCGATCCCGGTCGCCACCACCGAGATACGCATCCGGCCGGCCAGCTTGTCGTCGAAGGTCGAGCCGAAGATGATGTTGGCGTCGGGGTCGACTTCCTCGCGGATGCGATTGGCCGCCTCGTCGACCTCGTAGAGGGTCATATCGGGGCCGCCGGTGATGTTGATGAGAACACCCCTGGCACCCTTGATGGCCACGTCTTCGAGCAGCGGATTCGAAATCGCGGCTTCGGCCGCGTCGATCGCGCGGCGGTCGCCCTCGGCTTCGCCCGTGCCCATCATCGCCTTGCCCATCTCGCTCATCACCGCGCGGATATCCGCGAAGTCGAGGTTGATGAGGCCCGGCATCACCATCAGATCGGTAACGCCGCGGACGCCGGCATGCAGTACGTCGTCCGCCATCTTGAAGGCATCGGCGAAGGTCGTCTTCTCGTTCGCCACCCGGAACAGGTTCTGGTTCGGGATGATGAGGAGCGTATCGACGTATTTCTGCAGCTCCTCGATGCCCTGTTCGGCCAGCTTCATGCGACGCGAGCCCTCGAAGTGGAAGGGCTTGGTGATGACGCCGACCGTCAGGATGCCGGCCTCGCGCGCGGCGCGAGCGATCACCGGTGCCGCACCGGTGCCCGTGCCGCCGCCCATGCCGGCGGTGATGAAGACCATGTTGGAGCCGTCGAGCGCCATCATGATCTCGTCGAGCGCTTCCTCCGCGGCGATCTGCCCGACATCGGGCCGCGAGCCGGCACCGAGGCCGCGCGTCACGGTGATGCCGAGTTGAATGCGCCGCTCGGCGAGCGATTGCTTCATCGCCTGCGCGTCGGTGTTGCAGACGATGAACTCGCAACCGATCAGGTTGGAGCGGATCATATTGCTGACCGCGTTGCCGCCGGCACCGCCGACGCCGATCACGGTGAGCCGGGGCCGAAGCTCCAGCTCCTCAGTTGGTACTTTCAGGTTGAGTGTCATCTTTCCCTCCTAGAACTCGCCACGAATGCTCTTCCGGTCCTGCCGGAACTCGCCCTGCCCCCACGCCTGGCGAAAGGCGGGTTGCCGGTGTTTCTGCTAGATATTTTCACGCAGCCAACTCCCGATGCGGCCAACGAGGCCGTTTGATTCCTCGCCGAATGCCGGCCGCCGGCGCGGCGGTTCGGCATGCTCGGCAAGGGCGAAATGGATGAGGCCGGCGGTCGTCGCGAAGGCCGGGCCGCCGGTGGCCTCGGCGACGCCCTCGATGCGCAAGGGGCGGCCGATGCGGATTTGCTTGTCGAGGATAAGGCCCGCGAGCTCGCGCGTGCCGGGGAGCTGCGAGGCGCCGCCGGTCAGGACGACGCGGCGGCCGGCGATCTTGTCGAAGCCCGAGGCTTCGAGCCGGTCGCGCACCAGCTCGAAAGTCTCTTCGAGGCGCGGCGAAATGATGCCGACGAGCAGCGACTTCGGCACGTGATTGGCGTGGCCGTCCTCTTCCTCGCCGACGAGCGGAACCGTGATCATCTCGCGCTCGTCCGAGGCCGAAGGGATGGCGCTGCCGTAGAGCGCCTTCATGCGCTCGGCATGCATGATCGGCGTGGTCAGGCCGCGCGCGATGTCGTTGGTGACATGACTGCCGCCGACCGGAATGCTGTCGGCGAAGACCAGATTGCCGTCGAAGAAGACGCCGATGCTGGTGGTGCCGCCGCCCATGTCGATGACTGTGACGCCAAGTTCGCTTTCGTCCTCGACGAGCGCCGCGAGGCCCGAGGCATAGGGGCTGGCGACCAAGGCGCCGATCTCGAGGCGGCAGCGGCCGAGGCAATTGGCGAGGTTGCGCACCGCGGCCGATTCCGCGGTCACGACGTGCATGTTGACCGCGAGCTTGTGGCCGTACATGCCGCGCGGGTCGCGCACGCTGCGGCCGGAATCGATGCTGAAGCCGACCGGCACGGAATGCAGCACGGCGCGTTCGCCCGATTCCTTGATGCGGAAGCCCTGTTCGAGCACGCGGCGCATGTTGGCGTCGCTGACCTCGCGGCCGTTCAGGCCGATCTCGGTCTTGTGCATGCGCGACGCAGCGAAGCCGCCCGACAGATTGACGACCGCCTCGCTCAGCGTCTCGCCCGCCATCTGCTCGGCGGCATGGACAGTGGTGCGGATCGCCTGGCTCGCCGCCTCGATGTCGGTGATGATGCCGCTCTTGATGCCGCGCGCAATCTGGTGACCGATGCCGACGACATGCGGCTTGCCGTCCTCGACGCGCGCGATGAAGCAGCACATCTTGGTGGTGCCGATGTCGAGTGCGCCGATGATTCCGGCGCGGGCGCGGCCGTTCATCTTCTTCATGCGTTCTTGTCCTTGGCCGAGGCGCTCTGCTTCGGCGCGGGCGGCTTCTTGGCGTCGGGCGCGGGGCGTAGGACGATTCGGTCGGGCAGGCGCAGATCGATGGCGGCGATCTGGCGCTCCAGCACCTGCTCGCTGCGCTCGAGCGCCGCCAAGCGGTGCCAGGCGTCTTCGGCGTCGGTCTCGGGCAACGCAATTTCGATGCCGTTGGCGAGGCGCAGATTCCAGCGTCGGTCGCCGTAGCGGGTGGCGGATTCGACGCGCTGCGCCAGCGCCGGCTCGGTCTGCAGCAAGGCGCGGAGATCGGCCGCTTTCGCCGGCGCGTCGTCGCCGACCAGCACCAGGAGCGGCCCATAGCGGAACAGCGCGTCGCGGGTGATGACCGTGCCGTCGCGGTCGATCAGCGCCAACTGGCCGTTGCTCTGCCAGAAGGCGAAGGGCTGGCGTTCGGTCAGGCGGATATAGAGCGTGTCGGGCAGGCGCCGCTCGATCGCCGCAGCCCGCACCCAGGGGAGCTGCTCCAGCCGCGTTTTGGCGGCGGCCAAGTCGATGTCGAGCACCGCCATGCCGCGCTTGACGCCGAGCGCCCCCAGGATGGCGTCCTTGTTCTGGTAGTAGCGGCCCTCGACCTCGACCTTGGCGAGGGCGAGTCCCTGCTCCGCGCCCATTCCGAAGAAGCGGTGCGCGATCTCGGCTTCGGCGCGGGCGACCGCGCCGTCGCGCCACAGCCAAGTGCCGGTACCGGCAATGCCGACCGCGATCAGCGCGGACGCGGCGAGCGCCAGGGCGCGGCTCGGCACGCGTGGCAGGTGTAGCCGCAGCGGCGGCAGATCGCCGGTCGCGCGAGTCATCAGAAGTCGCATGCGGCGTTCTCCACCATCCACTGCACGAGTTGCGGAAAGGCGATGCCGGCGTGGCGCGCGATGTCGGGCACCAGCGAGGTCGGCGTCATGCCCGGCTGGGTATTGACTTCGAGCAGCACCATGCGGCCGGGCTCGCCTTTGGTGTCGTCGTAGCGCAGATCGGCGCGGCTGACGCCGCGGCAGCCGAGCGCCTTGTGCGCGGCCGTGCTGATGGCGAGCGCCTCGTTGTAGGCGCGCGGATGGATCGGCGCCGGCACGACATGCTCGGAGCCGCCCGGCGCATATTTCGCGTCGTAATCGTAGAAGCCGTCGCGCGGCCGGATTTCCAGCGCGCCGAGCGCCTTATCGCCCATGATTGCGACGGTGATCTCGCGGCCCGGCACATAACGCTCGACCAGCGCGTGCTCGCCGTATTTCCAGGTTTTCGCTTCCTGCGCCCAGAGCTTGTCGTCCGGCCGCACGATGCGCACGCCGACGCTCGAGCCCTCGTTGATCGGCTTCACCACATAGGGGCGCGGCAGCACGTCGCCGCCGGCGAGTTCCGCGCGCGACACCACCTTGCCCTCGGCCAGCGGCAGGCCGGCGGCGGCGAAGACGCTGCGCGCCGCCGGCTTATCCATGGCGACCGCCGAGGCGAGCACGCCGGAATGGGTATAGGGGACACGGAGGAATTCGAGCACGCCCTGCACCGTACCGTCCTCGCCGCCGCGGCCATGCAGCGCGTTGAAGACGACGTTCGGCGCCGGCGTCAGCGCCCGGACCAAGGCGCCAAGATCGTGCGTCACGTCGATGCGGCGCACGTCGTAGCCGAGCGCCGCCAGCGCCTGGGCGCATTCGCGGCCGCTGACCAGCGACACCTCGCGCTCGGCGGTCCAGCCGCCCATGAGCACGGCGACGCTGCGGCGGGCACTCGTCATGCGGCGCCTCCCGCTTCCGCCATGCCGATGCGGCGGATTTCCCAATGAAGGGTGACGCCGCTCTTCTCCTTGACGCGCCGGCGGACTTCCTCGCCGAGCCCTTCGAGCTCCGCGGCCGAGGCATTGCCGGTATTGATGAGGAAATTGGCGTGCATCGAAGAGACCATGGCGCCGCCGCGCGCGAGGCCGCGGCAGCCCGCCTGGTCGATCAGCTCCCAGGCCTTGAACCCCTGGGGATTGGCGAAGGTCGAGCCGCCGGTGCGCGCGCGGATCGGCTGCGACGCCTCGCGCTCGGCTTGGATCTCGCCCATGCGCCTGCCGATCGCCTCGGGCGCGTCGCGCCTTCCCTTGAAGCGGGCGGCGACGAATATCCAATCCTCGGGCAGGCCGCAGCGGCGATAGGAGAGGTCCATTTCGCCCGGCTCGAGATCGTGGCGGCGGCCTTCGCTGTCGAGCGCCACCGCGCTGCGCAGCGCGTCCTTGAACTCACTGCCATAGGCGCCGGCATTCATGCGCAAGCCGCCGCCGACCGTGCCGGGGATGCCGGAGAGGAATTCGAGCCCGGCGATGCCGGCTTCGCAGGCGGTGAGCGAGACGTTGAGGTCGAGCGCGCCGGCGCCCGCTTCGATGTCGGTGCCTGCCACCTTGATCTCGACCAGGCCGCGGCCGAGGCGGATCACCACGCCGGGCACGCCGCCGTCGCGGATCAGCAGATTGGAGGCGACGCCGAGCACCGTCACCGGCACGCCCTTCGGCTTCTGCGCGAGGAATTGCGCGAGATCGTCGAGATCGGCGGGACGGAACATGACTTCGGCGGGCCCGCCGACGCGGAACCAGGTGAATTGCGCCAGCGGCGCGTTGGCGGTGAGCCGTCCGCGCACGCGCGGCAGGCGTCCGATCAGGGACCGCTCGGTAACGCCGGCCGCGGTCATCGGCGCGCCTCCCGTGGGGCGAGGGCCTGCAGCTCGCCCGGCAGGGCCTGCGCCCAGTTGGTGATCGAGCCGGCGCCGAGGCAGACGACGAGGTCGCCCGGCTTGGCGAGGGCGCTGATCGCGGCGGCGAGCTTTTCGGGCGCATCGACCGGCATCGCATGGCGGTGGCCGCGCGCCTGAAGGCCGGCGACGAGCGCGTCGCGGTCGATGCCCTCGATCGGCGCCTCGCCCGCGGGATAGATGTCGGCGACCAGCACCGAATCGGCGTCGTTGAAGCAGGTGCAGAATTCCTCGAAGAGGTGCTTGACCCGGCTGAAGCGGTGCGGCTGCACCACGGCGATGACGCTGCCCGCGGTGGCGCCGCGCGCGGCGCGCAGCACGGCGGCGATCTCGACCGGGTGGTGGCCGTAATCGTCGATCACGACGATTCCGTTCCATTCGCCGGTCTTGGTGAAGCGGCGCTTCACGCCCTTGAAGCCGGCGAGGCCCTGGCGCACCACCGCCTCGGAAAGGCCCATCTCCTCGGCCACGGCGATCGCGGCGAGCGAGTTCTGCACGTTGTGATTGCCGAACATCGGCAGATGGAGGCGCTTGAGCGTCTTGGTCGTGTTCTCGCGCCGGTCGGCGATGACCACGTCATAGCGCGCGCCGTCGGGGCCGAGCTCGATGTCGATGGCGCGGATGTCGGCCTGCGGGCTCATGCCGTAGGTGACGATGCGGCGCTCCGACAGTTTCGGGATCATGCCCTGCACCACCGGGTGGTCGATGCACAGCACGGCGAGGCCGTAGAACGGGATGTTGCCGACGAAGCTCTCGAAGCCCTGCAGCAGCGCTTCGAAGCTGCCGTAATGATCGAGATGCTCGGGGTCGATGTTGGTGACGACCGCCACCGTCGCGGGAAGCTTCACGAAGGTCCCGTCGCTCTCATCGGCCTCGACCACCATCCATTCGCCGGCGCCGAGCCGCGCATTGGTGCCGTAGGCGTTGATGATGCCGCCGTTGATGACCGTCGGGTCGAGACCGGCGCTTTCGAGCAGCGCGCCGATGAGCGAGGTGGTGGTGGTCTTGCCGTGCGTGCCGGCGACCGCGATGGCCCATTTGAGCCGCATCAGCTCGCCCAGCATCTCGGCCCGCCGCACCACGGGGATGAGCCGCGCCCGCGCCTCGACGATCTCGGGGTTGTCGGCCTTCACCGCCGAGGAGACGACGACGACCGTCGTCTTGCCCAGATTCTCGGCGCGGTGGCCGATGGCGACGGGAATGCCGAGACCACGCAGCCGCTTGACGTTGGCGTTGTCGACGACGTCGCTGCCCTGCACCTCGTAGCCGAGATTCTTCAGGATCTCGGCGATGCCGCTCATGCCGATGCCGCCGATGCCGGTGAAATGGATGGTGCCGATGTCAAGCGGGAGCGCCCTCATGCCGGGCCTTCCTGGAGCTTGGCCGCCGTTTCGAGCAGCAGATCGGCGAGCCGCCTGGCGGCGTCGGGCCGGCCGTGGCGATGCGCGGATCGTGCCGCCGCGTCGAGCAGCTCGGGTGCGCCGAAAAGCTTCTCGAGGCGCTGCGCCAACGCCGTCGCCGTGAAATTCTGCTCGCTCATCACCCAGGCGGCGCCGATCGCGGCAAGCGCCTCGGCGTTGGCGGTCTGGTGATCGTCGGCGGCGTGGCGATAGGGCACCAGGATGGCGGGACGGCCGATCGCGCAAAGCTCCGCGACGCTCGAAGCGCCGGCGCGCGAGATCACCAAATGCGCCGCGGCAAGACGCGTCGGCACGTCGGCGAAGAAGGTCGCGGTTTCGGCCCGGATGCCGCTTTCGTCATAGGCGCGGCGCACCGCGTCGAGATCCTCGGGCCGTGCCTGTTGCGCCACCTTGAGGCGCGCGCGCAGCGCCGGTGGCAACAGCGCCAGGGCCTGCGGCACCACGGCGCTCAGCACATGAGCGCCTTGGCTGCCGCCGATGACCAGCAGATCGATGACGCCGTCGCGCGGCGGGACATAGGCGACGCCGCGCTCGGCCAGCACGGCCGCGCGGACCGGATTGCCGGTTTCGACGATGCGCGCGTGGCCGATGATGTCGAGGCCGTCGAGCTGCGCGAAAGAAGTGGCGATGCGCCTCATGCGCGGCGCCAGCCATCGGTTGGCGCGGCCGATGCGGGCATTCTGTTCGTGAATGACCGTCGGCAGGCCCAGCTGCGACGCTGCCAGCATGGTCGGCACCGACGGATAGCCGCCGAAGCCGATGGCGGCAATCGGCGCCAGGGCGCGGAGGATGCGCCGCGCCGCCAGCATGCCGAGCGCCATCTCGCAAGCCGCGGCGAATTTGCTGATCAGACCGGCGCCGGGCCGGCCGGCGCGGATGCGATGCAGGGCGACGCCGGGCAGCTTGCCGCCGAAGGCCTGGCCGCGTCTGTCGGTAACGAGTGCCACTTTCAGGCCGCGGCCGATGAGCTCGCCAGCCAGCGCCTCGGCCGGGAAGATATGGCCGCCGGTACCGCCGGCGGCGAGCACGACAATTCCGCTCATGACGGCTCTCCGCCGAAGCGGCGCCGCGTCAGCGCCAGGGCCATGCCCATGCCGAGGCCCAGGGCCAGCAGCGAGGAGCCGCCATAGGAGATGAAGGGCAGCGTCATGCCCTTGGTCGGCATGAGATGGAGGGTCGAGGCCATGTTGATGACGGCCTGCAGCCCGAACTGGACGAAGAGGCCGGTGGCGGCGAGGACGATGTAGAGATTGTTTTCCTGCAGAAGACGCGAGAAACCGCGCAGCACGATGAAGGCGAAGAGCGCCACGATGACGAGGCAGGCGATCAGGCCCAGCTCCTCGCCGGCCACGGCGAAGACGAAATCGGCATGCGCGTCGGGCAGCGTCTGCTTGACCGTCCCTTCGCCGGGGCCGCGACCCCACAGCCCGCCGTTCATGAAGGCGTCCATGGCGCGGTCGACTTGGTAAGAATCGCCGCTCGCCGGATCGATGAATCGATCGATGCGGCTGGTGACATGCGGCAGGGTGAAATAGGCCGCCGTCAGTCCGACGGCGCCGGTGCCGAGGCAGGCCGCCGCCCAGACGAGGCGCAAGCCCGCCAGGAAGAACTGCGTGAACCAAACCGCCGAGATTACGCCGGCCATGCCGAGATCGGGTTGCCGCACGAGCAGCACCAGCACGACCAGGAACAGCGCGATGGCGATCGGCTGGCCCGGGAAGTCCTCGCTCTCGCGCGACTTCGCGAAGAGCCAGGCGCAGACGACGGCGAAGCACGGCTTGATGAATTCCGACGGCTGCAGGGAAAAGCCCGGCAGCTCGATCCAGCGGCGCGCGCCCTTGATCTCGACGCCGATGAAGAGCGTCGCGGCCAGCAGCGCGAGCGAGACGACGAAGCCGGCGAGGGCGATGCGGCGTATCGTGCGCGGGCTTTGCAGCGAGGTCGCGAACATCACCGCCATCGCCGCCGGCAGCACGGTAAAATAGCGCCAGACGAAATGCAGTCGGTCGATATGGAGATGATCGGCGAAGCGGAGATGCTCGGCGACCGACGGGCTCGCCGCCATCACCAGCACCGAGCCGAAACCGATCAACGCGGTGAGCGCCACCAGCGTCCAGCGGTCGACCGTCCACCACCATTGCGCCACGGCGCTGCGGTCGGTGCGCGCGAAGCTCATTGGCGCCTCCCGGGCAGGTGCTCGACCAGGGCGCGGAACCGGGCGCCGCGCTCCTCGAAATCCTGGAATTGGTCGAACGAGGCGCATGCCGGCGACAGCAGCACGACGGCCCCCTTATGGCGCTCGGTGAGCGCCGCCTGGCGGGCGGCGGCGAGCGCCCGGTCGAGCGTAAGGTCGATCTCGAACGGCACCCGGCCTTCGAGCGTCGCGGCGAAGGCGGGCGCTGCCTCGCCGATCAGGAAGGCGCGGCGGATGCGCGGAAACAGCGGCGCCAGCGCGCCGATGCCGTCTTCCTTGGCGCGGCCGCCGGCGATCCAATAGACGTCGTCGTAGCAGGCGATTGCCTTCTCGGCGGCGTCGGCATTGGTCGCCTTGGAATCGTTGATGTAGCGGATCCCATCGATGGTCGCGACCGGCTCCTGGCGGTGCGCCAGGCCGGGGAAGCTCTTGATGCCGTCGACGCAAGCGGCGCCACCGCAACCGAGCGCGCGCGCCGCGGCATAGGCGGCGGCGGCGTTCTGGCCGTTATGCGGGCCGGGCAGCAGCGGTGCCTCCTTCATGTCGAGCACCGGCTTGGCCGCGCCGTCGAGATCGTCGATGAGATGGCCGCCGGCGAGATAGACGCCGCCCGGCGCCACGCCGCGCACCGAGATCGGCACGATCCGTTGCCGGCCGGCGCGCTGCAGTTCCGCAAATATGCCGCGGCAGATGTCGTCGTCGATGCCGATGATCGCGGTCTGCTTGGCGCCCTGGCCGCGGAAGATGCGCCGCTTGGCGGCGACATAGCCGGCCATGCCGCCATGGCGGTCGAGATGGTCCGGCGTGATGTTGAGGAGAATGGCGACGTCGAGCACGAGGCTCTCGGTCAGTTCGAGCTGGTAGGAGCTGAGCTCCAGCACATAGACGCCGTCGGCGCCCAGCGCCTCGAGCAGCAGGACCGGCACGCCGAGATTGCCGCCGGCCTGCGCCTTGCGCCCGGCTTGCGCCAGGATATGACCGACCAGCGCGGTGGTCGTCGATTTTCCGTTGGTGCCGGTAATGCCGGTGAAATGCGCCTGGCGCTGGGCCAGTGCCAGCAATTCGATGTCGCCGATGATCGGCACGCCGGCGGCGCGCGCCTTCGCCGCCACCGGATGCGGCTTCGGATAGCTGTGCGGAATGCCCGGCGACAGCACCAGCGCCCGCGCCGATGCGAAATCGGCGGCGCCGAGATCGACGATCGGCAGGCCGGCCCGAGCGGCGGCGTCGCGCTTCGCCGCTGCATCGTCCCAGGCCATGACCGTGGCGCCCCCCCGTTGCAGCGAGGCGGCGGATGCCAGGCCGGAGCGCGCCAGGCCGAGCACGGCGACCTTCTGATTGCGGAATTGGGTGACTTCGATCATCGGCTCACCGCAGCTTCAGCGTGGCGAGCCCGGCGATCGCCAGGATCGAAGCGATGATCCAGAAGCGGATGACGATTGTTGCCTCCTGCCAGCCCTTCTTCTCGAAATGATGGTGCAGTGGCGCCATGCGGAAGACGCGCCGGCCGGTGAGCTTGAAGCTCGCGACCTGGACGATGACCGAAACCGTCTCCAGCACGAACAGCCCGCCGATGATGGCGAGCACCAGCTCGTGCTTGGTGATGACGCTGACCGCGCCCAAGGCGCCGCCGATAGCGAGCGAGCCGGTATCGCCCATGAAAACCATGGCAGGCGGCGCGTTGAACCAGAGGAAGCCGAGCGCCGCGCCCACCATCGCCGCGCAGAACACCGCCAGCTCGCCCGCGCCGCTGACATGCTGCAATTGCAGGTAATTCGCGAACACCAGATTGCCGACGACGTAGGAAATCAGCATGAAGCAGCCGGCCGCGATCATCGACGGGACGATGGCAAGGCCGTCGAGTCCGTCGGTCAGGTTCACCGCGTTCGATGCGCCGGTGATCACGAAGGCGGCGAAGGCGATGAAGAACCAGCCGAGATCGGGCAGCACGCTCTTGAAGAACGGCACCGCCAGGGAGGTGCCGAGCGGGCGGTGGGTGAGCAAAATCACGGCGACGGCGGCAGCCGCGCCGATGGCGAACTCGATCAGGAATTTGGTGCGGCTCGACATCCCCTTGGATGAGCGCCGCGTCAGCTTGCGGTAATCGTCGAAGAAGCCGACCAGGCCGAAACCTACCGTGACGAAGAGCGTGACCCAGATGTAGCCGTTGCTGAGGTCCGTCCAGAGCAGCGTCGACCCGGTCACCGCCAGAAGAATCAGGACGCCGCCCATGGTGGGGGTGCCCATCTTGGTAAGCAGATGGCCCTCCGGCCCGTCGAGCCGGATCGGTTGACCGTGCTTCTGCTTCGATTTGAGCCAGCTGATGATCGGCGGGCCGCAGATGAAGCTGATGATGAGCGCCGTCACCACGGCGCCGCCCGAGCGGAAGGTGATGTAGCGGAACAGGTTGAAGAGCGCGAAATGATCGGCCAGCGGCGCCAGGAGTTGATAAAGCATGGCGCTAACCCTTGGCCGTCGCCGGGGCGGCCGCGGCGAGCTGCGCCACCACCTCGCGCATGCGGCTGCCATAGGAACCCTTGACGGTGACGACGTCGCCCGCCCGCAACTGGGCGGCGACGATGACGGCCATCTCGGCGGCGGTGGCGGCGTGACCGCCGCGCCGCTTGGCCGGCAGCGCGTCGTGCAGCGCGCGCATGTTCGGTCCGACGGTGAAGACGAGGTCGATGCCCGCTTCGCGGAGCGGCTCGGCGAGTTCGGCGTGCAGCGTGGCGGAGTCGGGGCCGAGCTCGAGCATGTCGCCCAGCACGGCGATGCGCCGGCCGCCACGCGCCGGCTCTTGCGATCCCAGCACGGCAATCGCTGCGCGCATCGAAGCCGGGCTGGCGTTGTAGCTCTCGTCGATCAGTAGTGCGTCGCCGCCGGCGATCTCGATCTTGCTGCGCATGCCGCGCCCGGCGATCGGCTCGAGCGTCGCCATCGCCGCCGCGGCGGTGCCGATGTCGCCGCCGGCCGCCTTGACCGCGGCGAGCACGGCGAGGCTGTTCATCACCCAATGCCTGCCCGGCAGGGCGATGCAGTAATCGACGATCTCGCCCATGACTGACGCCGTCACCGCGCTGGCCGCGCCATAGAGATGGGCGTCGATCAGGCGCACCGCCGCGTCGGCATGCGCGCCGAAGGCGATGATGCGGCCGATGCCGGCCGCCTCGGCACGCGCCGCGAGAAGCGCGAAATAGGCATTGTCGCGGTTGAGCAACGCGGTGCCGCGCTTTTCCATGCCATTGAAGATCTCGGCCTTGGCGTCGGCGATGGCCTCGACCGAGGGGAAGAAACCGAGATGCGCCGGCTCGATGGTGGTGATGAGAGCGATATCCGGCCGCACGAGACGGGTGAGCGCGTCGATCTCGCCCGGATGGTTCATGCCCATCTCGAAGATGCCGAAAGCGGTTTCGCGCGGCATGCGGGCGAGCGACAGCGGCACGCCCCAGTGATTGTTCAGGCTGGCCGCCGAGGCGTGCGTCGGGCCCTGGCGGTCGAAGGCGTGGCGCAGCGCTTCCTTCGTCCCGGTCTTGCCGACGCTGCCGGTGACGCCGATGACGACCGCCTTGGTGCGGGCGCGCGCCGCGCGCGCCAGATCCTCGAGACCGGCCTGCGTATCGGCGACGGTGAGAAGCGCCGCATCCGCCGGTGCGGGTTTGGGCGCGCGGCTGACCATGGCGGCGGCGCCGCCGCGCTTCAGCGCGTCGGCCGCGAAATCATGGCCGTCGAATTTCGGGCCCTTCAAGGCGACGAAAAGATCGCCGGGCAGCAGCCCGCGGCTGTCGATCGAGACGCCTTGCGCGCTCCAGTCGCGGCTGTTCTTGCCGGCGGTCGCGGATGCTGCTTCGGCGGCGGTCCACAGCGCGCTCATGCCGCACCCCCGATCTCGCGGATCGCGGCCTGGGCCTCGATCCTGTCCTCGAAGGGAAGCGTCGTGCCGGCGACAATTTGCCCGCGTTCATGGCCCTTGCCGGCGATCAGCAGCAAATCGCCCGCCTGCAACATCGCCGCCGCTTGGCGGATGGCGGCGCGGCGGTCGCCGATCTCGCGCGCCTTGGGGCAGGCGGTCAGAATCTCGCGGCGGATCGACGCGGGATCCTCGCTGCGCGGGTTGTCGTCGGTGACGATCACCGCATCGGCAAGGCGTTCGGCGATGGCGCCCATCTGCGGGCGCTTGCCCCTGTCGCGGTCGCCGCCGCAACCGAAGGCCAGGACCAGTCGGCCGGCGGCATGCGGCCGCAGCGCCGCGAGCGCGGTCTCGAGCGCGTCGGGCGTGTGGGCATAATCGACAATGAGCGGTGCGCCCGTCGGGTGGGTCGCGACCTGCTCCATCCGGCCGGGCACGCCCTGGAGGCGCGGCAGCGCATCGAGCGCCGTCGCCATCGGCGTGCCGGTGGCGACGGCCAGGCCGAGCGCCGCCAGCGCGTTCATCGCCTGGAAGGCACCGAGCAACGGCAAATGCAGCGCGTGCGGCGCGCCCATGACGGTAATTTTGATCGCCAGGCCGGCGCCCTGCGGCTTGGCCGAGAGCAGGCGGAGATCGGCCATCTCGCCCGTGCCGAATCTCAAAACCTTGATGCCGCGCTTGCGGCAGAGCGCCAGTAGCGTGCGCCCCTCCGCCAAATCGGTGTTGAGCACCGCCGTGCCGTTGACCGGCAGTAGCTCGCCGAAGAGCCGCGTCTTGGCGGCGAAATAGCGCGCCATGTCGCGGTGATAGTCGAGATGGTCGCGCGTCAGATTGGTGAAGGCGGCGGCGGCGAGGTGTATCCCGTCGAGCCGGAACTGATCGAGCCCGTGCGACGAGGCTTCGAGCGCGACATGGTCGATTCCGGCCAGGGCCAGCGCCTGCAGCTCGCGCGCCAAGCCGACCGGATCGGGCGTCGTCAGGCTGCCGGGTTTTTCGATGCCCGGCGCCACCAAGCCGATGGTGCCGAGGCTGGCCGCCTTGCGCCCGGCACTTTCCCAGATCTGCCGCGTGAACACCGCGACCGAGGTCTTGCCGTTGGTGCCGGTAACGGCGGCGATGCATTTCGGCTGCGGCGCATGGAAGCGCGCCGCCATCAGGGCCAGGGCGCGGCGCGGATTGGCGTCGGTGATGACCGGCACCGGCACCGGCTGGTCGCGCCGGAAGGACACCTGCTCGTCGGCCAGGATCGCGGCGGCGCCGCGCGCTAGCGCATCGTCGACGAAGCGCTTGCCGTCGGCGCGAAGGCCGGGCAGCGCGGCGAACAGAAAGCTGTTTTTCACGTCGCGGGAATCGGAGGTCAGGCCAAGTATCTCGGGATCACCCGCGGGCACGTCTTGGCGTTCGGCCACCACGCCTTTCATGAGCTCAGTTAGCCGCAAGCTTCCGTCCCTGTGGGCTGGGCAAGCCGACCATCAGAGAGCGGCGAATTTCAGGCGAATCTTCGTCGACCGGTTGAATTCCGACGATCGGCGCCATGCGTTCGACGATCCGTTTCACCGCCGGGGCGGCGACCATGCCGCCGGTGGCGTAGCCGCCGGTCTTGGCGTTGCCGTGCGGCTCGTCGAGCATGACCAGGACGAGGAAACGCGGATCGTTGATCGGGAACACCCCCAGGAAGGAGGAGATCAGCGCATGCGGGGCATAGCGGCCATGGACGATCTTCTCGGCCGTGCCGGTCTTGCCGCCGACCAGATAGCCGGGCGCCTCGGCATTTTTGCCGGTCCCGTGTTCGACGACGAGGCGGAGAAGCCGGCGCATCTGCTCGGAGGTCTGGGCCGAAAGCACGGTCTTGCCCTGGGGTGCTGCGCCGCCAGGATGCATGACGATGGTGGGCGCATAGAGCGTGCCGCCATTGACCACGGCGGCGGCGGCCGCCGCAACCTGCAGCGGGCTCACCGAGATGCCGTGGCCGAAGCCCACGGTCATCACGCTGATCGGCAGCCAGGGATGCGGCACCTGCGGCGTGCCCAATTCCGGCAGCTCGAAGGCGGGGGCCTGAAGCAGGCCGAGCCGGCCGAGGAAATCGCGCTGGCGGTCGGCGCCGGCCTCGGCCGCCATCTTGGCCGAGCCGATATTCGACGAATACATGAAAATCTCGGGCACGGTGAGCCAGCGCTTCTGCGCGTGGTCGTCGTGGATGGTGAAGCCGGCGATCTCGATCGGCTTGGTCGCGTCGAATTTGGAGTCGAACGTCACGACCTTGTCGTCCAGAGCCATCGCGGTGTTGAAGATCTTCATCACCGAGCCCATCTCATAGATGCCCAGCGTGGCGCGGTCGAAGATGGCGTCTGGCTTGGCGCCGGGATTGCTCGGATCGAAATCGGGCAGCGAGCTGAGCGCCATGACCTCGCCGGTGCGCACGTCCAGGATCAGGCCGGCGGCGCCGATGGAGCTGAACTCGGCCATCTGGCGCGCCAGCTCGCTGCGCAGGATGTATTGCAGCCGCACGTCGAGCGAGAGCCGCACGGGCTCGTCGCGGCTCTTCAGCACATCGTCGAAGCTGCGTTCAATGCCGGCGAGGCCGTCATTGTCGATGCCGGAATAGCCGACGACATGGGCGGCGAGATCGCCTTTCGGATAGACGCGCTTGCCTTCGCTTTCAAAGGCCAGGCCGGGGATCCCAAGCTGGATGACGGCGAATTTCTGGCGCGGGGTCAGCTGGCGCGCGAGCCAGACGAAGCTCTTGTCCGAAGCGAGGCGGCCGAATATTTCGCTCTCGCTCAGCTCGGGCAGTATCGCGGCGAGCCGGTGCGCCGCATCCGCCTTGTCGGCGGCGGCGATCAGCTTCGGATTGGCGGAGAGCGACGAGACTTCGAGCGTCGTCGCCAGCAGCACGCCGTTGCGGTCGACGATGTCGGCCCGCGCGGCATAGGCTCTGGCGGCGGGATGAAAGCGCGCGAGGTGGTTGTCGCCGGCCTTGAAGCCCGCGACTTCGATCAGCCGGCCGGCGATCACGGCGAAGGCCAGCACGAACAGCGCCGCCGTGACGAGTAGCCGCGTATGGCTGATCTCGAGCGCCTCTTGGGCGGGGCCCTCGGCCGGCGCCGGCGCGCAGGGCACCGGCCGGTAATGCCGCGGCCGGCAGGGATCGTCTTGCGCGATGCGGGCGGCGTTCGCCTTCATGGCGCGATGCTCCCCTTGGCGGGGGCGGCGGCCAGCAACGGCCTGGAAAGCGTCCCGGCGGCGCGCAGCGGGATTTGCGCCAGGCGGTCGATGCTGCCGAGCTGTGCGGCGGTGACGGGCGCCAAATGCAGGAAATTATCGTTGAGCCGCGCGAGCCGCTGCGGATCGGAGAGCAGGCTCCATTCGGCGTAGAGCACGCGGGTCGCCTCGCGGCTGCGCGCAATCTCGTGGTTGAGGTCGGTCAGCTCGCTCTCGAGCCGCACCACTTGATACTTGACCTGGAACATCGCGGCGCCGGCGGCGATGACCAGGAGTCCCCAGAGGATCGTGCCGAGGCGGATCATGCGCCGAGTTCCCAAGCCGGTGCGGCCGTGCGTTCCGCGGCACGCAGCTTGGCCGAGCGTGCGCGCGGATTGAGGGAGATCTCGGCAGCGTTCGGCGTCACGGCCTTGCGCTGGAGCAGGCGAAAGCTCGGCTCGCGGCCGCGAACCGCGGGCAAATGGCGGGTGGCGTGCGGCTCGCCGCCCGAACGCGCGCGCAGGAAGGTTTTAACCCGCCGATCCTCGAGAGAATGAAAGGAGATCACCGCGAGCCTGCCGCCCGGCATCAGCAGGCGCTCGGCGGCGGAGAGGCCGCGATCGAGCTCGCCGAGCTCGTCGTTCACCGCGATGCGCAGCGCCTGGAAGGTTCGTGTCGCCGGGTGGATGTTGCCGGCGACCGGCACGGCGCGGCGCACGATCTCGGCCAATTCGCCGGTGCGCGCGATCGGCGCGTTCTGCCGCGCCCGCAGGATGGCGCGCGCGACGCGGCGGGCGAAACGTTCCTCGCCATAGTCGCGGATAATCCGGATGAGATCGTCTTCCGCCAGGTTGTTGACCAGATCTGCGGCGCTGTCGCCCTTCCGCTCCATGCGCATGTCGAGCGGGCCGTCAGCGCGGAAGGAGAAACCGCGCGCCGCGTCGTCGAGCTGCATCGACGACACGCCGAGGTCGATCGCCACGCCCATCACCGCGTCGATGCCGAGCGGGCGCAGCAGGCTCTCCATCTCGGAGAAGCGGCCCTCGATCAGCGTCAGCCGGTCGCGGTAGCGCGCCGCCAGCGCCGCGCCGGCTTGCACCGCCGCCGGATCGCGGTCGATGGCGACGACACGGCAGCGCGCCCGTTCGAGCAATGCCCGGCTGTAGCCGCCGGCGCCGAAGGTCGCATCGACATAGAGCGCGCCGTCGCGCGGGTTCAGGGCGGCGACGGCTTCCGCGGCGAGGACGGGAACATGGGGGCCGGCGCCGGCGGCGCTCATTGGCCTTCGGCCGGGGGCGGCAGCGTCAGGCCGCGCTCGCGGATGCGCGCGCGCATCTCCTCGTCGTGCCGCTGAAAGCGCGCGGGCTCCCAGATTTGAAAGTTGAAGCCGCGGCCGACAAAGGCGGCGCTGTCGGTGATGCCGGCGTAAAGGGTGAGATCGTCCGGCAGCATGACGCGGCCTTCGCCGTCGAAGGCGAGCGGCCGCGCGTCGCTGATGAAGGCCGAGAGCGCCTCGCGGTCGTCCGACATCTCCGGCAGGCGATCGAGCCGGCGGAGCAATTCCTCGATGCGCTCGAGGCCGCCGACCTCGATCGCGCCGAGCTTCAAGGCGCGGAAGGCGACGATGCCGCTCTTGCTGGACGCGGCGAGCACGGCGCGGAACGGCGCCGGGACCGAGACCCGACCCTTGCGGTCGACTTTGTTGATATAGGTCGAAAGAAAAACCGCCACAGCGATCCCCCGAAACGCGGCCCCGCGCCCGCAGGCGCCTCACGTCCCGAAGCCTGCGCAGAGCGGCGCGGAGCCCCTTTATGGGACTATATGGGATACCATGGGAGAAAATGGGTGGTCAAATGATTAATCTAATAAAACCGTGAGGTTAGCACCCATTTTGAGGTGATTTTCGGTAAGTCTCGGGTACTTGGAAAAGAACCTCCAAGTGACGTCCTACCATTACTGGCGCAAGCCGAGAACAATTAAAGAACAAACCGATAAAGCGCCAGACGGCCTATAAGCCGGGTTTTGTCCTCGCCTTGCGGCGATGGATGACCATTCATCTGGGACGCCCGTTACCGGGCGCCTCGCGCGACCGACCCGGACGGCGGCCCCGGAAACTCGCCTTTGCCCTTCAAATCCAAAGACTTGAAGAACGTGCCGTCCCTATTTGGTCTTGCTCCCGGTGGGGTTTGCCCTGCCGCCGCCGTTACCGGCGGCGCGGTGCGCTCTTACCGCACCATTTCACCCTTGCCGCTCCCGAAGGAGCTCGGCGGTATGTTTCTGTGGCACTTTCCCTGAGGTCGCCCTCGCCGGACGTTATCCGGCACCGTGCTTCCGTGGAGCCCGGACTTTCCTCTCCCCGCCCGAAGGCGGAGAGCGGCCATCCGGCCGTCTGGCGGTGACATAAGATGGGTACGCGCCGGCGAAGTCAAACCGACTGGGCAAGGATGGTCGCGCGCCGTCGAGTTTCGTCATCGGGCGCGCCGTCGAGGCGGGCGGGCCGGAAATGGCGCTGGAAGGCCATCACCGCGTTTTGCGTCTGATTATCCAGGACGCCCGATAGCGGGCAGTCATAGCCGAAGGCAGCGAGGTCGCGCTGCAGCGCCGCGATATCGCCGGCCGGCCTCGCCGCCGTGAAATCCGGCCACAATCCGATGCCGGCGCTGGCGAGCCGGGACCAATCGAAGAGTTCGCCGGGATCCTGCTTGCGGCCGATGGCGACGTCGGAATGGCCGAGCACATGACGCGGCGGGATCGGATGGCGCGCCACGATGTCGCGCGCGAGTTCTCCGAGTGCCCGCATCTGCGCCTCCGGAAAAGGCCGATAGCCGAATTCATGGCCCGAGTTGACCAGCTCGATGCCGATCGAGGCGGCGTTGATGTCGCGCCGGCCGCGCCAGCACGAGATTCCGGCGTGCCAGGCGCGGCGCTCTTCCGGCACCAGCCGGAAGATTGTGCCGTCCTGGTCGATCAAATAATGCGCGCTGACCTTCGCCGCGGCGTCGGTCAGGCGCGCCAAGGCTTCGTCAGCGGTCGGCATGCCGGTGTAATGAAGGATTAGCATATCCACCGCGCCGGGGCGCGGTTCGTGGTTGGGCGAAGGCCGCTCGACGAGCTTCATGTCGGCCGCGAGCCTAACGGATGGCCGCCGGCGCGGCCACGGCCTTGCGCATCGTGGCGCCGGGTGGTTTCATCGCCACCTGCCAATCGGAGAGCCGCATGTCCTTTGCCTTCGGGCTGATCTATTTCATTCTCGGCACCGCTCTCATTGCGCTCTGCCTCTTGGCCATTCCGGGCCGCGGCGGCGAGAGTCACAACCACGCCGCGCCGCGCGATCACGGCCCGGCGCATTGAGCGGAACCGACGCCGCATGACCGCGCGCGATCTCGCCGGCGTGAAGGCGCTCGTCTTCGACGTCTTCGGCACTGTGGTCGATTGGCGCGGCGGCGTCGTCCGCGACCTGGCGGCGCTCGGCCGCAGCCGGGGCCTCATCGCCGATTGGGGCCAATTCGCCGACGACTGGCGCGCGAGCTATCCGCCGGCGATGGATCGCGTGCGTAAGGGCGAGCTGCCCTGGACCCCTGTCGATGCGCTCCATCGCATGATCCTCGACGGCCTCGTCGCCAAATATGGTCTCAAGGGCCTAAGCGACGCCGAGACCGATCATCTCAACCGCGCCTGGCACCGACTCGATCCCTGGCCCGATGCCGTCGCCGGCCTCACCCGATTGAAGCGCCACTTCGTCATCGGCACGCTGTCGAACGGCAATGTGTCGCTGCTGGTGGATCTGGCGAAGCACGGTCACTTGCCGTGGGATGTCGTGTTTTCGGCCGAACTCGTTCGCCACTACAAGCCCGATCGCGAGGCCTATCTCCTGCCGGCGGCCCTGCTCGGGCTCGATCCCGCCGCGGTGATGCTGGTGGCGGCGCATCCGGGCGATCTCGAAGGTGCTTCGCGCGCCGGCTTGCGCACCGCCTTCGTCGCGCGGCCTCTCGAATTCGGCGCCAAGGGCAAGCCGCATCAGGTCGCGGCGGGTCAGTTCGACCTCAACGCGCAAGATTTCAACGATCTGGCGCATCAACTGCTCGGCGGCTGAGTTTCCGCATGGCCGGCTGGCAGTTCTGGATTGACCGCGGCGGTACCTTCACCGACATCGTGGCGTGCCGGCCGGACGGCGCGCTCGTCACCCGCAAGCTGCTCTCGGAGAATCCGGGGCGCTACCGCGACGCTGCCATCGCCGGCATGCGCGACATCTTGGGCGTGGCGCCGGGGGGCCGGCTCGACGGCATCGCCATCGACGCGGTCAAGATGGGCACGACGGTGGCGACCAACGCGCTGCTTGAGCGCAAGGGCGAGCGCACGGTACTCGTCGTGACCAAGGGTTTCGGCGATGCGCTGCGGATCGGTTACCAGAATCGCCCGAAGCTGTTCGAGCGGCGTATCGTGTTGCCGGAGATGCTCTATGAGTGCGTCGTCGAGATCGACGAGCGCGTCACGGCGCAGGGCGATGTGCTGCAGGCGCCGGACCTGGCGGTGGCGACGACGGCGCTGCGTGCCGCCTACGATGCCGGTTCCCGCAGCGCCGCCATCGTCTTCATGCACGGCTATCGCTACCCGGCGCATGAGCGCGCCGTCGCCGAACTGGCGCGCGAGATCGGCTTCGCGCAGGTTTCGGTGAGCCACCGCGTCAGCCCGCTGATGAAGCTGGTGAGTCGCGGCGACACCACCGTGGTCGACGCCTATCTCTCGCCGATCCTACGCCGCTATGTCGACGAGATCGCGGCAGCGCTCGAAGGTCGGCGGCTGTTCTTCATGCAGTCGAATGGCGGGCTGGTCGATGCCCACCGCTTCCAGGGCAAGGATGCCATCCTTTCTGGCCCGGCCGGCGGCATTGTCGCCGCCGCTGCGACGGCGCGGCTCGGCGGCTTCGACAAGATCATCGCCTTCGACATGGGCGGCACCTCGACCGACGTGTCGCACTATGCCGGCGCGTTCGAGCGCAGCTTCGAGACGCAAATCGCCGGCGTGCGGTTGCGCGCACCGATGATGCACATCAACACCGTCGCCGCGGGCGGCGGCTCGATCTGCTCCTTTGACGGGGCGCGCTATCGCGTCGGCCCCGCTTCGGCGGGGGCCGATCCGGGGCCGGCCTGCTACCGCCGCGGCGGCCCGCTTACCGTCACCGACTGCAATGTGATGCTCGGCAAGATCCAGCCGCGCTACTTTCCGCAGGTCTTCGGGCCAGCCGGCGACCAGCCGCTCGATCGCGAGGCGGTGGAGCGGAAATTCATCGAGCTTGCCGCCGAGATCGCTGTCCAGACCGGCGACCGCCGTTCGCCGCGGGAAGTCGCGGCGGGCTTCGTCAGCATCGCCGTCGAAAACGTGGCGAACGCGATCAAGCAAATCTCGATCGAGCGCGGCTATGACGTGACCGAATATGCGCTGTGCTGCTTCGGCGGCGCCGGCGGCCAGCACGCCTGCCTGGTCGCCGATGCGCTCGGCATGAAGCGCATCTACATCCATCCCCTCGCCGGCGTGCTGTCGGCCTATGGCATGGGACTCGCCGATCTGCGCAGCTTGCGCGGGCGTGCCGTCGAGGCGCGGCTCGACGCGGGGTTGTTGCCGCGGCTTGAGGCGATCTTCGCCGAACTCGCCGATGAAGCCGGCGCCGAGTTGCACGCGCAAGGCATCGCCGCCGGCGATATGACGGTGCTGCGCAAGGCCCATCTCAAATACGAGGGCACCGACGTGCCCCTGGTGATCGAATACGGCGACCTTGCCGCGCTGCAGGCGGCCTTTGCTGCCATGCATCGGCAGCGCTACGGCTTCGTCGCCGCGGACAAGCCGGTCGTGGTCGAGGCGGTCGGCGTCGAAGCAATCGGCCTGGCCGGCCGCGCCGACGATCGTCTCTATGCCGAGGCGCCTTCCGGTACCGCACCCCTGCCGCTCGACCATGTCGGGATCTTCGCCGAGGGAAAGACCTATGCGGCGCCGATCTATGACCGCGGCGCGATGCTTCCGGGTCAGTCGGTCGCGGGGCCGGCAATCATCCGCGAGGACACCGCGACCACGGTGGTCGAGCCGGGCTGGCGCGCGATGCTTGACCGCGGCCGTTATTTGGTGATGGAGCGCGCGCAGCCGCGCGCCGCGCGCACCGCCATCGGCACCGATGTCGATCCGGTGATGCTCGAGATCTTCAACAATCTCTTCATGTCGATCGCCGAGCAGATGGGCGTGGTGCTCGCCAACACGGCCTATTCCGTCAATATCAAGGAGCGGCTCGATTTTTCCTGCGCGCTTTTCGACCGTCGCGGCGCGCTCATCGCCAATGCGCCGCACATGCCGGTGCATCTGGGCTCGATGGGCGAAAGCGTCGAGACGATCATCCACGCCCGGGCCGACGGGGCCGACGGCCGCGGCATGCGGGCGGGCGACGTCTATGTGCTGAACGCGCCCTATAACGGCGGCACGCATCTGCCGGATGTCACCGTCATCATGCCGGTCTTCGCCGAGGACGATGCGGCGGGCGCTGGCGAGGTCCTGTTCTATGTCGCTTCACGCGGCCACCAGGCCGATATCGGCGGCATCACGCCGGGCTCAATGCCGCCGCTCAGCCGCACCATTGAGGAAGAAGGCGTGCTGATCGACGATTTTTTGTTGGTCGACGGCGGCAAATTCCGCGAGACGGAGACCATAGCGCTGCTTCGGAGCGGCGCGTGGCCGGCGCGCAACCCGGCGCAGAATCTCGGCGACTTCAAGGCGCAGGTCGCCTCCTGCACCAAGGGCGCGCAGGAGTTGCACCGCATGGTGCGCCATTTCGGCCAAGCGGCCGTCGAGGCCTATATGCGGCACGTTCAGGACAATGCCGAGGAAGCGGTGCGCCGCGTGCTCGGCCGCCTCACCGACGGCGAATTCGCCTACGAGATGGATTCGGGCGCTACGGTGCGCGTCAAGGTGGCGATCGATCGCGAAGCGCGCCGCGCAATCGTCGACTTCGCCGGCACCAGCGCGCAGCTGCCGACCAATTTTAATGCGCCCGAAGCGGTGTGCAAGGCGGCGGTGCTCTACGTCTTCCGCACCCTGGTCGAGGATGAAATCCCGATGAATGGCGGCTGCCTCAAGCCGATCGAGATTCGTATTCCGCCGGGCTCGATGCTCAGCCCGCGCTATCCCGCCGCGGTGGTCGCCGGTAATGTCGAGACTTCGCAATGCATCACCGACGCGCTCTACGGCGCGCTCGGGTCGATGGCGGCGGCGCAAGGCACGATGAACAATCTGACCTTCGGCAACGACCGCTATCAGTATTACGAGACGATCTGCGGCGGCGCCGGTGCCGGGCCTGGCTTCGCGGGGGCCAGCGCCGTGCACACCCACATGACCAATTCGCGCCTTACCGATCCCGAGGTGCTGGAATGGCGCTTTCCCGTGCTGCTCGAAAGTTTCGCCCTGCGCCGGGGCTCGGGAGGCGCCGGGCGGTGGCGCGGCGGCGACGGCGTCGTGCGGCGGATCCGCTTCCGCGAGGCAATGACCGCGGCGATGCTCGGCGACCGCCGCCGGGTGCCGCCTTACGGTCTAGCGGGCGGCGAGCCGGGCGCGCTGGCGCGAAATTGGGTCGAGCGATCCTCCGGCGCGCGTGAAGAATTCGGCGGCACGGCGGTGATCGAGGTCCGCGCCGGTGATGTGTTTGTGATCGAGACCCCGGGCGGCGGCGGTTACGGCAAGGCCTGAGGAATCCACGCCGCGTCAGTCGGGCGGTGGCGCCGCGAAAGCGGGCTTGCGCGTCGACGTACTCGCGAGAATGACTCCGAACAGGATGACGGCGATGCCGACGAGGTGGAAGATGTGCAGTTTTTCGCCGAGCGCCATCACCGCGAGCACGGTGGCGAAGGCCGGCAGCAGATGCGTCGTGAAGCCCGCCTTGTTCGGCCCGACCAGCTCGATACCCTTGTTCCAGCAGATATAGGCGATGAACGAGGCGAAGATACCGATATAGAGTGCGGCACCGGCCGCGAGCCAGGTCAATTCCGGCGCGCGGATGAAGACGCTTTCGGCGGCATAAAACGGCGCCACCATCATCACCCCCACGACGTTGATGGCGAAAAGCAATCCGATCGTGTCGAGCGCTTTGGGCACGCGCCGCAGCAGCACGCAATAGAGTCCCCAGGCCGGCATGGCGAGGAAGATGATGAGGTCGCCGATATTGACGCGTAGGCGCAGCAGTTCGGTCAAATCGCCGTGACTGATGATGACGATGATGCCGAGGAACGAGATCATCATGCCGAGCAATTGGCGCGGCGTGACGCGCTCGCCGTCCAGCAGCCAGGCGATGGCGATGATGTAGAGGGGCGCCGCCGCGTTCATCAAAACCGCGTTGATGGCCGTGGTGTAGTGCAGGCCGGTATAGACCGCGACCTGGAAGAATCCGACGCCGAGAAATCCCAGGCCGCAGATCAGCCGCCAGTGCCGCTTCAGGAGCGCTCCCTTGCCCCGGAGGCGGGGAATCGCCAGCGGCGCCAGGCAGGCCGCCGATATCGCCCAGCGCCAGAAGGTGAGCGCCGCCGGCGGCATGATGTCGCGCACCGCACGGCCGAGCACCCAATTGCCCGACCAGCACAGCATGCAGAAGGTCAGCAGCAGATAAGGGTAGAGCGCCGCGAATTGGGCCGAGCGTGCGGGCGACAGGCGGCGAGTGGACATGCGGGGCGGAGCTTGTCGGCCTCGCGCCGTGTCGTCAACCCGGGCATGATGGCCATGCAATGATCGACAAGGTCGAATGCGTCGTCGTCGGCGCTGGAATTATTGGCCTCGCCATCGCCCGCGCGCTTGCGCTCGCCGGCCGCGAGGTGCTGGTGCTGGAGAAGGAGCGCGCCATCGGCACGCATACCTCCTCGCGCAACAGCGAGGTCATTCATGCCGGGCTTTACTACCCTGTTGGCAGCTTCAAGGCGCGCTTCTGCGTCGAGGGCCGCAAGCGCCTCTATGAATACTGCGCCGAACGCGGCGTCATGACCAAGCGGGTGGGCAAGCTGGTGGTCGCCGCCGCCGACGAGATCCCGCTACTGGCGAACGTCATCGCGCGGGCCCGGGCAAACGGCGTCGACGATCTCGAATTGCTCGATGAGCATGCGGCGCGTGAATTGGAGCCGGCAATCGTCTGCGCTGGCGCGTTCCTGTCGCCCTCGACCGGCATCATCGACAGCCACGGCCTGATGCTGAGCTATCAGGGCGAGGCGGAGGATTCCGGCACCCGCCTGGCGCTGCGTGCCGAAATGCTCGGCGGCAAGGCGGAGAACAGCGGCTTCGTGCTGGAGATCGGCGGCCAATCGCCGACGAAGCTCGCCTGCGAAATGCTGGTGAACGCCGCCGGGCTCTGGGCGCCGCAAACCGCGCGGCGGCTCAAGGGTGTGCCGCCCGAGACCATCCCGCACGACTATTACTGCCGCGGCGTCTATTTCACGCTCGCCGGCAAGGCGCCATTCCGCCGGCTGGTCTACCCCGCGCCGGAGCATGCCGGCCTCGGCGTTCATTACACGGTTGATCTTGCCGGCCAGGGCCGCTTCGGCCCCGACACCGAATGGATCGACGGCGTCGACTATACGGTTGAGACGCGGCGGGGCGACAGCTTCTATGCCGCGATCCGCAAATATTGGCCGGGCCTGCCGGACGGCGCGCTCGCCCCGGGCTATGCCGGCATCCGCCCGAAGATCAGCGCGCGCGACGAGCCCAACGCCGATTTCCTCATCCAGGGCGCGGCAAGCCACGGCATTCGCGGCTTGGTCAATCTCTACGGGATCGAATCGCCGGGCCTGACCTCGTCGCTGCCGATCGCCGACGAGGTGCTGCGCCTGCTCAACGCATCGTCGGCGGCGTCGGCTCCTCCGGTCCAGGCTCGACCAGCACCATGACGGTGATCGCGCCCGCCTCGGCGAAGCGCAGCGTCAGCGGAAACCGGTCGTCGATGGCGAGCGGCCGCTGCAAGCCATGCAATGCGATATAGCGGCCGCCCGGGCGCAGCGCCACCGGCCGCTTCGGCCTGAGATCGTAATATGCAAGCGGTTCGCCGCCGCGGTCGCGGAACAGGACTTGTGCGGCGATCGGCGTCGTGCCGCCGATCAGGCGGTCGGGCTTGTCGCCCGTATTGCCGAGGGCCATAAAGATCGCCGCCGCTTCGGTGGCCGAGGGCTTGGCCCAGGGATGACCGATCTCGATGGCGCCGAGCGCGAAGGAATGGGCGAAAGCGCGTCGCGCGACGACGAGCATGAGGGGCACAAGCAGGAGAGAGCGGCGGTTCATGGAAGCTCGGATATGAGGGCCTGAAGCGATGTTGGTCGGCGTGCCGCGCGAGATCAAGACCCATGAATATCGCGTCGGGTTGGTGCCCGGCAGCGTGCGCGAATTGACGCATCATGGCCACCAGCTCCTGGTCGAAACATGCGCCGGTGCCGGCATCGGTTTCGCGGATGACGACTACCGGCGGGCGGGCGCCGCCATCGCCGCAAACGCGGCGGAAATCTTCGCCAAAGCCGAGTTGGTGGTGAAGGTGAAGGAGCCGCAGGGCGAAGAGATCCCGCTGCTGCGCCGCGGCCAGGTTCTGTTCACCTACCTGCATCTCGCCGCCGATCCGAAGCAGGCCGAAGGGCTGCTGAAATCCGGCGCCACCTGCATCGCCTATGAGACGGTGACGGATTCGCGCGGCGGCTTGCCGCTGCTGGCGCCGATGAGCGAGGTCGCCGGCCGCATGGCGATCCAGATCGGAGCACACTGTCTGGAAAAGGAGCAGGGCGGCCTTGGTATCCTTCTCGGCGGCGTACCGGGCGTGGCGGCGGCGCGCGTGTTGGTGCTGGGCGGTGGCGTCGCCGGCACCAACGCAGCGCGCGTCGCCATGGGGATGGAGGCGCATGTCACCGTCATCGACCGGCAGCTGGCGCGGCTCTACGCGCTCGACCTGCAATTCGGCTCGCAGCTCCATACGCTCTACGCCACGCTGGAGAATATCGAGCGCGAAGTGCTGGCCGCCGACCTCGTCATCGGCGCGGTGCTGGTGCCGGGCGCCGCCGCGCCCAAGCTGGTCAGTCGCGACATGGTGCGGCGCATGCGGCCGGGCTCGGCGATCGTCGACATCTCGATCGACCAGGGCGGCTGCTGCGAGACCAGCCGGCCGACGACACATGCCGACCCGACCTATGTCGAGGAAGGCGTTATCCATTACTGCGTCACCAATATGCCGGGCGCGGTGGCGCGCACCTCGACCTTCGCGCTCAACAACGCGACGCTGCCCTTCGTGATCGAGCTTGCCGGCAAGGGCTGGCGCCTGGCGCTGGCCGACGATCCGCATTTGCGCGCCGGGCTCAATATCCAGGCTGGCCGCATCACCCATCCGGCGGTGGCGCAGGCGCTGGGCATGGCTTATCTCGCGCCGGAACAGGCGGCGGGTCCGGGCGGGGTTTAGCGATTTTTTGTTAGTGCAGCGTCTCGGGCAGGGCCGCGATCGCTTCGTCGGTCAGGTTGGCGCGGCGCTTGGCGTCAAGGTCGTGGGCGAGGACGTGCCGCACGGCGGCGACCGCGACGTCGACGGCGGTGTTGCGCACGTCTTGAACAGCCTTCTGCTCGTCGAGCGCCAGTTTTTCCACGGCCATGCGCTTGCGGCGCTCCAGCGACGCGGCGAGCTCACGCTTCGCTTCCTCGGCGGCGCGCAACGCCTCATCGCGTGCCTGGGCGATGATCGCTTCCGCCTCTTGGATGGCATCGCGCTGGCGGCGCTGGTGCCGCGCCAGCGCCTGCTGCGCCTCCTCGGCGAGGCGCGAAGCCTCGTCGATCTCGGCCTTGATCTTGGCGCCGCGCTGGTCGAGCCCGCCGGTCACCATGCCGCGGACCTTGTAGATCAGGAACCCGACGGCGATCAGAAAGGCGACGAGAACCCAGAACTCGGAATCCTCAAAGAGCTCGTGCAGGAATTCCATCAGGCGCGCTCCTTCAACACCTGGTCGATCGCGTTGCCGATGCGGCCGCTGTCGACGGCGCCGCCGGCGAGCTTGGCCGCGGCAGCCTGCGCCACCTCCGCCGCCATGCCGCGCAACCCCGCGAGCGCCCGGGTCTTGGCCTCGGCGATGCGGCGCTCGGCCTTGGCGGTTTCCGCGTGCAGGCTTTCGGCCAGTTTTTTCTGTTGCTCGGCCGCTTCGATGTTGAGGCGCTCCATCGTCTCGCGCATCGTCGCTTGCGCCTTGGTGCGCGCCTCAGCCAGCGCCCGCTCATAGGCAGCGATCACCGCCTCGGCCTCGGCTTTCATGCGCTGCGCCTTGTCGAGATCGTCGCTGATGTGCTCGCGACGCCGCTTGATGATGCCGCCCACGCGTGGCAAGCCGACCAGCGCCATCACCAGATAGAGCACGAGAAAAGTAACGGCCAGCCAGAAGATCTGGGGCGGGAAGGTGGCGATATCGAATTGCGGCATCGCGCGGCGCCTGTCGGTTTTTAGTCTGTCCTAGAACACGAAGAGGATGAGGAAGGCGATGGCGAGGCCGAACAGGCCGGTCGCCTCGGCGAGCGCGAAACCGAGGAAGGCGAAGGGCGTGACCTGCGCCGCCGGGTTGCGCGCCAGCGCGGTGATCAGCGCCGAGAACACGTTGCCGATGCCGATACCGGCTCCGACCAGCGCGATGCAGGCAATACCGGCGCCGATCAATTTTGCGGATTCAGGTTCCATAATGAATTCCCCAGAGGTTGAAGGTGCGATTGAAGGTTCAGTGAAGGTGGATGGCGTCGTTCAGATAGAGGCAGGTCAGGATGGTGAAGACATAGGCTTGCAGCACCGCGACCAGGATTTCGAGGAAGATCAACAGCACGTCGACGCCGAGCGGGATCAGGCCCAACAGGCCGACTACGCCAACGAAGCCGCCGAAGATCGACAGCATGGTATGGCCCGCCAGCATGTTGGCGAAGAGCCGGATCGACAGCGTGAACGGCCGGATCAAGTAGGACAGCAGCTCGATCGGCACGAGCAGGATCAGCAGCACCACCGGCACGCCTTTCGGCACGAAGAAGCTGAGGAAGTGCCAGCCATGCCGCCAGATGCCGATCGCGGTGACGCCGATGAACACTACTGCCGCCATGGCGAAGGTGACGATGATCTGCCCGGTGAAGGTGTACCCGTAAGGGACCAGCCCCAGGAGGTTGCCGAACAGGATGAACATGAAGAGCGTGAAGATGAACGGGAAATAGGCTTGGCCCTCGGTCCCGACCGTGTCGTCGATCAGCTTGGCGATGAACTCGTAGCCCATCTCGCCGAGCGACTGCCAGCGTCCCGGCACCAGCGCTTCCTTGCGCGTGCCCAGGATCACCACCGCCGAGATTGCGAGCACGGTCAGCGTCATCAGCAGCGCGGAATTGGTGAACGAAATGTCGAGCTTGCCGAGGTGCAGCGGCACCAGCGGCCTGATGGTGAATTGCTCAAGCGGATGAAGTTCGATCTTCACATCAATCCTCGTCGTCCCAATCGGCGCTCTGGCTTTCGTCCCGGGAGCGCCGCGCTCCCACTTTCATGCCCATGCCGGTGACGGCACGGTAGACATTCCACATGCCGGCCGCGACGCCAAGGAAGAAGAACACCACCATCGCCAGCGGCTTGGTGCCGAACCAGCTATCGATGGCCCAGCCGATGCCGACCGCCACCACAACCGCGACCACCAACTCGACGCCGATCCGAACGCCCATGCCCAAAGCGCTGTTGGCGCCCGTCGTGGTATCGGGACGCGTTCGCGCCGCATCCCGTGGCGCCGCGCGCCGCGCCTGATCCAGCCGGTCGCCGAGCTCTTTGAGGCTCTTGCGTGCCTCATCGTCGTCCATGGCAATTACCTGGAAAGCGCGGCGGATTTCGTTCATCCGCCGTGCGAACGCGCGCCAATCAGCGTCGGCACCGGAAAGGCGCGCAACTTCTAAGAGGCGGGGGATGGGGTGTCAAGCGACGCAAGGCCGCGGTGGGGTGTGCCCCGGTACGATTGGGCTTAGGCCGTCCGCCGCAATTGCTCGGTGTTCTGCAGGTCGACCGAGACGAGCTGCGAAATGCCGCGTTCGCCCATGGTGACACCGTAAAGGCGGTCGACCCGCGCCATGGTCAGGCGGTGATGGGTGATGATCAGGAATCGGGTATCGCCGTTCTGCGAGATTTCGGAAACCAGGCGGCAGAAGCGGTCGACATTGGCGTCGTCGAGCGGCGCGTCGACCTCGTCCAGCACGCAGATCGGCACCGGGTTGGTGAGGAAGACGGCGAACAGCAGCGCCAGCGCGGTGAGCGCCTGCTCGCCGCCCGAGAGCAGCGACAGGCTCTGGAGCTTCTTGCCCGGCGGGCTCGCCATGATTTCCAGCCCTGCCTCGAGCGGATCCTGCTCCTCGCCCTGGTCGAGCGTGAGATAGGCCTTGCCGCCGCCGAACAACCGCACGAACAGCTTGCCGAAATGCTCGTTGACCTGGGTGAAGGCGGCCAGCAGCCGCTCGCGGCCCTCGCGATTGAGCGCGGCGATGCCCTGTCGCAGCTTGGCGATGGCGCCGATAAGATCCTCGCGCTCGCGGTTGAGCCCGGTGAGTTTCTCCTCGACCTCGATCGCCTCGGCTTCGGCGACCAGGTTGACCGGGCCCATATTGTCGCGCTCGCGCAACAGGCGCTCAAGCCGGGTGGTCGCCGCGGCCATGTCGGGGAATTCTTCCTTGTCCTCGATGCCGGCGGCCTGCAGCACGTCCTCGGGCTTGGCCTGGAGCTTCTCGGCGATGCTCTCGGCGACGGTGTTGCGCGCCATATTCGCCTGATCGCGCACACCCTCGGCGCGGACACGCTCCTCGCGCGCCTCGCCCGCCGCGATATCGGCGGCGCGCGCGGTCTTCTCGGCCTCGGTGAGGCGGGTTTCGGCTGCCGCCAGGGCGTCGGCCGCCTGATTGCGCCGCGCCGTGGAGCCGGCGATGGTCTCCGCCAGCCGCTCGCGCTCGACTGCGATCTCGGCGGGGCGGTTGGCGAGCGTCTCCAGCTCGGCGTGAATTTCGACATGTCGCGCTTCGATCGTCGTGCGCTGACGTTGCGCGGCATCGGCGCGCTGCTGCCAGGACTGGAACTCGACACCGATGGCGGCAAGACGCTCGTTCCGCGCCTCGGCCTCGCGCTTCAGCCGGTCGTGCTCGCCCTGATGCGCCAATTGCAGGGCGCGGCGTTCGGATAGCCGGCCGCGCGCGTTCTGCACTTCCTCGCGACCCTTGGCCGGATCAGGCAGCGCCGCTTGCGCCGCTTGCGCCGATTGCGTCTCGTCCTCGGCCTCGGCCTGATCGAGTCGGATGCGCTGCGCCGCTTCGTCGAGCGCGGCGCGGCGCGACACGATGGCGGCGGCGGCGCGGCCCAGTTCGGCTTCGCGGCTTCGCGCGTCGGCTAGCATATCCATCGCGGCGCGGGCATGCTGCCGCGCCTGTCGCTCGCCTTCGGCACGCTCGCGGATTCGCTGCTGCGCCGCGACGAAAACGGCGCGCAGATTTGTCGCCTCGGCCTCGGCCGCCGACAGCTCGCCGCCGATCTCGTTGAGCCGGTGGCGCTGTTCCAGACGTTGCGTCGCCGCGACCGCCGCGCCGGGGGCGCGGCGGAAGCCGTCCCAGCGCCACAATCCGCCGTCGCGGCTGACCAGCCGCTGTCCCGGCCGCAATTCTGGCTGTAGGCGTTCACCCTGCGCCGCATTGTCGACCAGACCGATCTGGCCCAGCCGGCGTCTCAGCGCGGCAGGCGCCTGAAGCTGGTCGGCAAGACGCGCGACGCCGCCCGGCAAGATCGGCGTGTCGGCGTAATCCTCAAGCGGATGCCAATGCGCCGGTGCCGCGGCATCGAGCGGCGCGGTCAAATCGTCGCCGAGCGCCACCCCGAGAGCCGCTTCGAGACCGTGCGCCACCTGGATCGAATCGACGATCGGCGCCCACTCGCCGGCGTTGGGGTGTGCCAGGAGCTTTTCCAGCGCCTCATCCTCGGCCTTGAGCGCGTTGCGGCGCATCTCGGCGGCTTCGAGCGGTTGGCGCGCCGCCGCCTCGGCGCTTTGCGCATCGGCCAAGGCCTGTTCCGCCGTCTCGACCGCCATGCGGCTTTCTTCCGCTGCCAACTCGGCCGCCCGGACCGCGGCGAGCGTTTCGGGGCCGACGCCGGAGGCGTTCGCCTCGGCATCGAGCGCCGCCCGATGATGCGCCAGCTCTTTCGCGCGTTCGTTGAGGCGGGTCAGGCGTTCGGATGATTCATGGAGGCGCCCGTTAAGCGCCGCGCGGCGCGCCTCGTCGGCCGCTACGCGCTCGGTGACCTGCGTCAGCGCGGCATCGAGCGTCGCGACCTCGGCCTCGATGCGCGCCAGCGTCTCCACGGCCCGAAGCTGCGTCGCCCGTTCCTGCTCCTGCGCGGCGTGGATCGACTGGCGCTCTTCCGCGAGCCGCGCCAGGGCAGAGCTCGCATCGGCGGCAAGCTCGTCCTCGCGCGTCATGTCGGCGGCGAGTTGCTCGAGCCGGGCCTCGGCCGCGTGACGCGCCGCGGTGATGCGGCGCTCCTCGTCCTCGAGCGCCTGGCGCGCCAGGGTCAGGCGCTGCAATTCGGCGGAGGCCACCGCCTCGGCATGGCGCAGCGCCGGCAGCTGTGCCGCGACGGTCTCGCGCTCGCGCCCAGCGGCGGCGGCGGCGGTGGCGCGCTCGGCGACGGTTCGTTCGGCGGTGCGCAGGCGTTCTTCGGTCGCGGCGAGCTCGACGCTGGCCGCCTGGTATTTGAGATGCAGCACCATGCCTTCGGCGCGGCGAATCCAATCCGACAGTCGGCGATAGCGCTGCGCTTGGCGCGCCTGCTTCTTCAGCCCTTCGAGCTGGGCTTCGAGCGTGCGCAGCACGTCGTCGAGACGCGACAGGTTGGTTTCCGCCGCCTTGAGCCGCAGCTCGGTCTCGTGGCGGCGCGAATGGAGCCCCGAGATGCCGGCCGCCTCTTCAAGCAGCCCGCGCCGGTCGACCGGCTTGGCGGTGATGATCGCGCCGATGCGCCCTTGGCTGATCATGGCGCTCGAATGCGCGCCGGTCGCGGCGTCGGCGAACAGCAATTGTACGTCGCGCGCGCGCACCTCGCGGTCGTTGATGCGGTAATCGGAGCCGACGCCGCGCTCGATGCGCCGGCCGATTTCGATCATGTTCAGCGCATCATAGGGCTGCGGCGCATCATGCGCGGCATTGTCGAGCTGCAGCATGACTTCGGCGATGTTGCGCGCCGGCCGCGTCGTGGTGCCGGCGAAGATAACGTCGTCCATTTCGCCGCCGCGCAGCCGCTTGGCCGAGGTCTCGCCCATGACCCAGCGCAGTGCCTCGACCAAATTAGACTTGCCGCAGCCATTCGGGCCGACGATGCCCGTAACGCCGGCCTCGATGACGAGTTCGGTCGGATCGACGAAGGATTTGAATCCGTTGAGACGAAGCTTGGCGAAATGCACGACCGGGCTTTGCCTTAGGTCCGCGACATGATGGTGCCGAACCACCGCTTGACGCGGTCCAGCAACCCGAGTTGAGCGTCGTCGTTTGCGGTCGGCATCGCGGCCGTTGACGTACTCGCAGCGGGAGTTGTCGGCCCTGGAATCGCCTCGGCCTTGCCGCCGTTCAGGTATTTGACGAACTCGTCATACGGCAGATCGCCCACGACCTTGACGCCGTTGACGAAGAAGGTCGGGGTCGAATCGATGCCGTAGCGGTTCTGGGCGATAAGCCGGGAAACGGTGACGCTGTCCGCCAGCTTCTGGTCGGCGGTGCATTTGTCGAACGCATCCTGGCTCATGCCGCCGAGGCGTGCGGTGCGCGCCAGCGCTCCTTTGACATTGGAGGACATCGCCCAGCTGCGTTGGCTCTTGAACAGCGTATCGATAAACGGGAAGAATTTGTCATTCGGGAAGCAGCGCGCGATCGTCGCCGCGAGCACCGACGACTGGTCGAGCGGATAGTCGCGGAACACCAGCTTGGCCTTGCCCGTGTCGATCCATTCCGCCTTCACCTTGGGGAGCGTCTCTTCGTCGAAGGCGGCGCAATGCGGGCAGGTGAGCGAGGCGTATTCGAAGATCGTGATCGGCGCCTTCGGATCGCCGAGGATTCGATCGTCGCTTTGGATGCTCGGCAATTCGGCACGCGCCGTCTCGGGGGCAATGAGCGATGTCGCGACGGCGATCGCGGCAAAAAACAGCCAACTCTTCCGCATACACGCGACTCCACTGAAACTTCGGCCGGATGCTAGGGCCTGTTATCCGCCAATTCAAGCAAAGCACAGCATTCGAGTCGCGGATTCCTTCAGGATTTGCGCGCGCCGAGGATCTTCTCCCCCAGGCTTTTGAGCGCGTCGCGCAACGCGTCGTTTTCAATCCCGGCCAGGCGCTGATCGAGCGCCGAATGCTCCGCCGCGTCGAGCGGGCGCGCCGGGGGGGCGGCGCGCCGCGCGTCGCGCGGCAGCGGCCCCTGCACCAAAGCGAGGCGGGCCACCGCGCGGTAGCCGAAAAAAGCGTTGATGCGCTCGAGAATCTGCGGCTCACGGTGCTGCGCGATCAAAGCGAAGGCGGGCTCGACGCGCGCGCGCAGCGTGCCGTCCTGGCGCTGCCGCCCGGCGAAGCTGAGTTTCTCCGGCATGAGGTTCCGCGCCAAATCCTCGCCGACGATGGCTGGCCATTGGGCGACGAGCTGGGCCTCGCCGAAGCCACGCTTGCCGAGCACCGGCCGGGCGATGGCCGGCAAATTGGCGGCCAGCGCGCGCATGCCGCCGCGCCGGTCCGTGCCGAAGCCGGCTGGCTTGTTCGGGGTCGCTGGCTTGTCAGTCATGTCGCCTCCCGCTGGCGCGCATGGCAGGATAAGGCGTGACTTCGCTCCCGTCGATTCCGGATCCCTTGCGCGTCGTGCTGCCGGGGCGGCTCCTTGCCTGGTACGACCGGCACCGCCGCGTCCTGCCATGGCGCGTGCGTCCCGGCGAGACGCCCGATCCCTATCGCATCTGGCTCAGCGAGATCATGCTGCAGCAGACCACTGTGGCGACGGTCGGACCTTATTTCGCCCACTTTCTGGCACGCTGGCCCGACGTCGCGGCGCTGGCGCGCGCCCCCCTCGACGACGTGCTGCATGCCTGGCAGGGGTTGGGCTATTACGCACGGGCCCGCAACCTGCACGCTTGCGCGCGAGACGTCGCGGCACGAGGCGGCCGCTTCCCCGACACCGAGCCGGGTCTGCGCGCGCTGCCCGGCATCGGCGCCTATACCGCGGCGGCGATTGCCGCCATCGCCTTCGGTCACCAGGCCTCGGCGATTGACGGCAATGCCGAGCGCGTCATTGCCCGCCTCGCGGCGGTGAAGACGCCGCTGCCGGAAGCCAAGCCGCAATTGCGGACGCTTGCGGCAACACTCACACCCATCGCGCGGCCGGGCGATTATGCCCAGGCGTTGATGGATTTGGGTGCGACGATCTGCACGCCGCGCAAGCCCAAATGCCCGCTCTGTCCATGGCGCGCGGCGTGCCGGGCGCGTGCGCTCGGCATCGCCGAAAGCCTGCCGCGCCGGCGCGCCAAACCGGCCAAGCCGCGGCGCTACGGCGTCGTCTTCTGGGTGCTGGGCGCCGGTGGCGGGGTGCTATTGCGGCGCCGGCCGGAAAAGGGGTTGCTCGGCGGCATGATGGAAGTGCCCTCCACCGCCTGGCGGGCGTCGCCGTGGCGCGACGCCGAAGCGGCGCGGGCGGCGCCGTTCCGGGCGCGCTGGCGACCGGTTGCGGGCGTCGTGATGCACAGCTTCACGCATTTCGATCTTGAGCTGCGCATCCTGACGGCGTCTGTCCCCGGCCGCCCCGGCCGCCCCGGCCGGCACGGCATCTGGGTCGCGCCCGACCGCTTCAAGGATTACGCGCTGCCGACGGTGATGAAGAAGGTCATCGTCTGGGCGCGGAAAGGGGCGCCCGCCCCCGCCGTCAGGCGCCCGAGCCGGCCTCGGCGCGGAATTTCTGGCGCAGCACGTCGATCGATACCGGCCGCCCCTTGACGTCGACATGCCAGAACGCCCAGCCGTTGCAAGCTGTGGCGCCTTGAATTTCAGCCGCCACTTTGTGAATCGAGCCCTTGGTCTCAGCGGAGATCACGGTGCCGTCGGCGCGTACCTTGGCGGTCCAGCGTCGCGCGGCGTCGAACAGCACGTCGCCCGGCTTCAACAATCCGCTTTCGATCAAGGCGCCAAACGGCACGCGTGGCTCGCCGCGCTTCTCCGCCGTCGCCAAATGCTCGGACGGCGCGACCCCGATCGCGGCGACGCGCTGGCGCGCGATCTTGGCGTATTCCTTGTCGCGCTCGATGCCGATGAAGCGCCGGCCGAGCCGCTTCGCCACCGCGCCGGTGGTGCCGGTGCCGAAGAACGGGTCGAGCACCAGGTCGCCCGGCTTGGTCGCGGCGAGCAGCAGGCGGTGGAGCAGTGCCTCGGGCTTCTGCGTCGGGTGCGCCTTCTTGCCGTCGCCGCCCTTCAGCCGCTCGGGGCCCGCGCAGAGTGGAAACAGCCAATCGCTGCGCATCTGCACGTCATCGTTGAGCGACTTCATGGCCTGGTAGTTGAAGGTGTAGCGGCTGTCGCGCGACTTGGCGCACCACAGCAGCGTCTCATGCGCGTTGGTGAAGCGCCGGCCGCGGAAATTCGGCATCGGGTTGGTCTTGCGCCAGACGATGTCGTTCAGCATCCAGAATCCAAGATCCTGCAGGATCGTGCCGACGCGAAAGATGTTGTGATAGGAGCCGATGACCCACAATGCGCCATCGGGTTTCAGCAAGCGGCGCGCTGCGCTTAGCCAGTCGCGCGTGAAGCGGTCATAGGCGGCGAAATCGGCGAATTTATCCCACGCCTCGACGACGCCGGCGACGCGGCTCTGGTCGGGCCGATGCAACTCGCCGCCGAGCTGCAGATTGTAGGGTGGGTCGGCGAATATCAGATCGACGGAGCTCTCCGGCAGTCGCGCCATCAGCTCGACGCAGTCGCCGCATAGGACCTCGCCCAGCAACTCGCCGGTCGAATCGCCCGGCGGATCGCCGGGAATTACGCGCGTTTCCCCCATTCGGCTCCCCGCCGCGGGCGCGTGGGCGCCCGAACCCCAATCGGCGGAGCATCGCCGATGCCGAGTCGTGGTGTCAATAAGTTTGTGGAGTCAATGGGTTAGTCGGATTCGCTAGAATTTAACTCTAAGGCAAGCTGCAAGGGCGCAAAAGACCGCCGGTGATGCGGCGTCGGGCCGAGTGTGAGCAGCGCCGCGCGATGCGCCTCGGTGCCATAGCCGACATTGGTTTCCCAGCCATAGCCGCGATAGCGCATGGCGAGCTGCCGCATCAGCCGGTCGCGCGTCACCTTGGCGATGATCGAAGCGGCGGCGATGGAGAGCGACAGGCCGTCGCCGCCGACCACCGTGCGCGACGGGCAGGGCAGCTCCGGCGCGATATTGCCGTCAATCAGCGCGAGCTGGGGTACCGCCGGCAGCGCCGCCAGCGCACGGCGCATCGCCAGGAGCGACGCCTGCAGGATGTTGATGCGATCGATCTCGCCGACCGACGCGGCGCCGATGCCGATGCGGGCGCAGCGCCACAGCTGCTCGGCATAGTTTTCGCGCTCCGCGCGGTCGAGCTTCTTCGAATCGTCGATGCAGTGGCGCAAGCCCCGCGGCAGGCTCGCGGCCACGAGGATCACCGCCGCGGCGACCACCGGACCGGCGAGCGGCCCGCGGCCAGCCTCGTCGATGCCGCAGACGAGTCCTCCGCATTCCCGTTCGAGCGCAAAATCGGGCATGGCGACAGAAGACACCAATGCCCACCCCCAGACAACAAGCCGATGTCGCAACAAGGAGCGAATCGTCGGGAAAAGACGAGACTTCCCTTGATGTGGGTTAACGGCTAGTGTCCGGACAACACCGGCCGTGACGCGATGTGCGCCGGTGAGAAATCGTCAGCGTGACATTCAGTACGCTCGGCGCAAAACCGTCAGCCCCATAAAAATAACAAAAGGGACTACGTGAAATCCCAGATACCGGGGCGGGATATCTTATGCCTAATTATCGGTGTTATTTTGTCCGCGAAGACGGTTCGATCTTCGCTGTGGAAACCCTTGCCGCGGAGAACGACAAGAAAGCCGTCGCCGACGCCGCCGTCCTTTTCACGAATCGGCGGAACAACGCGGCAAGCTTCGAGCTCTGGCATCTCCAGCGGTTCATCTATCGCCACAAGCCCGACAAGAAGAAGGGCGACCGCTAGAACAGGCTGAGCTGTGCCTTCGATTTGGGCGGCGCTAAGAATTTCGTCGTGTCGAGCCGCCAGATTCGGCCGCGGCTGAGATTGAGCTGGAGCCGCTTGCAAGCGGTCTCGAAGCGGATGCGCAGCATTTCGGCATAAGGGCCGCTGCCGACCATCCGCTTGCCCCATTGCGCGTCGTAGTCCTTGCCGCCGTGGCTTTCGCGCACCAGCGACATGACATGCTTCGCCTTGTTCGGCGCGTGCGCGTGGAGCCATTCGATGAAGAGCGGCGCCACTTCGAGCGGCAGCCGCAGCATCGTGTAGCCGGCGCCGAGCGCGCCGGCGGCGGCTGCGCGCTCCAGGATCGCTTCCAATTCGCTATCGTTGAGCGCCGGGATCATCGGCGCCGCCATGACGGATGTCGGCACGCCCGCCTTGGCGAGCGCCGCCATCGCCTCGAGCCGACGCTCCGGCGTCGCGGCGCGCGGCTCCATGGCGCGCGCGAGCTTGCGGTCGAGCGTCGTCACCGACAGCGCGACTGCGGCGAGCTGCTCGCGTGCCATGGCGGCGAGGAGGTCGATGTCGCGCTCGATCAGCGCCGATTTGGTGACGATGGTCACCGGGTGCTTGAATCGGTACAGCGTCTCGAGGATGCCGCGCATAATGCCGAATTTGCGCTCGGCCGGCTGATAGGGGTCGGTGTTGGTGCCGAGCGCGATCGGTCGGCAGCGATAGGAGGGCTTGCTCAACTCCGCCGCCAGCAGCGCCGGAGCGTCCGGCTTGGCGAAGATGCGGCTCTCGAAATCGAGGCCCGGCGACAATCCCAGATAGGCGTGTGTCGGGCGCGCGAAGCAGTAGATGCAGCCGTGCTCGCAGCCGCGATAGGGATTGATCGAGCGGTCGAAGGGAATGTCCGGCGAATCGTTCCGCGTGATGATGGTGCGCGTGCTGTCGCGCGCATAAACCGTGTCGAGCTTCGGCGGCGGCTCGTCGGCGATGCCCCAGCCGTCGTCGAAGCCCTCGCGTTTCTCCGGCTCGTAACGCCCGGTGGCGTTGCTGACTGCGCCGCGCCCCTTGTGCGGCCGGGGGGAACCCAAGGGGCCGAGACCATGAGAGGTGTCGTCCATGGCGATATCATATGTCCGCTCAGTGAACATATCAAGAACACGTTCCTCGGGGGTCAAACGATCCATACCGAAGGAATCCGCGACTCGGCGCGGAAGTTGCGGCCTACGGGGTGCGGCGCAGATGTTCCTGGAGGCGGGGCATCAGCTCGACCAAATTGCAGGGCCGCTGCCGGTTGTCGAGCTGGTGCTTGATGATGTCTTCCCAGCCGTCGCGGCAGGCGCCGGGCGATCCGGGCAGCGCGAACAGATACGTCCCGCCGGCGACGCCGGCGGTGGCGCGGCTCTGGATCGTCGAGGTGCCGATCTTGGCGTAGCTCAGCATATGGAAGGCGATGGAAAATCCGTCCATCCGTTTTTCGAACAGCGGCTCGATCGCTTCCGGGGTGACGTCGCGCCCGGTAAAACCGGTGCCGCCTGTCGTGATGATGGCGTCGATGTCGGGATCGGCAATCCAGCGCTTGAGGATGATGCGGATGGCGTCGACGTCGTCGACGATGATCTCGTGCGCCGCCAGGACGTGACCGGCAGCCACGATCCGCTCCGCCAGCAGCGTGCCGGATTTGTCATCCGCCAGCGAGCGGGTGTCGGAAATCGTCAGCACCGCGATGCCGAGCGGCACGAATAGCCTGGAGTCGTCGATGGAAGACATGGACAATCACTCTCTCTTTGCCACACGTAAAACGTCATCCTGAGAGGCTGTGAATCTTTGGATTCAGGTTGCGCGGAGAGGATGAGCGTGATTCGTTTGTAGCAGCGATTTGGAGCTGCTGCGATGTCCGACGAAGAGCTTTTTGGCGATCTTCCGGTTCAGAAAATGTCGCGGGCGTTTGATTTGGGCCGGCCGCGGCTGCGGGAACCGGTGCGCGATCAGATTGAACTACGTGCGGTGGACCTCGACCGGCTAATTGGAATGGACCACCCTGTGCGGGTGATCTGGGATTACGTCCGGGGGCTCGACCTTCGAGCTTTGGAGCAATCCGTGCAGGCGCGGGAACATACGCCGGGGCAGGCTCCGGTCAGCCCGCGATTGCTGCTGGCGCTTTGGCTTTACGCCACCAGCGAAGGAATCGGGAGCGCGCGGGCGCTGGCGCGGCTGTGCGAGAGCCATGACGCCTACCGTTGGCTATGCGGCGGCGTCAGCGTGAATTATCACGGACTTGCGGACTTCCGGACCGCGGATCCAGACTTACTTGATCGGCTGCTGACCGAGAACGTCGCGACATTGTCCGCGGCAGGCGTGATCAGTCTCGAGGAAGTGGTGCAGGACGGCGTGCGGGTGCGGGCCTCGGCTGGCGCAGCCTCCTTCCGGCGCCGCAAGACGCTGCACAAGGAATTAAAGAAGGCACAGCGCCGGGTTGCGCATCTCAGGCAGGAGGTGAGCGATGACCCGGACGCCAGCAACCGTCGTATCCAGGCGGCCGGTGAGCGGGCGGCGCGTGAGCGCGAGGCCCGCGTTAGCGCAGCGCTTGCCAAGCTTGCGCAGATCGAAGCCGAGCGGGAGCGGCGGGCTAAGACCAACAAAAAGCAGGTTGCCAAGCAGAAGGAACCCCGGGCCTCGACCACTGACCCGCAGGCCCGCATCATGAAGATGGCCGACGGAGGCTATCGGCCGGCCTACAATTGTCAGCTTGGCACCGTGGCGGAGGGGCAGATCGTGGTCGCCGTCGAAGCGACAGCCGTCAGCTCGGATCGCGGTTTAATGCCGCCGATGCTCATGCAGATCGAACGGCGCCATGGCCGCAGGCCCAGACGTTACCTCGTCGATGGCGGCTTCAACAAGAATGACGATACCGAATGGGCTGCTGGCATCGGCGTCAACGTGTATGGCCCACCGATCCGCAGCAAGCACAACACCGACCCCTATGCACCGCGTCGCGACGATGGCCCTGGCGTTGCCGCCTGGCGCAGACGCATGAAGAGCCCACACGGCAAGGCCGTCTACAAGCGGCGCAGCATGGGCGAATGCATCAACGCCCGATTCCGGCAATGGAACCTCCGCCAGTTCGTCGTGCGCGGTCGCCTCAAGGTCCAGGCCGTGCTGAGCATGTTCGCTCTCGCCAACAACATCCTGCAAGGCCACCGTCTCATCCAAGCGGCCGCTTGACAGAAGCTCGTGACCTCCCGCCCTAGCCCGTCTTATTCGCCAGAAGGCGCCTGAGAGGCTGGCGAGCGTGGTGTAAAGCGCTGATGCGGCGTAGGATTCGGATGCGAAACCAACCCCATCACCTCAACCGCGAACGCCACGCCCGCCATGACCGATGATACGA
>DASRKX010000049.1:0-7639 GCA_035648735.1 Allostellaceae bacterium
TCCCAGCGCGCCTGAAAGGTATTGAGGAACGCGCATTCGAGCTCGGCCCAGAAATTTCCCGGCCGCGATCCGATCGGCACCGAGCACACCGCGCCGCTATCCGCGCGCCACCGTGCCTTCAGCCGCTGGATATAGTCGCGCGGCATCAGCACGTTGCTGTCGGCGACGATGATCCAATCGGTTTGCGACGCTTCCCAGCCTTTCACGACGTTGTTGAGCTTGGGGTTCGGGCTCACCCGGTCGTCGCCGACCAGCAGCCGGGCGCGCTGTCGCGGATTTGCGTCGATCAGGCGCCGGACGATTTCGGCGCCCGGATCGTCGGCGCGCGCGACGCAAAAGATGATCGCGTAATCCGGGTAATCGAGACCGAAACTCGAGCCCAGCGTCTCGCGCCCGAAATTATCGACGCCGCAGACCGGCCGCACCAAGGTGACGGGCGCCGCATCCTCCGGCGGCGGCAGATGCCGCGCGCGGGACCGGCAGCGCCACGCGACCAGCGCGACGCTCGCGAGCTGGATGCCCGTGGCGACGATGCAAAATCCCGCAGCCCAAATCGTAAGGATCGTACGGCCCCAACGCAGCCTGGCGATCGTCTCGCATGACGTTTGTACCGCCCGCCGATGACAGATTGATGGCGCCCGCCGCGATGCCGCCGCTGATCGTCGCCGATTAAAGGCTCAGCGTGCGTCGTTCCGGCAATGGCGGCGCCGGTTGGGCATGGGCGGCCAAGCCCGCGAGAATCCGATCCACCGCTTGCTGCAGCGACGTCACCACCTGATCGGCGCCGGTTTCCGCCGCGGCCTCGCGCAAGCGGGAATCGGCATCGGCCAAATTCCACAGCCCGAGAATGATCGCGGCGTGCGGCGCCTTGCGGCGCAGGCGCCGCACCAGATAGCGCGCATTGGTCAGCGCCCCGGCTTCCAGATAGGAAAGGCAGATGATTCGCGCGCCGGCGGCATCGAGCTGAAAGATGCGTCCCGGCGATGCCTCGTCGGATCGCACGACGACGGTGCGGATCTTTTTTCGCTCCAGCAGCTGCGTCAGAAGGGCCGCCGCTGCTTCGTCGAGGGAGCCGCGCCCGCCGATGCAGAGGACGGCGCGCTCGTCCATGAGGGGCACTACAGGCAGCTCATCGGCTGCCGGCGGCGCGGTCGAATCCTCATGCTCGGACAGATTGTCGATGATGTCCTCGATCGCCGCCTTGATCTCGACGCGGCGGCCGTGATCGAGCGTGCCCCGATTGACGTCGAGCTGCGCCAGCGCCAGCCCCTTGATGGCTACGTCGTCGTAATAGGCGGCCAACGGCTTCTCCTTGAGGAATTTCTCGGCATGCGCGGCAGCTTCATCGGGGTCGCCGGCCAGCAGGCGTTGATAGAAGCTTTCCTCCAGCGCCAGGGCGGGCCGGTTGCCGAGCAGCACGTCGAGAAATTCGAGGCGGTCGACATGCCGGCCCAGCACCACCAGGCACATGGTCAGGGGCGTGGACAGCAGCAGGCCGATCGGACCCCACAGCCACGTCCAAAACGCGGCGGCAACGACGACGGCAACGGCGGAAAGCCCGGTCCTGCGACCATAGAGCCAGGGCTCGACCAGATGGCTGGTGATGAAGGCGGCGACGAGATAAAGCCCGAGCGTCAGCAGCAGCATCGACCAGCCGGGATCGATCGCCAGCGCCAGAACGGCCGGAAAGGCGATGGCGATCGGCGCGCCGATATACGGCACGAAGCGCAGCAGCATCGCCAGGAATCCCCACAACAGGGGGTTCGGCAGGCCGATGAGCCACAGCCCGAGGCCGACCAGGGTGCCGAAGCTTGTGTTGACCGCCGTCTGCGCCAGCAGATAACGGCTGAGGCGCTGGCCCGCGTCGTCGAGCGCCTCGGTGGTGCGGCGCAGATCGCGCGAGCCGACAAGGCGGATGAACCGGTCGCGCAAATCCTCGCGTTGCAGGAGGAAAAAGACCACGAAGACGATGACGATGCCCGTGGTCGTCAGGGGGAGCAGCAAGGGCGTGACGACGTTCTGAATGACCTGCAACGGGCCCGGGTCGGGCTGGTGAATCTCCACCGGAACCGGCTTGTCTCCCGCCGCCGACAAGCGTGCCGGCGGCGGTCGGAGTGGATTGCCGTCCGGCGTCGTGGTGATCTCGTTCTTAAGGTCGTGCAGCATGCCGGTCGCGCGACCGACGATGCCGGTCTTTGCCGATGCCGTCCCGCTGATGGCGCGGATTTTTTCGACGACGTTGGTTTGATAGGTCGGCAGGTTCTCCGCCAGATAAGTAAGCTGGCTGCCGATGACGGCGCCGATGGCGAAGATCACCAGGAACGCGAGTCCGACGGTGGCGATCACCGACGGCAATCGGCCGAAATGCCAACGCCGCAGCAGCATCACCAACGGCGCCAAGGCGAAGCTCAACAACACGGCAAGGGCCAGCGGCACGAACAGCTCGCGCCCGAAATAGAGCGCGGCGATGATGGCGATGCTCACCGCCCAGATGGTGAGGCCGGGGGCGGGCGCTCGCGCCGCCTCGAGCCCGTTGGGGTTAGCCTTCGCCTCCTGCCGATCGGTGTCGGGCATGAAATTTTCTCGCCTTTTCAGCTGGGTTCCTGTCGCGCAGGGGATCGCAGAGGGCAGGCCGTTTTGCCCCGCGCTAATAGAACGAATCCACGAGTCTTTCGTTCAACGCCCGTTCGCCTTCGGCCGGCCGCCTTGGCAAGCCGGTCCCGCCGCTTTAGATTCGTGCCTCGCGCGCAATGATGGAGCGTGCCATGGCAGGGCAAGACCGCGTAATCGCTGGGTTTTTGGCCTTTGGGCTGGCTGTGGGCATCCTCGGAATTGCCGCGTTGCCGGCCGCCGTCCTGGCGCAAGGGGCCAACACCGCACCCCAGGCCGAGGCGGAGAAATTCACGCCGCCGCCGCGCAGCATTGCCGACATCACCGCCATCCTCGATCAGGAAAAACCGAATCCGGGAAAGGTCGCCGAGCAGAAGGCGATCGCCGACGCGGTGCCGCCGGCGGGTCTCGGCGCGATCGAGCTCGAGCAATTCTATACGAAGCGCGGCATCGCGGCCGATGTCCTCGGACGCGGCCAGCAGGCTGCCGCCGATTTGCACAAGGCTCTCGATCTCGCCGCGGATATTCACGGGAAAGATCCGAGCAATCCGAACGGCCAGCTCTATTACGCGCAGGCCCTGTCCGATCTAGCGCGTGTCCTGCGGCGCGGCGGCCACGTTCAGGAAGCAATCAAGCTCCAACAGGAAGAGCTCACGGTCATACCCTTCAACAAGAAGGGAATGGTTTTCGGCCCGCTGGAAGCGCTGGCCGCCGACAGCGCGCGCGCCGGAAATTTCGACGAGGCGGCGAACTGGCTGAGGCAGATCGATCAGAAAAAAGCGGAATCGATGATGTGGCGCGGCAGCGGCAACTTCCAGCAGTCTTTCGCCACCCTCACCGACCGCGCGCATGGCGATGTCGCCCAGTTCGAAGGAAAATATTCCGAGGCGGAGACCTATTATCGCCGCGCTGCCGCAGAAGCGCGCCAGGCGGAAAAGGACAGCGCGGGCGAAAGCTTCCCGCCGCGCGGCACTTATCTCACCCTTGCGGATTATCTCGACACGCAATTGGCAAGCGTGTTGACCCGCGAGGGCCGACCGACCGAGGCGGAGTTCGAAGCCCGTCAGGCGCTGCTCAGTCAGCTCAATTTCCATGGCCGCTATTCGGTCGATACCGTGGCCATGGTAACCGCGCTGGGCAACGTCCTGTCCGAGCAGGGACGCTTCAAGGAGGCGGAAAAGCTCGCTCGCACGGCGCTCGACACCGATCGGAGTCTCGGCATCGAACAAAGTTCATCGCAAATCAATCAGGCACGCGTCGTGCTGGCTTCGGCGCTGGTGGCGCAGCGGCGGTGGGCCGAAGCGCTCGCGCAGTTCGACGCCATCCGCAAGGGGCTGGCCGACAATCCGGCGGCGCTGCGCCTCGCCATCGGCCAAACCCTCGACCTCGCGGTCGCCGATTTGCGCGGCGGCCGTCCCGACGACGCCTTGCGTGTGACGCGATCCTCTTTCGAAATGCGCACCAGGACGCTTGGCGAAAAGCATTACAACACGGTCGAGGCCGAGGGGCTGCTGGCGGCGTCACTGGCGGTGACCGGCAATCAGCCGGAAGCCCAGCAGCATTTCACCCATGCCGTGCCGATCCTGCTGGGCGCCGAGCGTCACGCCGACGACGAGGACGACGCGACGCCCGGTCTCCGCGATCAGCGCCTGCAATTCATCATCGAATCCTATCTCGGTGTGTTGGCCGGCGAGAAAACCGCCGCCGGCGCCGCCGAAGCCTTCCGCATCGCCGATGCCATCCGCGGCCGCGCCGTGCAGCGCGCGCTCGCCGCCGCAGCGGCCCGCGCCACGGTCAAGGATCCGGCCCTCGCCGCGATCATCCGCAAGGAGCAGGACGATCAGCGCGAGGTGCAGGCGCTCGGCCTCCTGCTGGCGAGCGAAATGGCGTTGCCGTCGGATCAGCGCGACGACCAGGCGCTGGCCAAGATGCGCGGCGACATCGATAAATTGCGTGCCGCGCGCGCCGACATCCGCCGCGACATCGCCAAGCGCTTTCCCGATTATCTGACGCTGATCGATCCCAAGCCCGCCACGGTTGAGCAGGTGCAGGCGGCGCTCCGGCCGGGCGAGGCGCTCCTGGCCGTCTATTCGGGCGAGGATCGGGGCTACGTCTGGGCGGTGCCGAAGGACGGGCCGGCCGTCTTCGCCGTGGCCAATCTTTCGCGTGCCGATATCGATAAATCGGTCAAGGAATTGCGCAAGGCGCTCGATCCCGACGCCTCGACGCTTGCCGACATTCCCGCCTTCAGGACCGACCTGGCCTACAAGCTCTATGCCGGCCTGCTGGCGCCGGTGAAGTCCGGCTGGCAGAACGCCAAGAGCCTGCTCGTCGTGCCGCATGGCGCGCTGGGGCAGCTTCCCTTTGCGTTGCTGGTGACCGCGGAGACCAGGCCGCCCGCGGCGGCCGCCGGGGCGGTGCCCTTCGCCGACTATAAGAACGTGCCATGGCTGGTGCGCCAGGTGGCGGTGACGCAGCTGCCGTCGGTGACGGCCCTGACCACGCTGCGCGCCGTGGCGCCGGCCCCGGAAGCGCGCAAGCCCTTCATCGGTTTCGGCGATCCGTGGTTCAACGCCAAGGAAGCCGCCGCGGCGGAGCGCGAAGGTAATTTGCGCATGGCGGCGGCCGATACCGGCGTCACCACGCGCGGCATCCACGTCAGTCTGCGTAGCGCGCCCAGGACCGAGGTGGACAACAGCGCCGGCCTCGGCGAGTTGCCGCGTCTCCCCGACACCGCGCAGGAAGTGCGCGAAGTCGCCATCGCGCTCAAGGCGGATCCCGTGCATGACGTCTTCACCGGGCTGCAAGCGAACGAGCAAATTGTCCGCACCACCAAGCTCGACGACCGCCGTGTCGTCATGTTCGCGACGCACGGCCTCGTGCCGGGCGATCTTGACGGCTTGAACGAGCCGGCGCTTGCCTTGACCGCCCCGTCGGTGGCGCATGTCGGCGGCGACGGCTTGCTGACGGTGAGCAAGATCCTGGGCCTGCACCTCGACGCCGATTGGGTCGTGCTGTCGGCTTGCAATACCGCCGCCGGCAACGGCGCCGGCGCGGAGGCGGTCTCGGGGCTCGGCTTGGCATTTTTCTATGCCGGCTCGCGCGCGCTACTGGTCTCCAACTGGCCAGTCGAAACCACGGCGGCCCGTGTCCTGACGACCGAGCTGTTCCGCCGCCAAGCCGCCGATCCGCAGGAAACCCGCGCCGAGGCGTTGCGCCAGTCCGAACTGGCGCTGATCGACGGCCCCGGCTTCAAGGATCCGGCGACCGGCAAGACCGTCTTCAGCTACGCTCACCCGCTATTTTGGGCGCCATTCTCGCTGGTCGGCGACGGCGGCGCAGCCAAGCGCAGCTGAGGCTGGGGACGTTCGGCCGGTTGACGGCATAGAATGTCGGGATTCGGGCACGCGCCGATTGAAAGTGGGGGGAAGGTCATGAAGTCCAAAGGTTTGGCTCTTTTGTTCGGGGTCCTGGCAGCCTTCGCGCTGGCGCATCCGGCCGCGGCGGTGACGCTCATCTCCGCCCAGGAAGCGGCGCTGCCGGCCGCCAGCACGGCTGTCTTCGCCACCCGCGGCATCTCGCTCGGGCCGAGGATCGAACTTGTTTCGCCGAATTCCGACGCGGGCACGGCGTCGCCGCTGGCGTTCAAGGTGGTCTTCACGCCGCACAACCAGACGACGGTCGATCCGGGGAGCGTCAAGGTCACCTATCTCAAGGAAAAGCCGGTCGACCTGACGGCACGGCTCAAGCCCTATATCACCGCGCAAGGCATCGACATGACCAATGCCGACGTGCCGCCGGGCGTTCACCTGATCCGGGTGGATGTGCTGGATTCGGAAGGCAAGAAGGGCGCCGCGGTATTGCGACTGACCGTCACCGGGAAATAATGCGGCCCTAGCTGGTTAATATCTTGCCGAACGCGGCGAGGATCGCCGCCGCCGTGGTGCCGATCGCGAGCAGCGAGGTCAACATCGATTCGAGCGACTTGATCTTGGTCTCGAGCTCGGCCGGCTTGAGATTGCCGCCCAGCTTCATGCGCACCAGATAGCTGGAAACGTCCCAGGTCAGGTCGCGCTCGGCCTTCGCGCGGCGCGGGAAGCCGCCGAAGACGCGGCGCGCGAAGGCGCCGCCCATAAAGCCCAGCACGATCGCCAGCACGTAGAAGATCGCCTCGCGCCATTCGCCGGCGTCTCCGGGCAGCAAGGTGGCGATCTGGCCCTGCGAGTGAGCAATTTTCATGCTGAGGTAGGAGGAGGCGAAGGCGGCGACGATTCCGAGCATGGCGCCGGCGAAGAGATCGGCGAGCAGCGGCCGCTTAGTTTCCTTGCGGCAGAGGAAGCCGCCGACGAACGGCCCGACGACAATCGCCAGCTCGATCCATCCGAAACCGCGATCGAGCACGAAATTCGTCAGGTAATCGGCGGCCATCACCCAGATCAAGCCGATGCTCACGGCGGTCTTGCGCGAAATCGCCGGAATCTGTTTCACCCATGGCGCGACCGGCGCCGTCGGCGCGATGCCGCGTCCGGCGATCCGCGCGACATGCTGCTTGGTGTCCTCGGCGAAATTGGTGAAGCCCTGCTCGATTTCCTCGATGCGCTTGCCGAGCGCCCGCACTTGCTCGAGCAACGGCTGAAGCAGAAAGAAATCGCGGCCGCAATGCTTGCAGACCCGGGCCGCGGGCTTGATGTCCTCGGCGCAATAGGGGCACGGGACCGTTTCGGCCGCGACCGATTTCTCGGTTGCCCCGCGCTTTTCGGCGCGTTCCGCTCCGTCCATGGCTTCCGTCCGGCCCCTTGATCCCCTGGGCGGCCAAACCTTAACGAGCGATCGTTAACTTTCGGCCTAAGCCTATTATACCACAACCGGGGCCGGAACGTTCATCGTGCGGATCGGCTTGCCATCGAGGAAAGCCCTGATGTTTTCGACCGCGTGGCCATAGATCAGGCGGTAATTTTCCTCGGTCACATAGCCCAGATGCGGTGTCACCAGGAGGTTGTCCAGCGCCAGCAGAGGGTGGCCGGCGGGC
>DASRKX010000050.1:0-96511 GCA_035648735.1 Allostellaceae bacterium
CTTGGGCGCGGCCGAGTTCTGCTGGTTCGCGGCGCGCGATTACACGCTGTCGCGCAGCGCCTTCGGCAAGCAGCTGGCGGCCAACCAGCTGATCCAGAAAAAGCTCGCCGACATGCAGACCGAGATCACGCTGGGCCTGCATGCCTGCCTGCGCCTCGGCCGGCTCAAGGACGAGGGCCGCTCGACGCCGGAGATGGTCTCTCTCTTGAAGCGCAATTCATGCGGCAAGGCGCTCGACATCGCCCGCATGGCGCGCGACATGCACGGCGGCAACGGCATCGTCGACGAGTATCACGTCATCCGCCACATGCTAAATCTCGAGACGGTCAACACCTACGAGGGCACGCACGACATCCATGCCCTCATCCTGGGCCGTGCCCAGACCGGGATATCGGCCTTTTAAGAAGTCAGGTCGCGCGAGCAAAAAAAGCTCGCTAGCTTCCCCACGTCAAGAACATGGCAAGGACGATCGCGCCCATCACCCCGGTCGCGAGCCAGCCCAGCAGGGTAAGCGGCAGCGGCAGCGTGAATGTTCCCATCACCCGCTTGCTGTTGCCCATCAGCATGGCGATCGCCATCAGCGGCACGGCGCAGATGCCGTTCAGCACCGCCGCCCAGAACAGCGCCTTGATCGGATCGATCGGTGTGAGGTTGAGGATGATGCCGAGCGCCGTGGCGACGCCGATCGTCGCGTAAAACGCCTTGGCGTCGAGCGGCAGGCGCGCCAGGCCGGACGGCCATTGCAGCGCCTCGGCCAGGGCGTAGGCGGCTGAGCCCGCCAGCACCGGCACCGCCAGCATGCCGGTGCCGATAATGCCCAGGGCAAAAAGCAGGAACGCAAACGGGCCGGCGATCGGCCGGAGCGCCTCGGCCGCCTGGGTCGAGCTGCCGATGTCGGTCACGCCGTGCGCGTGCAGCGTCGCGGCGACGGTGACGATGATGAACCAGCCGATGGCGTTCGAGAAGAACATGCCGAGATAGGTGTCGATACGGATGCGCTTCAGCGCGGCCGGCGCCTGGCGCGGCGCCTGGCGCAGCGGCTTCGCTTTCGGATCCTCGCGCTCGTCCTCGGCTTCCTGCGAGGACTGCCAGAAGAAGAGATAGGGGCTGATCGTGGTGCCGAAGACGGCGACGATGGCGAGCGTATAGGCGCTGTCGAGATGGAACGTCGGAACCAGCGTCTCGTAGGCGACCTTCGCCCAGTCGATATGCACGACCAACGCGGTCGCGACATAGGCGAAGAGCGCCAGCGTCGACCATTTGAGCAAATTCACGTAACGCCGGTATTGCATGAATATTTCGAGGCCGAGGCACAGCGCGCCGAAGAAAAAGATATAAACCATGCGCGGGCCGCCGACGAGAATCTGCAAGGCGTCGCCCATCGCGCCCAGATCAGCGCCGAGGTTGATGATGTTCGCCGCCAGCAGCAACAGCACCGAGCCCTGCAGCAGATAAGGCGGATAGTGCCGCCGCATGTTGCCGGCGAGTCCGTCGCCGGTGACGCGGCCGATGCGGGCGCAGATTTCCTGGATCGCCGCCATCAGCGGATAGCTGAACAGCATGATCCAGCCCATCGACGTGCCGAATTGGGCGCCGACCTGGGAATAGGTCGCGATGCCGCTCGGATCGTCGTCCGAGGCGCCGGTGATCAGGCCCGGCCCGAGGACCTGCCAGATGTGCCGCTTTTCAGTGTTCTCGGCCTTCGGCTGAGCCGTCATGGCAGCGCCCGCGATGGAGGGAAGCAGACCCCGAAAAGGATGGGGGACGATACTAACGCGGTTTGCCGGAAACCCGTTCCGCAAAAGAAAGCGGCCGGCCCCCGAGGGGACCGGCCGCTTTTTGGCGGACGACTTTTTTCTTTAGGCGGCGGAGGTGAAGGCCAGGTTGCGGGCGCCGAGTTCGACGGCCTGGGTCCAGAACCGCTCGAGGCGGCGCAGCGTCTTATGCGCGCCGGTGAGGTCTTCGGTGGCGACGACGCCCTGACCGAGAGCGGCGATATGGCGCTCGTGCATCTTGTTGATCTTCTCGTGCAGCGCCAGGCCCTTTTCCGTGAGGCGAACGCGCACCGAGCGGCGGTCGTGTGGCGAACGCTCCTGCACGATGTAGCCGTTCTCGAGCATCTTCTTGACGTTGTAGGAGACGTTCGAGCCGAGATAGCAGCCGCGCAGCGTCAATTCGCCGACGGTCATTTCCATGTCGCCGATGTTGTAGAGGATCATCGCCTGCACGTTGTTGATGTCGTGCACGCTGTTGGTGTCGAGCTCCAGCTTCACCACTTCGAGAAACTGGCGGTGAAGCCGCTCGACGAGGGCGATGACGTCCATATAGGCGGTTTGCATAAAATCCTCGGCATTTGAGACAGTTCGCTGCCGATGAATGTACGCTGGCCCGGTTAACACATCATTTAAGCGAAATATCGCTGGCGTTGGCGATGAAGCGGTACATGACCGAAAAATCCTTGGCGCCCAGCCCCGCCGCGGTTAATTTCTGGTAAAGCTCCGCCGCATCTTGTCCCAAGGGCGATGGCGAACCCGCCATGCGCGCGGTTTCCTGCGCCAGCCTTAAATCCTTCAGCATCATGTCGGCGGTGAATCCCGCCTGATAGTCGCGGTTCGACGCCGCCGCCGGCACTGGCCCCGGCGCCGGACAATAGCTGGTCATCGACCAGCACTGCCCCGAAGATTTCGAAGCGATGTCGAACAGTTTTTGCCGGTCGAGTCCCAGCTTGTCGGCGAGCGCGAAGGCCTCGCTCACCGCGATCATCGAGATGCCGAGGATGAGATTGTTGCAGATCTTCGCGGCCTGGCCCGTCCCCGCCGCGCCGGCATGGACAATGGTCTTGCCCATGGCCTGCAGCACGGGCTGCGCGCGGGCAAAGCCGGCTTCCGAGCCGCCCACCATGAAGGTGAGCGCGCCCGCCGTGGCGCCGGCGACCCCGCCCGAAACCGGCGCGTCGAGCATGTCGAAGCCGCGCTTGGCGGCGGCGGCGGCAACATCGCGCGCCGTCGTCACGTCGATGGTCGATGAATCGATCAGCAGCGCGCTCTTCGGCGCGCTTGCCAGCACGCCGCCGGCGCCGCGATAGACCGCGTCGACCTGCTTGCCCGCCGGCAGCATGGTGACGACGAGCTCGGCATCCCGGCACGCGGCGGCGACGCTCGCAGCGGCCTTTCCGCCGCCGGCCGCCAGCTTGCCGAGCGCGGCTTGGGCCAGGTCGAAGCCCGTCACATTGTGGCCGGCCTTCAGCAAAAGGGCCGCCATCGGGCCGCCCATGTTGCCGAGCCCGATGAATCCGATACGCATGACGCCCTCCCCTCGACCGGTTCCTCCCGACTTTCCGCCGTTTCACGGACGAAGGAAAGGGAGGTTGCCTTCGCCAAACCCTTACACTAACTCTAGGGACGCCAATTTATCAGCATGGGGAGACTGCCGATGAACTGGAAAACCGTCGCGTGCGTCGCCGCTTGCGTCGTGGTCGGTCTCGGCGGACCGTCCTCGGCGCAGACCAACGATGAGCTCTGGAAGCATTGCGAGGACGACAACGCCGATCTCAGCATCGGCGGCTGCACCGCGATCATTCAAGCCGGCCAGGAAACGACCCAGAATCTCGCCATTGCGTTCTACAACCGCGGTAGCGCCTACTACAGGAAGAGCCAATACGGCCAGGCGATTGCGGATTTCGATCAGGCGCTTCGGCTCGCGCCGGATTACGGCGAGGCCTACGACATGCGGGCCAACGCCTATTCGGACAAGGGCGACCATCAGCATGCGATTCAGGATTACGACCAGGCGCTGCGGGTCAAGCCGAACGATCCCAGGGCGCTCAACAACCGCGGCGACGAATATCGCATTCTCGGCCAATACGACCGCGCGCTGCAGGATTTGAATGAATCGCTTCGGCTGCGGCCGAACAACGCCAGCACGTTGCTCCATCGGGGCGTAGCCTATGCGGCCAAGGGCCGCAACGACCTTGCCATCCGGGACTACGACCAGGTGATCGGGCTCACCCCCAAGGACGCGGACGCCTATTACAACCGCAGCCTGGCAAAACGAAAGACCGGCGACGTCGCCGGCGCAAACGCGGATCTCGCCCGCGCCAAGCAGCTCGACCCGAGCATCGGTAAGTAAAAGGCTCAGCGGAAGCGTAGCTCGCGCTCGCCCAGGCTGGCGAAATAGCTTTCCACCTCGGCATCACTCACCGCGGCAAGCGAAGGATGCTGCCAGCGCGGCTTGTTGTCTTTTTCCACCAGCAAGGCGCGGATGCCCTCGAAGAAATCGTGGCCTGCCATGGCGTGCTGGGTCATGCGGTATTCGAGCATCAGCGCCTGCTCGACGCTCATGCCTTTGCCCAATTGCAGCTGCCGGAAGGCGAGCTTGAGGCTCAAGGGCGACGCGCGATCCATCGATTCCCGCGCTTCCCGCGCCCAATCGGCGGTTTCCCGGCCGAGGGCGGCGCGGATGACTTCGACCGACGCGCCGGCGAAGACCCGATCGATGTCGGGCCGCAGCGCGGCCAGAACCGCCTCGCCCGGCGCGGCCGTGAACGGGGCAAGGGCCGCATCGGCCTGCGCCCGTGCGCCGCCCGCCCGCCAATCGGTCGCGGCGAGCGCATCCGTCAGCGCGCCTAGTCTATCGCTGGGAACGAAACACGTGGCGAAGCCGCAATGAAGCGCGTCCGCGGCAGCGATGCGCTTGCCGGTCAGCGCCAGATAGAGGCCGAGCTTGCCGGGCGCAAGATTGAGAAACCGCGAGGCGCCGACATCGGGAAACAGCCCGATATGCACCTCCGGCATGGCGAAAAGCATCTTCTCGGATGCGACGCGGTGCGAGCCGTTGACCGAAATTCCGACGCCGCCGCCCATGACGATGCCGTCGATCAGCGCGACGTAAGGCTTCGGGAACCGATGCACGCGGGCGATCAGCGAATATTCCTCGCGGAAGAAATCGGTCTTGTAATCCCCTTCGCCGGTCGCGCTTTGGCGTGCGTTATAGATGGCGCGCACGTCGCCGCCGGCGCAGAAGGCACGGCCGCCCTCGCCGCGCACGATCACCGCGTGCACGTCCGGATCGCTTCCCCAGGCGATCAGCTTGGGATCGAAAGTCCGGTACATGGCGAGCGACAGCGTGTTGAGCGCCTTCGGCCGGTTGAGCGCGATGATGCCGAGCCCGCCGCGGCGCTCCAGGATGATCTCGTCGGTCATGCGCGGCTTACTGATTCCTCGGGCCCAGCAAGCGACGGGCGATGATGACGCGCATGATCTCGTTGGTGCCTTCGAGTATCTGGTGCACGCGTAGATCGCGCAGATAGCGCTCGATCGGATATTCCTTGATGTAGCCGTAGCCGCCGTGCAGCTGCAACGCCTCGTTGACGACCTGGAAACCGGTGTCGGTGGCGAAGCGCTTGGCCATGGCGCATTGGGTTCCGGCTTCGGGATCGTCGCGCTCAAGCGCACAGGCGGCGCGATGCACCATGAGCCGCGCCGCGTCGAGCTCGGTCGCCATGTCGGCGAGGCGGAACTGGAGCGCCTGGAACTCGGCGAGCGGCTTGCCGAACTGCTTGCGCTCGACGAGATGGCGCTGCGCCGCTTCGAGGCAGGCGCGCGCGCCGCCGAGCGAGCAGGCGCCGATGTTGATGCGGCCGCCATCGAGCCCCATCATCGCGATCTTGAAGCCCATGCCCTCGCCGCCCAGCAGATTGGCCGCCGGCACGCGGCAATCCTCGAAGATCACCATGGTGGTCGGCTGGCTGTTCCAGCCGAGCTTCTTCTCCTTCTTGCCGAAGGAGAGGCCCTTGCTGCCCTTCTCGACCAGGATGCAGGAAATGCCGCCCGGTCCCTCGCCGCCGGTGCGCGCCATCACGGCATAGATGTCGCTGGCGCCGCCGCCCGAGATGAACGCCTTGGTGCCGTTGAGGACGAAATAATCGCCCTGGCGCCTGGCGCTGGTCTTGAGCGACGCGGCGTCGGAGCCGGCACCCGGCTCGGTCAGGCAATAGCTCGAGAAATGCGCCATGGTCAGAAGCTTAGGCAGGAATTTCCGGCGCTGCGCCTCGTCGCCGAAGCGGTCGATCATCCACGCCACCATGTTGTGGATCGAGAGATAGGCCGCGGTCGAAGGACAGGCGGCCGCCAACTCCTCGAAGACCAGCGCCGCCTCGAGCCGTCCCATGCCGGTGCCGCCGGAGGCTTCGTGCACATAGATGCCCGCGAATCCGAGCGCCGCCGCCTGGCGCAGCGCCTCGACCGGGAAGATGCATTCCTCGTCCCACTGGGCGGCATGCGGCAGGAATTCCGCTGCGGCGAAGTCGCGCGCGGTTTCACGGACGGCCCGGTGTTCCTCGGAAAGCTCGAAATCCATGCCGTTGCTCTTCTCGGTGCTCGAAACCGGCGCGATTCGGATGATATAGGCCGCGCATGCGAGCGGCAACGCGGAGCGGTTTCCTCGACGGGCTGATGCGGCAGCGGCCGCTGGGCGCGCTGCTGCCGTGGAGCCTCGCCGTCGGCCTGGCGCACGCGCTGCTGATGTTTCCGCTCGGGCTGATCGCCGGGACCAGCGCCTGGTGGGACTTCCCGCACGGCATCATCACCCTGTCGCATGCCGATATCGGGACCAGCCTTGCGGGCTATCTCTATTTCCTGCATGCGCCCTGGGGCATGCCGCTGCTCCATGTGACGGCGCTCGGCGCCCCGGTAGGCAGCAACATCGCCTTCGTCGATGCGGTGCCGCTCGTCGCGCTTCTCGGCAAGATCGCCTTCACGCTGACCGGACATGCCGTCAACCTGCTCGGGCTTTGGGTGCTGGCCTGCTATTCGCTGTCGGCGCCGGCGATGGCGCTGCTGCTGTGGGAGGCGGGCGAACGGCGCCTGCTGCCGGTGCTCGCCGGCGCGGTGTTTGCCGCGGCGACGCCCTATCTGCTTTTCCGCTGGGGCCATATCTCGCTCGGCGCGCATTTCCTGCCGATCCTCGCGCTGGCGCTTTATCTCCGCACGGTGCAGCGGCCCGACGATCGCGGCGTCGAGCTGTGCTGGTTCGCGCTGCTTGCCGCCTGCATTCTCGTCCATCCGTACTTCTTCGCCATGGCGGGGCCGTGCTGGGCGGCGGCGCTGGCGCAGAACCGCATCGACGGCCGACTTTCGACGCGCGCGGTCACGGCGCTGCTGCTGGCGACCGGCATCCTCGCCCCCGGCAATGCGAGCGCGGGTGCCTCGGGCTACGGCCGCTGGTCGCTCGATCCGTTCTCGCCCTTCGTCCCTCAGCTCAGCGGGATCGTGCCGTGGATGGCCGACCGGCGCATCGGCGACACCTATCAATACGAGGGCTTCGCCTATCTGGGGATCGGCGTGCTGCTCCTGCTCGTCGCCAGCCTGCGCACCGGCATCGCGTTGATCCGCGCGCGCTGGCGCGTCCATGCCGTCATGCTGATCGTCCTGAGCGGCTTCGTGCTGTTCGCGATCTCGAACGTCATCGATGTCGGCTTCGCGTCGCTCACCATCCCGGTGCCGTGGCGCATCCTCTATTATCTCGGCGCGTTCCGTGCGAGCGGACGCTTCTTCTGGCCGGTCGGCTATGCGCTGATGGCGCTCGCGGTCTTCGCCACCGCGCGCGCCTGGAAGCCGGGCGCCGCCGCTTCGCTCCTGGTCGTTGCCATATCGCTTCAGCTTGTGGACGTGGCACCCCTGCGCGCCCGCGTATGGGCCAGCAGCCTGGCGCCGACTTTGCCGCAACTCGACCGCCGCGACCTCGCCGCGCGCGTGGCGCAGGCCTCGGCGGTGATCGTCTACCCGTCCTATGCCTGCGCCGGCGGCATCCCGCAGGAAGTTCTCGGCATGGAAATTATCCTGGCGGCGGCGCGCGCCGACAAGCCGATCAACTCGATCTACAATCCCCGCCTGGTCGCCGATTGCGCGGCGGAGGAAGCGCGGATGCGCGAGCCGCTCCGGCCCGGCACGCTCTACGTCTATACGCGGGGCTATGTGCCGAATTCGGCGCAGCTCGGCGGCGCCGACCCGGCGCAGGCCTGCCAGTCGGACGGCACCGTGCGGCATTGCCTGCTGCCCTGACCGCCGGGCCGCCGCCTCGGTTGCCGCGCGCGAGCGCGCTGCCTATGATCGCGCCTCCTTCGTTCCGTTTTTCCCGTTCCGTTTTTCTGGGGTTTTTTCGTGGCCAAACCGCCTGACCGCCCGCTCGGCGCCTTCCCGCGCACGCGTCTGCGCCGCAACCGCCGCCATGAATGGTCGCGGAAACTTGTCGCCGAAAACACGCTGCGCCCCGCCGATTTCATCTGGCCGGTCTTCGTCCATGAGGAAAAGACGGCGCGCGCGCCGATCGACTCCATGCCCGGAATCGATCGGCTCTCGATCGCCGCACTGATCGACGAGGCCGGCAAGGCGAAAGATCTCGGCATCCCGCTGATCGCGCTGTTTCCCGCGACGCCCGCTTCGCGCAAGAGCGAGAATGGCGAGGAAGCGTTCAATCCCGAGAATCTGGTCTGCCGCGCCGTCCGTGCGGTGAAAAAGGCGCATCCCGATCTGGGCATCATGTGCGACGTGGCGCTCGATCCCTATACCACGCACGGCCATGACGGCGTGGTGCGCGACGGCGACGTCGCCAACGACGAGACGCTGGCGGCGCTGGTCAAGCAGGCGCTGGTCCAGGCCGCGGCGGGCTGCGACGTGATCGCGCCGTCCGACATGATGGACGGCCGCATCGGCGCCATCCGCGACGCGCTCGACGCGAACAATCTGGCGCGCGTCCAGATCATGGCCTATGCGGCGAAATACGCCTCGGGCTTCTACGGCCCATTCCGCGACGCGGTCGGCTCCAAATCCGCGCTCGGCAAGGCCGACAAGCGCGGCTACCAGATGGACCCGGCGAACGGCGACGAGGCGCTGCGCGAAGTCGCGCTCGATATCGCCGAGGGCGCCGACCTGGTGATGGTGAAGCCCGGCCTGCCCTACCTCGACGTGCTGTGGCGCGTGAAGCAGCGCTTCGGCATGCCGACCTTCTCCTATCAGGTCTCGGGCGAATATTCGATGCTGCATGCCGCGATCGAGCGCGGCTGGCTCGACCGCAGCGTCGTGCTGGAAACGTTGATGGCGTTCAAGCGCGCCGGCGCCGACGGGATACTGACCTACTTCGCCATCGAAGCCGCGAGCGCGCTCAAAAAAGGCTGAGCGCGTTCGCGAAGAACCGCGCCATGGCGAGATCGTGCCACGCCGCGCTGCGGTCGTCGCCGTGGAAGCCGACATGCCCGCCCTGCCGGGTGATGATCTCGCGCAGATTCGGATGCGCGCGCCAATCGAAGGCGCGATAGGGCTCGGGCGGTATCCACGGATCGTCGAGCGCGTGGATCAGCAGCGTCGGTATCTTGACGCCGCCGAGGAAGCGGATCGATGAACAGCGTTCGTAATATTCCGCCGCCCCGCCGAAGCCGGCGCGCGGCGCGCTGTAGACATGATCGAATTCCCAGACGCTGCGTGCGGCGGCGATGGCCGCACGCTCGCGCGCGGACAATTCGACGCCGGGCGCCAGCGCCTCGGCTTTCATGTATTTGAGCAGATAGCGCTGATAGGCGGTGTTTCGCCAGCGGTCGAGGCGGCGCGCCGTGCCGGCGAGATCGAGCGGCGCCGACACTACGGCCGCCGCCTGGAGCGGCGTCGCATCGCCGCTCTCGCCCAAATATTTGAGCAAGAGGTTCGCGCCGAGCGAATAGCCCACCGCGACCATGCCGTTCGATCCGGCCGTGTCGCGCAGCCGGTCGAAGATCCGCGCCAGGTCGTCGCTGCTGCCGGCGTGGTATTGCGACCGGCAGAACGGCCGCGAGCGCCCGGCGCCGCGCAAATTCAGCCGCAAGACGGGAAATCCCTGCGACAGCAGGTAGAGCGCGCTCTCGCGCATGTAGAAGCTGTCCTCGAACCCGGTCAGGCCGTGGACCAGCACCGCCAGGGGCTTGCCTGTCGCGGCTTCCGGCCGGTTGAGCACCGCCGCGACGCGGTCGCCGCTGCCGTCGGCGAGCGGAATGAACAGGCGCTCGGCGGGATGGCGGTCGAGGCCGGTGCGGCTCCTGACCAAAACGCAGCGCATGGTCTGCAAATCCGCGCCCCACCACGGCAGCCGCGGCCGAAACGGCGGGAGATCCAAACCCGCTAGCCCAGCTTCAGCCATGTGAGTTCGTGCTTGTTGTGGTGGAGATGGACAAGGCGCGAGCCCGGCATTGCGGCGAAGCGGCGCATGATTGCAAAATCGGTTTCGCCCTGGAATTTGACGGTGCAGACGAAGCGGCGCACATGCCCGGCCCAACGCTCGACCAACGACAACAGGCGCGCCGGATAGCATACCACGTCGGAGAACAGCCAATCGACCGGCCCGATATCGCCGGGCCCGAGCGCGAAGGCGCTTTGCGCGCGGTATTCGATATTCGGCAGAGCTTTGACATTCGGCGCCAGAGGCGCCTTGTCGACGCTGATCACGCGCGCGCCGGTTTGCGCCAGCGCCCAGCTCCAGCCGCCCGGGCTCGAGCCGAGATCGAGGCAGGTCTCGCCCGGTTTGGGACGCTGGCCGGTCAGGGTGAACGCCTCCCATAATTTCAGATAGGCGCGGCTCGGCGGCGCCGTCTTGTCCTCGACGAAGCGCGCTTCGCCGTTGGGAAACGGGCTGGAACAGCGTGGCGACGCCAGCAACGTCGACGCATCCAGCAATGTCCACGAGCCCAGCGGTGCGACGGATGGCGGATCGCCAAATTTCAGCGGCTTGGCCGATACCTTGGGCAGCTTTTCCGCGATCAGCGCGGCGCGCCGGGCATGGGCGGTGGGATAGAGCGCCCAATTGCGCTGGAGGGCGCGCAGTTGCCGGGCGGCATGGTTGATCGAATCAATTTCAAGGCGTTGCGGGTCGTGCCAGATATTCTGCGCCCAGGCGACCGACCGCACATCGCCGTCGGCAATCACCAGCCGGCCATGGGTCCGGCGCACCGCGGGCCCAAGCTCGGCCTGGAGCTCGGCGGTGAAGCCCTCGGGCGCCAGATAACCCGTTTCAGGCAAGCAGGAACTCGCGCACCGCGGCGATCTGCTTCGGCGTGGTGAGCGACGGCGCGTGGCCGATGCCCGGATATTCGATCAGCCTGGCGCGCGGCCCGCGCTCGGTCATGGCGCGGGCGTCCTTGGCGCGCAGGATGTCGCTGTCGGCGCCGCGCAGCACCAGCGTCGGGCAATCGACGGCGTCGTATTGCGCCCAGAGATCGATGTCGCGCAGCCGGCCCTGCTGGAACGGCACGCCGATCGCCGGATCGTAATTCAAGCCCAGCGTGCCGTCGGGTTTTCGCCGCATGCTGTGCTCCGCCATCGCGCGCCATACGGAATCGCTCAGATCGCCGAAGCCGGCGAAGACGTAGCGCAGCGCCGCCTCGAGCTCGTCGAGATCGCGGAAGCTCGGATCGCGGCCGACATATTTGCGGATGCGCTTCAGGCCTTTCTTGGCGATCAGCGGGCCGATGTCGTTCATCACCAGGCGACGTATCCGGTGGCCCTTCTCGGCCGCCATCAGCATGCCGAGATTGCCGCCCATCGAGGTGCCGACCAGGTCGATTTTATCCACAGGAAGAGCCGAGAGCAGCACTCGTATATCTGAAAGATATACAGAAAAGGCATAATCCATCGGGTCGCTCAGCCAGTCGCTCTTTCCCCGCCCCGGCATGTCCGGACAGATCACGCGGAAATCGGCGCTTATGACCTCGGCCAGGAGATCGAAATCGACTGTTGCGGGTTAACCCGTGCAGGCAGAGCACGACCGGCGAATCGGCGAGCGGTCCGGCCCAATCGCAATAGGCCAGGCGATGCAGCCCGTGCGGTCCGCTGCATTCGATGCTGCGCTCGCTCATTCCCATGGGCGGCAGATTGCGCCGCCGCACCACCCGTGGGCAACCGCGCGCCATGGACGCCCCTGTATTCATGGGGTAAGAACCGCGCCCGGGGAGAGGAAACTAATAATGGCCAACCAAGGTCCGCTATCGGGCGTCACCGTGATCGATCTCTCCCGCATCCTGGCGGGCCCGTACTGCACCCTGCTGATGGCCGAGATGGGCGCGCGAATCATCAAGGTCGAGGTGCCGGGCAAGGGCGACGATGCGCGGGAATACGGCCCCTTCGTGGGCGGCAAATCGACGTATTTCTCCTCGATCAATCGCGGCAAGCAGTCGATCGCGCTCGACCTGAAGAAGCCCGGCGACAAGGCGATTTTCGAGAAGCTGCTCGCCAAGGGCGACGTCCTGGTCGAGAACTATCGCCCCGGCACCATGGAAAAGCTGGGCTATGGCTGGGACAAGCTGCATGCGCGCTATCCGCGCCTGATCTACGCCGCCGCCTCGGGTTTCGGGCATAGCGGCCCGTGGAGCAAGCGCCCGGCCTACGACATGGTGGTCCAGGGCATGGGCGGCATCATGTCGATCACCGGCTATCCCGGTCAGCCGCCGGCCCGCGTCGGCATGTCGATCGGCGACATCGGCGCCGGCCTCTATGCCGCGGTCGCGGTCAACGCCGCGCTGCTCCATCGCGAGAAGACCGGCGAAGCGCTGAAAGTCGACGTCAGCATGTTCGACAGCCAGCTCGCGCTGCTGGAGAACGCCGTCATGCGCTACACGGTGACCGGCGAGGTTCCCGGACCGCTGGGTGCGAGGCATCCCACCATCACGCCCTTCGAGGGCTTCGCCACGTCGGATGGCTACGTCATCATCGCCGCGGGCAATGACGGGCTGTTCCAGCAGCTCTGCGCCGCGCTCGGCCGGCCGGCAATGGCGGCGAACGCCGATTACCGCACCAATGAATTGCGCCTGAAGCACCAGCCGCGCCTCAAGACGGAGATCGAGGCCGTGCTCAAGACCAAGCCCTCGGCGCATTGGCTTGCCTTGTTCGAGAAGGCTGGTATCCCGGGGGGGCCGATCAACAATTTGGCGCAGGCGCTCGCCCATCCGCAGACGGCGGCGCGCAACATGCTCGTCACGGTAGAGGACCCGAAATCGGGCACGCTTAAGCTCGCCGGCAACCCGATCAAATTCTCCGGCATCGCCGACCCGAAAACGCGACCGTCGGCGCCGGAGCTGGACGCCGACCGCGCGGCGATTCTCAAGGAACTGGAGCTGGGCTGAAATGGTTCTGATCGTGACGCCATGACGCCGCCCCCCGCGCTCGACCAGCCGCAGACGCGCCAATACGGCGCGACGGCGAAATCTTTCCACTGGCTGGTGGTGATCCTGGTCGCCATCCAGTTCGCGCTGGGCTGGCTCATGCCCGACATCAAGCGCGGCATGCAGCCCGAAGTCCTGATGAGCCTGCATCTCTCCTTCGGCTTCGTCATCCTGCTGGCGATGCTGCTGCGCGGGGCGTGGCGGCTCCGCACCGGCGTCCCGCCGCCGGAACCCGGCCTGCCGCGCTGGCAGGTCTTCGCCGCCGACGCCCTGCACCTGCTGCTCTACGGCCTGATCTTTCTGATGATCTTCACCGGCTGGAGCTTTGCCTCGATGCGCGGCTGGACCATCCTGGTTTTCGGCATCCTGCCGGTGCCGCCGATCTTCGCCCAGGGCTCGGCGCTCGGAAACACCATCGGGCAGCTCCACGCCACGCTGAGCTGGTTCGTCCTGGGCGCCATCGGCCTCCATGCCCTCGCCGGCCTCGCGCATTGGCTCTTTTGGCGCGACCGCGTGATGCAGCGGATGTGGCCGCGCTTCAAGTCCGGCGCGCTTTGAGAATAGCGCCGGACTGCCCTAAGATCGGCGGCCCATAGGGAGACCGCCGCAATGCTGCAGAACCGCCTGTCGCCGGTGCTCGATCCGCGCGCGTTGGCGCGCGATATGTCGAACAAGCTGCTGATCGACGGCGCCATGGTGCCGGCGGCATCGCGCAAGACCTTCAAGGTAGTCAGCCCGGCGACGCAGGAGATTGTCGGCGAAGCGGCCGATGGCGCCGCGGCGGACGTCGATGTCGCGGTCAAGGCGGCGGCCAAGGCGCAGAAGGGCTGGGCCAAGCTGGCGCCGCGCGAGCGCGGACGGTTGGTTCAGGAATGCGGCCGGCTGCTCAACGAGCATGTCGAGGAACTGGCGCGGCTGATTACGCTCGAAACCGGCAAGGCGATCCGTACCGAAAGCCGCGTCGAGGCCGGCGTCTTTGCCGATGTGCTGGTCTTTTACGGCGGGCTCGGCTCCGAACTGAAAGGCGAGAGCGTGCCGTTCAAGCCGGGCATGCTGACCATCACGCAGCGCGAACCCATCGGCGTGGTGGGCGCGATTATTCCCTGGAATGTCCCTCTCCTCCTGATGGCGCTCAAGATCGCGCCCGCCATGGTCGCCGGCAACACGGTGGTGGTGAAATCGGCCGAGGAAGCGCCGCTCACCGTGCTGCGCGCCTGCCAGATCATGAACCAGGTGCTGCCGGCCGGCGTGCTGAACATTCTTTCGGGCGACGGGCCGCAATGCGGCGCGCCGCTGGTGGCGCATAAGGGCGTCGGCAAGGTCACCTTCACCGGCTCGGTCGAGACCGGCAAGCTGGTCTATGCCGCGGCGTCGCAGAAACTGATTCCCGTGACGCTCGAGCTCGGCGGCAAGAGCCCGATGATCGTCATGGCCGACGCCGATATGGAAAAAGCGGTCGACGGCGCCGTCATCGGCATGCGCTTCACCCGCCAGGGGCAAAGCTGCACCGCCGCGTCGCGCATCTTCGTCCAGGAATCCATCCACGATGAATTCGTCAAGCGGCTCAAGGCCAAGGTCGACGCGATGAAGATGGGCGACCCCTTGGACGAGAAGACCGACATCGGCACGATTATCTCCAAGCAGCAATTCGACAAGGTGCAGGCCTACATCACGCTCGGCGAGAAAAGTCCGGGCGCCACCGCGCTCAAATGCTCGGCCATGCCGGCGGACAAGAATCTGGCGCAGGGCTATTTCGTCCAGCCGGTGATCTTCACCGGCATTGCCAACGACAACCGCCTCGCGCGCGAGGAGATTTTCGGCCCGGTCACCTGCATCATCAAATTCAAGGAATACGAGGACGCCATCCGCCAGGCCAACGACACGGAATACGGCCTCGCCGCCACCATCTGGACCAAGGACCTCAAGACCGCGCTCGATGCGACCCAGCGGCTCGAGGCCGGGCTGGTACAGGTCAACCAGAATTTGGTCGTCCAGGCCAACATGTCCTATGGCGGTGTCAAAAGCTCGGGCCTCGGCAAGGAGGCTTCGCTCGAATCCATGCAAGAGCATTTCACCCTGAAGAAGACGATCATTATCAATTTGAGCTAGCCGATCTGCCCCGCCGATCTGCTAAGAGAGCGGCGCATGCGCTTCGCTCTCAAGCTTGCTGCCGGTTTCGTCGTCATTGTCCTGCTCGCCGCCGGCGCGGGTTACGCCTGGCTGCTGACCTCGCTGCCCGCGACCACCGGCAATCTCGCCCTGCCCGGCCTCGAGGCGCCGGTCACGGTGACGCGCGATGCCCAGGGCCTCGTCACCATCGACGCGCAGAACGATCGCGACGCCGCCTTTGCGCTGGGATTTGCCCACGCCCAGGATCGCCTTTTCCAGATGGATCTGATGCGCCGCTACGGCGCCGGCCGGCTCGCCGAGTGGTTCGGCGCGCCGGCGCTGCCGCTCGACCGCTTCGCCCGCACGCTCGGCCTATATCGCGCGGCGCAGGCGCAGCTCGCGCACCAATCGCCCGAATTGCAGGCGGTGCTGCGCGCCTATGCCGCCGGCGTCAACGCCTGGATATCCTCGCATTCGGGCGCGCTGCCGCCGGAATATTATTTGCTCCATGTGGCGCTGGAGCCCTGGGTTCCCGCCGACACGCTGGTCTGGGGCAAGATCATGGATCTCCAACTCACCGCCAATTTTCGCGGCGAGCTGTTGCGCGCGCGCCTGCTGGAGCGGCTCACGCCGGACGAGCTCGGCATTCTCTATCCGCCCTATCCGGACGAGGCGCCCGTGGCGCCGAACACCCGCGCGCTGCTTAACGGCCTGCCGTTCGATCGCTGGGCGGCGGCGCTGCCCGGCGGCGCGAGCGAGCCGGAACGCGCCTCGAATAATTGGGTGGTCGGGTCGGCGCGCTCGACGAGCGGCAAGCCCCTCCTCGCCAACGACACGCATCTCGGCCTGGCGACCCCGGGCATCTGGTATCTGGCGCGACTCAGGACGCCGCTGCACGACGTCGCCGGCGTTACCGCGCCGGGCACGCCGTTCATCGTCATCGGCCACAACCGGCGCATCGCCTGGGGCTTCACCACCACGGCGAGCGACGTCGAGGATCTTTTCATCGAGAGACCCGATCCGGCCGACCCGTCGCGCTATCTGGCGCCCGGCGGATCGCTGCCTTTCGTCACCAGGGACGAGATCATCGCCGTCAAGGGGGCCGCACCGGTGACGCTCACCGTGCGCGCGACGCGGCACGGGCCGGTGCTCTCCGATCTCGCCGGCTACGACGGGCCGCAGGGCGAGATGCTGGCCTTGCAGACGACCTGGCTCGACGACGACGACCGCACGCCCGAGGCGATCTGGCGGCTGACCGCGGCCGGCAGCTGGACGGAATTCCGCGACGCGCTGAAGGACATGGCGGCGCCGCAGCAGAACATCGTCTATGCCGATGCCGACGGGCATATCGGCTTCATCGCGCCGGCGCGCGTGCCGGTGCGCAAGCACGGCGACGGCTGGCTGCCGGCGCCGGGTTGGAGCGGCGACGACGATTGGATCGGCTTCGTGCCGTATGACGCGTTGCCGCAGGCGCTCGACCCGCCGGCCGGCCGCATCGCCACCGCCAACAACCGAATCGTCGCGCGCGATCCGCAGTATTTCCTCGGTCGCGACTGGGATCTGCCGAACCGCGTGACGCGTATCCTGCAGCTTCTCGACCAAACGCCGAAGCAATCGCCCGCCGGCATGGCGGCGATGCAGGGCGACGTCGTCTCGCTCATGGCGCGCGATTTGCTGCCGCTGATCGACAAGAATCTGCCGACCCTGCCGCGCGACGCAGCGGCGCTCGGCAAGCTCGCCGCCTGGGACGGCGCGATGGATCGAGACAGGCCGGAGCCGCTGATCTTCGTCGCGTGGCTGCGCGAGATCAACCGGTCGCTCTTCGCGGAAAAGCTCGGGCCGTTCTTCGCCGATTACTGGAGCCTGCGGCCCGACGTGGTGCGCATGATCGTCACCACGCATCCCGAATGGTGCGGCACCGCCGGCTGCGCCGACCTCCTGGCGCAGTCGCTCGACCGGGCGCTGGTCGATCTCGGCCGCCGCTACGGCGACGACATGAATGCCTGGCGCTGGGGCGACGCTCATCCGGCGGTCTTCGCGCATCCGATCTGGTCGAAGCTGCCGCTGCTCGGGCGCTGGCTGACGCCTGAGATTCCCGCCGCCGGCAGCATCGACACGATCGACGCCGGCGCCTTCTTCGTCCGCGACGCGGAGACGCCGTTCACCGACCGGCACGGCCCGGTGATGCGCATGGTCGTCGATCTGGCCGATCCGGCGGCGGCGCGGTTCATGGTGGTGCCCGGCCAGTCGGGCAATCCGCTGTCGCCGCATTGGGCCGATCTGCTGACCCCTTGGCGCGACGTCGATTACCGGCGTTTCACCGACGATGCCGGCGGCGGCGTGCTGACGCTCAGCCCTCGACGATGAAGAGCCGGCCCTTCGACACTTTCTGCCGCGCCTTCGCCGCGTCCTGGTAGTCGGGCGAGCGGTAGAATTTCTCGGCCGCCTCCATCGTGTCGAATTGGAGAATGACGACGCGCTTAGGCGGCGCACCCTCGAGCGACACGGTCTTGCCGCCGCGCGCCAGGAACTTGCCGCCGTGACGCGAGATGGATTCTCCCGCCATCTTCTTATAGGACTCGTAACCGGCGGCATCGGTGACATCGATTTCGGCGACGAGAAAGGCGCCCATGACTTTTTCTCCCCTGTTGAAGGCCGATCTTTTCCTGCCGCGCGAAAGAAAGCAATACGGGACGACTCGCGACAGGCAAAAGGAATCGACCGTCGCCGCTTGCGCGGGTTGTCGCTCGACGTACATAATCGGATCGCAGGAGGGGTTGCGGTCTAATGCCCGAAGGTGCCGGCGGCCGCGAAAGGCGGCGTAACATCACAGGCGTTGTGGCGCCGCCGCAGCAGTTTTTTTCGACGGGTGCGTTGCCGTGCCCCTATGTCGAAGGCCGCACCGAGCGCAAGCTGGTGGTCGAGCTCTACGGCCACGGCTCCCGCGAGCTCTACAACGACCTGTCGCGCGCCGGCTTTCGTCGCAGCCACGGCCTCGCCTACCGGCCGGCCTGCGTCGGCTGCGGCGCCTGCGTGCCGGTGCGCATTCCGGTCGATGCGTTCACCGAGAGCCGCTCGCTGCGCCGCATCCGCGGCGGCAATCGCGACCTTGCCGCGCGGGCATCCACGCCGCGCGCCGATGTCGAGCAGTTCCGGCTGTTCCAGCGCTATCAGCGCTCGCGCCATGCCGACAGCGACATGGCGGCGATGAGCTTCGGGGATTACCGGGCGATGGTGGAGGATTCGCCGCTCGCCACAAGGCTGCTGACGCTGCGGGCGCCGAGCGGCGCGCTGCTCGGCGCCTGCCTGTCCGACCTGCTCGATGACGGGCTGTCGGCGGTCTACAGCTTCTTCGACCCCGGCGAGGGCAAGCGGGGACTCGGCACGATGCTGATCCTGGCCCTGGTCGACGAGGCGCGGCGGCGCGGCTTGGCTCACGTCTATCTCGGATACTGGATCGGCGCGTCGCCCAAGATGGCTTACAAGGCGCGCTTCCGGCCGCTCGAGGCGCTGAATGACGGCGCCTGGCAGCCGATCTTGACCTAAGATATCACTGTTAAAGTAACGCTTACTAAGTTGATCTTATAGTTTTTTTATTCGGCAGCCTCGCGCCGGCCGAGACGGCGCAGGCAGCGATCGATCCACAGCCGCGTCAGCTTCTCCTCGAGCCCATTCTGGCCGAGTCGCTGCCGCAGCGCGCCGAAATCGACGCGCTCCAGCGGCTGGTCCTGGTTGAAGCAGGAGAACACCACGGTCTCCGCCCCCGTCGCCGGATCGGTCTGCACCTGCAGGCATTGGGCGCAGATTTCCTTCATCATGCATTGCATCGGCGAGTTGATGGAGGCGATCGCCGTGTGGCCGGGCTTCAGATAGGGCTTCAGCACCCCTTCGCGGGCCCGCGCGACGGCCGCCATCATCAGATCGGAGCCGATGACGATCATATGGGCGACGCGATCGAACGGGATCGGCGTCTCGCCAAGCTTGCCGGTGGCGTAGCTCTTCATCGCCTCGACGATGTTGCCGACGAAGGCGCGATCCTGCTTGCGGGTCGGCGCGAAGCCGGGCGCCGCGTCGCAGCACCACACCACCGCATCGGCGGCGGCCTCGATGTCGGCGACCTTGTAGCGGTCGTCCATGTGCTTGTAGCCGGCGAAATAGAGCACGCGGCAGTTGTTCTCGCGCAGCGCCTTGCCGATCGACAGCAGCACCGCGTTGCCCAATCCGCCGCCGACCAGCAGCACGTCCTCGCCCATCGGGATCTCGGTCGGCGTGCCGGTCGGCCCCATCAGGACCACCGACTCCCCGGGCTCCAGCAGGGTGCAAAGGTCGGACGAGCCGCCCATTTCGAGCACGATGGTCGAGAGCAGGCCCTTGTCGCGGTCGACCCAGGCGCCGGTCAGCGCGAGGCCCTCCATGGTGAGCTTGGTGCCGTCGATCCGGGCGCTGCGCTGCTCGTAATTCTGCAGACGATAGAACTGGCCGGGATGAAAGGCGCGGGCGGCGATCGGCGCCTTGACCACGACTTCGACGATGGTCGGCGTCAGGCGCTCGACCGAATGCACCGTCGCGCGCAGTTCGGCGTTGAGCGTCGCCACCAGCGTCGCCGGCGCCGGCGCCGCCGGCTTGCGGCGCGCCAGCACGCGGCTCACCACCGGATAGCCCTGCTTGGCGCCGCCCATCGCCTTGACCACGTTGCCGGCGAAGGACGGGTGGAGATCGCCGAAGAAGCTGATGGCGCGGCCGTCGCCGCGCTGGCTCATCAGCACACGCACCGCGGCGGGCTTGGCGACGCGCTCGGGCGAAACCGGATTGCCCTCCTCGTCATAGGCCTGGAAGTAACGGCCGTCGAGGCGGACATTGTGCGGATCCTCGCGGCCCAGCACGGTGTTGGGCTGCGTCCCGGCCGCGACCAGGATGGTGCGCGCCGGCAGTGTCACCCTCTCGTCGGTGACGACGAGCTTCTTCACCTCGGGATCGAATTTGAGCTTCTGCAGGGTCAGCGCGGCGGCATGACCCCATGGGTCGAGCTCGACGCCGACCGGCGACAGGCATTCGGCGAAGCGGATGCCCTCTTCCATCGCCTTGGCGACTTCCTCGTGGTTGAGGGTGTAGCTCGGCGCATCGATCAGGCGGCGGCGATAGGCGATGGTGACGCCGCCCCAATCGTCGATCAATTCGGCCAGGCGCGGCTTGCGGCCTTCGCGCGCGGCTTTTTCGCGCTCCTGCCGCAGCAATCGCGCATGGGCGAGGAATTCCTCGGCGGCGGCGGTCTCCTCATCGTTCCACGATTGGCGCACCGCCGCCGCACCGCGCTCGGCCGCCAGGATTTCGTAGCGCGCCAGGAATTTCTCGACCTGGACCGCGTAATAGGCGAGCGATTCCGTCGCCGTGTCGATCGCGGTGAGTCCTCCCCCAATAACAACAACGGGCAGCCGCACGGTCAGGTTGGCGATGCTGTCGGGCTTGGCGGCGCCGGTGAGCTGCAGCGCCATGAGGAAGTCCGATGCCTGGCGCACGCCGCGCGCCAGGCCGTTCTTCATCTCGACGATGGTCGGCCGTCCGGCGCCGGCGCAGAGCGCGATATGGTCGAAGCCCAGGGCGAAGGCGTCGTCGACGGTGATGGTGCCGCCGAAACGCACGCCGCCGAACATGGCGAATTGGGATCGGCGCTCCAGCAGCAGGCGGATCACCTTGAGAAAATTCTTGTCCCAGCGGACGGTGATGCCGTATTCGGCGACGCCGCCGAAGCCCGCCATGAGGCGGTCGTCGAGCGATTCCCAAAGCTCGGCGATGTCGCGGATCGGCCGGAATTCCTGTCGCGCGCCGGCAACGTCGACGCCCGAGATTGCCGACGGCAACGGCTCGATCTTCAAGCCGTCGATGGCAACGACGGTGTGTCCATCGTTCATCAGGTGATGCGCCAGCGTGAATCCGGCCGGGCCCAGCCCCACCACCAGCACCTTGTAGTCCGTCGCCGGCCGTGGAACCGGCCGCGCCAAATTGAGCGGGTTCCAGCGCGTCAGCAGGCCGTAGATCTCGAAGCCCCACGGCAATTCCAGCACGTCCTTCAAGGTACGGGTCTCGACCTGCGGTATGTCGACCGGCTCCTGCTTTTGGAAGATGCAGGATTTCATGCAATCGTTGCAGATGCGGTGGCCGGTGGCGGCCACCATCGGGTTGTCGATGATGGCGATGGCGAGCGCGCCGACGGTCTGGCCGCGCGCCTTCACCATGTTCATTTCGGAAATCTTCTCTTCCAGGGGACAGCCGGCGAGCGTCACGTTGAAGACGCTCTTCTGGAAGGCGCCGCTCTGCTTGCCCTTGAGGCCGTGCGAGCAGCTGTCCTTGCCCTGTTCGTGGCACCAGATGCAGTAATTCGCCTGGTCGAGTGCGCCGGCAAGGTCGGTGCCCGGATCGGTCAGCTTGAATCCGTCGCGCGCGCGCCACTTCGCCGGCGGGTACCGGTCGACCGCCGTGCCCTCGACCTCGAACTTTTCGACATGGACCAGATTCATCAAATCGATCCGGTGCGGCACCTTGAACAGGATGCCGGCGGCATGCCGCGCGCGGCCGGCCGGCGACAAGGTCGCCCAGCTCGCATAGCGCGACGCGGTTTCAAGATTCGCCGTATGGCTGGCTTCGTCGTCGAGCCATGTGGCGACATGCGTGGCGAAGCTGAGCTCGGTGAGGCTCTCGCCGAACAGTTTGCTCAGTGTCGCCGCCAGCGCCGGGCCGTCGATAGCGGCCGCCTGCTCCGGCGTCACGCCCTTCACGGCCCGCCGCTGGATAAAGAGCCGCTTCACCGCGTAGAGCGGCGCCAGGGCATCGTGCTTGGCCTGCAGCGCCCGTATTTCGGCGCCGATGCCGAAGAGGCCGCCGATAAAATCATCGAGATGGGGAGCCAGATCGACGATGAGCTGCGATGCCGCCTTGGCCTCGAGGCCGCCCGGATCGTTCCGCGCGGCGGCAAGGCGCTCGCTCAGGCGCGCATCGACCTCGCCGAGCTGCGCGAGAAAGGCGGCGTCGAGCCGCGCCAAGCCCTCACGGCGGTACAAATCCTCGAAGTCGAGGCCATGTTTCAGTGCGAGTTCGGTCATGTCGCGTGAGTATCGGCCGAAGCGTTCGGCGGATATAACCCCAAAAAATGTGTGGAAGTGGTGGGTATTCCACTTCGCGCGTGGTGGGTTTTCTACGCGAGGCCGGCGTGAAAGCCAAGCCGCAATCGCGGTTCAGGCTTGCGGTTTTCCGTCGCGGCGGTGGTGGAGCCGCTCGGCCAGCACGGCATTGAGCTCGGCGCCGAGCAACACGAAGAAGGCCGTCAGATAGAGCCACAGCATCAGCACCAGCACGCCGCCGAGCGAGCCGTAGCTTTTGTCGTAGGTCGCGACGTCCGCGACATAGAGCGAGAAAATGACCGAGCCGATGAGGCACGACGCCGTCGCCAGCAGCACGCCCCACCAATCGCTCGCCCGCTGGAGGCCGGGCCGCGCCGGCGCGAAGCGGTAGATGCCGGCAAGGGCGCCGCCAACAAGCACCAGGAGGATCGGCCAGCGCAACAAGCCGGCGAGGGTCTTGGTCCCCTCGCCCAGCTTGAAGAAATCGAACACCGCCGGCACCGCGTCGAGCAACGCAGCGGCGAAGACGGCAAAGCCGATGGCGCCCGACGCCATCGCCAGGGCCAGCGCCTCGAGGCGCACCACGCCGCGCGCATTGGGCGCGCCGTGGATCACGCCGAGCGCGGTGATCATCGCGTAGGTCGCGGATTGCGCGCTCCAGATCGCCAGGCCGAAGCCGAGGCCGAGGCCGAGGCCGAGCTGCGTCGTCGGCCTTTGACTCAGGCTGGTGAGAAAATCCGACAGCAGACTGATGACGTCGGCGGGCAGCACGTTGTTCATGTAGCCAAGCTGCTGCGCGATATCGAGCGGCCCGAACATGAGGCCGTAGAGCGAGACGATGGCGGTCAGCGCCGAGGGCACCGCGGCGAACGCCCAGAAGGCAATCGCCGCCGCCAGCAGCGAAATGCCGTCGCGCGACACGCGACGGAGCAGATCCATGAAAATGGGATGCATGGGGGAATCCGCGCTCAATATCCCAACGCCATGCCGTCCTTGCGCGGATCGGAACCGCCGATCAGCACGCCGCGCGCATGGTCGATCAGCACCGCCTGGGCGCCGCCGAGCGGCTTGTCCGGACGGACGATTTGGTGACCGCGGCGCGCGAGATCGTCGGCCGCGTCATGCGAAACGCCGCGCTCGAGCTGCAGCACGCCATCATGGGCGAAGCTGCGCGGCACCTCGGCCGCCGCTTGCGGATCGAGGCCGCAATCGAGGAGCTGCGTCACGTAATGGGCGTGGCCGGTCGCCTGGTAGTGACCGCCCATCACGCCGAAGGGCATCACCGCCTTGCCGTCCTTCATCAGCATGCCCGGGATCAGCGTATGCAGCGGCCGCTTGCGCGGCGCGATGGCGTTCGGATGACCCGGGACGGTGCGGAAGGTCTTGCCGCGATTGTGCAGCAGCACGCCGCTCTGCGGCGCCAGGATGCCGCTGCCGAACTCGTCGAACAGCGAATTGATGAAGGAGATTGCGTTGCGGTCGCGATCGACGATGGCGAGATAGACCGTGTGCTTGTGGGGAATCTCGTCGAGGAAGATCGGCGGCAGGGCGCGGTCCATCCTGATGCGGGCGCGCAGTGCGGCGGCGTATTCCTCCGACAGCAATCTTGCGACGGGCATCTCCACCTGGCGCGGATCGCCGATCAGATTGTCGCGCGCGGCATAGGCGGCTTTGGTCGCCTCGGCCAGAAGATGGATGCGGTCGGCCTCGCCGAGCTTGCCGATGTCGTAGCCGGCGAAGATGCGCAATATCATCAACGCCGAGATGCCCTGGCCGTTCGGCGGGCATTCGACGATCTCGTGGCCGCGATAGCCGGTCGCGATCGGCTCGACATAGTCGCAACGCTGCGTCGCGAAATCCGCGAGCGTATGCAGCCCGCCCAGCGCGTTGAGCTTCGCCGCGATGTCGCGCGCCACCGGACCTTCGTAGAACCCCGCCCGACCCTCGGCCGCGATGCGCTTCAGCGTTTCGGCCAGCGCCGGCAGCCTGAGCGTGTCGCCGAAGCCCGGCGGCCTGCCGCCCGGCATGAACACGGCGCTGGCGTCGGCGTCGGGACGGACATGGTCGATGCCGATCGAAAAATCATAGGCGACGCGCGCGGTAAGCCGGAATCCTTCCGCTGCCAGCCGGATCGCCGGCTGGAACAGCGCGGCCCAGTCCCGCGTGCCGAAATCCGCATGCAGCCGGGCCCAGGCATCGACCGCGCCCGGCACGGTCACGGCGTGCGGCGAACGCGGCGGAATCTCCTTCATGCCGCGCTCGACATACCATTCGACCCGGGCCTTTTCCGGCGCGTGGCCGGAGCCGTTGAGCGCCTTCGGCCGGCCGCCTTTCCGGGAATACAGCACGAAGCAATCGCCGCCGATGCCGGTCATCTGCGGCTCGACGACGCCGAGCAGCGCCGCCGCGGCCACGGCAGCATCGACCGCATTGCCGCCGGCGCGCAGCACGTCGATGGCGGCCAGCGTCGCCAGCGGATGCGAGGTCGCCGCCATCGCTTCGCCGGCGACCGCGGGCGAGCGGCGCGGCTGGTGAAAATCGCGCATCGGGGCGCATGAATGGCATCCGGGCACGGTGCGGGCAAGCGGTTTGTCCAACTTGCCGCGCCGGAGCGCATTCCCTAACGTCCGTTCTCCGATTCTATCCCGAGGAGGACGACATGGCAGTCGATACCAAAACGCCGCAATTCGCCAAGGGCCTCGCCGTGCGTCGCGAGGTCCTCGGCGCCGACTACGTCGACAAATCGCTGGCCGACGCCGACGACTTCATGATGGCGTTCCAGAAGCTGACCACCGAATGGTGTTGGGGCGAAATCTGGGCGCGGCCGGGCCTCGATCGGCGAACGCGCTCCCTGCTCAATCTCGCGATGCTCACGGCGCTCAACCGTCCCGCCGAACTTAAATTGCACCTGCGCGGCGCGCTCACCAACGGCGTCACCATCGAACAGATCAAGGAAGTCTTTCTCCAGGCCTCGGTCTATTGCGGCATCCCGGCGGGATTGGAAAGCTTCAAGGTCGCGCGCGAAGTCTTCAAGGAGCATCGCGCCAAATCCTGAAACGCAGGCCAGACATGCCGTGAAACGCTTGTCCGGCGGGGTGGTTTTGCCTAACGTCCGGCCGATGGACGCCTATATCTACGACGGCTTGCGGACGCCGATCGGCCGCCATGCCGGCGCTCTGGCGCCGGTGCGCCCGGACGATCTGCTGGCCGGCGTGATCGCCCAGCTCCTCCAGCGCAATCCCTTCAAGCCCGCCCAGTACGAGGACATCGTCGTCGGCTGCACCAACCAGGCGGGCGAGGATTCGCGCAACATCGCGCGCCACGCCGCGCTGCTCGCCGGCCTGCCGGTCGAGACCGCCGGCCAGACCGTCAATCGTTTGTGCGGCAGCGGCCTGGCGGCGCTGATCGACACCGCGCGCGCCGCGAGCTGCGCTCAGGGCGCGCTTTTCGTCGCCGGCGGGGTCGAGAGCATGAGCCGCGCGCCCTTCGTCATGTCGAAGGCCGAGAGCGCCTACAGCCGCGATGCCAGGATTTTCGATTCCACCATGGGTGCGCGCTTCCCCAATCCGAAGATCGCCAAGAATTTCGGCCAGGACACCATGCCGGAAACCGGCGACAACGTGGCGCATGATTTGTCGATCTCGCGCGAGGCGAGCGACCGCTTCGCCCTCGCCTCGCAGGAGAAATACGCGCGCGCCAAATCGGCGGGTTTCTTCAAGGACGAGCTGATGGCGGTCGACGTTCCGGGCGCGAAGAAAGGCACCCACATCGCCGTCGACCAGGACGAGCATCCGCGCCCCAACACGACGATGGAGCGCCTGGCGGAATTGAAGCCGCTCTTTCCCAACGGCGTCGTCACCGCCGGGAACGCCTCCGGCATCAACGACGGCGCTGCCGCGCTGATCGTCGGCACGAAGCAGATCGGCGAAAAATCGGGCAAGCAGCCGATGGCGCGAATTCTCTCCGCCGCCATTGCCGGCGTGGCGCCGCGCGTCATGGGCATCGGCCCGGTGCCGGCCTCGCAGAAGGCGCTCGAGCGCGCCGGGCTCACGCTCAAGGACATGGACGTGATCGAGATCAACGAGGCTTTCGCCAGCCAGGTGCTCGGCTGCCTCAAGCTCCTGGGCATTGCCTTCGACGACAGCCGAGTCAACCCGAACGGCGGCGCCATCGCCATCGGCCATCCGCTCGGCGCGTCCGGCACCCGGCTTGCGCTGACGGCGACGCGCCAGTTGCAGACCACCGGCTGCCGCTATGCCCTCGTCACCATGTGCATCGGCGTCGGCCAGGGCATCGCCGCGGTGATCGAGCGCAGCGGTAACGGCAAGGCGTGAACGGCGCGCCGCCGATTGCCGCGCCGGAGACGGCGGAAGGCCTGTTCGCGGCTCTCGGCCGCCTCGAGCGCGACGGCAAGATCGCGCTGAAGCTCGATTACAAGAAGCTGTCGCAGATGGATTCGCCGGTCGGCTCCGAAGCAGACGGCAATATCTGGGCCTATGGCCTGCTCGCCGCGAGCATCGCCGCCTGGTGGTTCGGCGGCTGGCGGATCGCGCTCGGCGTCGCCATCGTCGGAATCGCCGCCTATTTCACCTTGGGCCGCGCCTATATGCATCGCCGCATTCGCCGCCGCATCGCGGACAAGGCGCTGATCGAGCTGAATGTGTGGCGCAAGCTGTGGAAGTTCGGCGGCGTGACGCTGCTGCCTGCCGGCGGCGCGGAACCCTGCACGGCGCCGCAGGATAATTGGATGGCGCTGGTGCGGAGCCTTCAGTGACGCGCGCCTAGACCGCCGGCGCGCTCAGTTTTTTCCAGTCATTGGCCAGAGTCAGCTTCGGCTCAGTGACTTTCTGCAAACCGGCAAGATCGAGCCCGTCGACTATCTCGCGCACCACCAACCCGTCTGGCGTCACGTCGATCACCGCCAAATTGGTGTAGATGCGCTTGACGCATTGCGCCGCGGTCAGCGGATAGTCGCAATTCTTCTTAAGTCGCGGCGCCCCTTCCTTGGTGGTGTGCTCGACCAGAATGCGTACTTCCCGGGCGCCCGCCGCCAAATCCATCGCACCGCCGACGCCGGGCGGCGCATGCGCATCGTTGGTCGTCCAATTGGCGAGATCGCCTTTCTCCGAGACCTCGAAGGCGCCCATCAGCGCCAGATCGATATGCCCCCCGCGAATCATCAGAAAAGCGTCGTTGTGGTGAAAGAACGAGCCGCCCGGCATCAGCGTCACCAGCTGCTTGCCGGCGTTGATCAAATCCGGTTCCTCCTCGTCTTTCTGCGGTGCCGGGCCCATGCCGAGGACGCCGTTTTCGCTGTGGAACAGGATCTCGCGGTCCTTCGGAATGAAATCCGAACACAGCGTCGGCAGGCCGATGCCGAGATTGACGACGGCGCCGTCCGCGATGTCCTGCGCGGCGCGCCACGCCATCTGGCGGCGGGAGAGCGGTTGCATGGCAGGACGATAGCCTTCTTCCGCCAAGCTTGCCAACGAGACAGCCGCCTAGAGCAAGCGTACCGCGCCGACGAACACCACCGGCCCGGTGGGCTGCTGGGTCGGCGACCCGCCCGGCGGCTCGATGCTGATTGCCAGCGTCGTGCCGTCGCGAATGACGGCCGGCACGCTAGCCACCCGGAGCACGCCGTCGGCCGGAATGACGCCCAGCGATTGCGGCTGGGTCGCGCCCGGGGCGATGGCCCAAAGCTCGAAGGCGCGGCCGCTGGGCGGACTGCCGGCAGCGACAGAACGGAGCTGCAAGCCGTCGCGGCCGCCCGTCGCCACCCAGTTCGCCTGCTCCTGTTGCGGCGCATGCAGGATTGCGATGAAGCGCGGTGTTGGCGCCGGGGGCGTTACCGCGATGTAGAGTGCGAGCCCGGCTGCGGCCGCCGCGAAGCCCGCGGTCGCCCAGCGCCACGGCGCCGGCCGGTTCCACCGCTGCGCTACGCGGGCTTTTCTCGCCGGTCCGTCGAGCCGCGCCGCGATCCCGTCCCACGCCGCCGCGGGCGGCTCGGCGGGTGGCGCCAGCACCGACAGCGGATGGAGCTTTTCTTCCCAAAACGCGACGGCGCGGCGCAGCGCCGCATCGGTCGCCAGCGCGGCCTCGACCCCGCCTGCGTCCGACGGATCGAGTACGCCGAGAACGTACTCCCCGGCCAGGACATGAAGATCATCGGGCTTTTGCGGGATCATGATTCGAGACAGCTCCGTAACGCGAGCAACCCGCGCCGCACCCAGCTCTTGACGCTGCCGAGAGGTGCCGCGAGGCGCCCGGCGATCTCGGCGTGGGAAAATCCGTCGACGAAGGCAAGCAGGACGCAACGGCGCTGGTTGTCCTCGAGCGCATCGAGGCAGCGGCGCAACGCGCGCCCCTCGGCGTTCGCGTCGATCCGCTCGATCACGTCGGGCTCGACCGCGCCGTCGCCCAACGTGGGATCGTCGGACAGGACTTCGCGGCTATGCTTGCGCAAGGCGTCGAGCGCGCGAAAGCGAACGATGCCTGTCAACCATGCCGGTCCCGCGCCGCGCTCGGCGGAAAAACTTCGTGCGTTTTGCCAGACCTGGATGAACGCGTCCTGCAGGACATCGGCGGCGACCTCCGGCCGCCGGACAATGCGCAGCGCGATGCCGTAAAGTCGGCGCGATTCGAGTTCGTAAAGCCGCTTCAAGGCCGCCTGGCTGCCGCGCCCGACGGCTTGGATCAGGATCGCCAGGGCGGAGAGCGAAGCGGCGGTATTGTCGTCCATGGGAATGTGGATGCGGCCCCGTTGCTCGGCGGCAAATTGCCAAGAAACCGCATGCTTGTCCATCCCGGGGCGACTCATGCGGCACGGAGACACGTTCCATCTCCTGATTCCAGACTGCTATCAGCTATACGCGCGGCGCCCAATTTTGGATGTGGCGCGCTGCATCCGATCGGTGCGCCGGCCCGTAGTGGATATGGAAGCCGCGTCGGCGGAGGGTGGTCCGAGGCCCGCGGCAGAATTAGGAGAAGCCCATGAATCGTACCAAATTGCTCAGCCTCACCGCGGTTGCCGCCATCGCCTTCGCGGCAAGCGCCGTCGCTGGCCCCGATCCGATGGTCGGCGGCGCGGCGATGTATCCCACCAAGAACATCATCGAGAACGCCGTGAACTCGAAAGACCACACCACGCTGGTCGCCGCGGTCAAGGCCGGCGGTCTGGTGGATACGCTTGAAGGTCCGGGACCGTTCACCGTCTTCGCGCCGACCAACGAAGCCTTCGCCATGCTGCCCGCGGGAACCGTGGACACGCTCCTGAAGCCGGAGAACAAGCCGACGCTCGACAAGGTGCTGACCTATCACGTCGTCGCCGGCCGCCTCGACTCCAAGGCGCTCGACGCCAAGATCATGAGCGGCGGCGGTCGCGCCGAGCTGAAGACCGTCGAAGGCGGCACGCTGACCGTCACCGGCGCCGGCAAGGACCTGACCGTGACCGATGCCAAGGGCAACGCCGCGAAGGTCACGATCGCGGACGTCTACCAGAGCAATGGCGTCATCCTCGTCGTCAACAAGGTGCTGATGCCGAACTAGTCCGCGTCAGCCCCGACGCCAAGCGGGCGACCGCCCCCCGGCCGTCCGCTTGGCCGCGGCTTTGCGATATCTTGCCGCTAAGACGCCACGACGATGCGGTCGACGAAAATACCGGGCGTGACGATGCTTTCGGGATCGAGCGATCCCAGCTCGACCAGCTCCGCCACCTGCGCCACGGTGAGCGTCGCCGCGGCCGCCATCACCGGATTGAAGTTTCGCGCTGATTTCCGGTAGACGAGATTGCCCCAGCGGTCGCCCTTATGTCCGCGAATAAGCGCGACATCGCCCTTGAGCGGCTGCTCCAGCACATGGAGCCGGCCGCCGATCTCGCGGGTTTCCTTGCCGGCGGACAGCCTGGTGCCGGAAGCGGTCGGCGTATAGAAACCGCCGATGCCGGCCGCCGCCGCGCGCATGCGCTCGCTCAGCGTGCCCTGCGGCACCAATTCGAGCTCAATCCTGCCGGCCTTGTACGCCGCCTCGAAGACATGCGGATCGGTGGTGCGGGGATAGGAGCAGATCACCTTGCGCACGCGGCCTTCCCTGATAAGGCGCGCGATTCCGTGGTCGCCGGTACCGGCGTTGTTGGCGACAATCGTGAGGTTCTTGACGCCGAGATCGGCCAGCGCCTCGGTCAGCTCGACCGGCTCGCCGACCGCGCCGAAGCCGGCGCAGAGCACCGTGGCGCCGTCCTTGATCCCGGCCACGGCGGCGGCCAGGTCCTTGACGCGTTTGTCGATCATCAGAACGTCACCCGGTCGCCGCCTTTCAGGGCAAGCATTTCGCGCGCCTCTTTCGGCGTCGCCACTTCGAGCGAAAGGTTCTCCAGGATGTCGCGGATGCGCCGTACCTGGTCGGCATTCGATTCCGCGAGCTTGCCCTTGCCGAGATAGAGCGAATCCTCGAGCCCGACGCGGACGTTGCCACCCATGATCGCGCCCATCGTCACCAGCGGCAGCTGATGGCGGCCGGCGGCGAGAATGGACCAATAATATTGATCGCCGAACAGCTTGTCGGCGATGTGCTTCATGTGGGTGAGGTTCTCCGGATCGGCGCCGATGCCGCCCAGAATGCCGAAGATGGTCTGCACGAAGAGCGGCGGCTTGACCAGCTTGCGGTCGAGAAAATGCGCCAGCGTGTAGAGGTGCCCAACGTCATAGCATTCGAATTCGAAGCGCGTGCCGTGGCCCTCGCCGAGGTCCTTGAGAATTCGCTCGATGTCCTTGAAGGTGTTCCTGAAGATGAAGTCGCGCGTCATCTCCAGGTATTTCGGCTCCCACTCGTATTTGAATTCCTTATAGCGGTTGAGCATCGGATAGAGCCCGAAATTCATCGAACCCATGTTGAGCGAGCACATTTCGGGCGACGCCTTGAGGGGCGCGGCGAGGCGCTCATCGACGGTCATGTTGTGGCCGCCGCCGGTGGTGATGTTGATGACCGCGTCGCAGGCCTGTTTGATGCGCGGCAGGAATTGCATGAACACCGCCGGATCTGGCGTCGGCTTGCCGTCCTTGGGATCGCGCGCATGGAGATGGAGAATCGCGGCGCCGGCCTCGGCCGCGCCGATCGCCTGCGCTGCGATCTCGTCGGGCGTCACCGGCAAATGCGGACTCATCGTCGGCGTGTGGATCGAGCCCGTCACCGCGCAGGTGATAATGACCTTGCCGCGCTTCGCCATCGCCCCTCCCTATCGGCCGCCCGGCCGAAGGGGCGGGCGGTCACTCGTGAGTCCGGATGAAGTCCCGCACCTTCGGGTAAATCTCGTTGCGCCAGCGCCGCCCGTTGAAGACCCCGTAATGGCCGACATCGGGCTGGACGTGGCGTTCCTTCTTGCCGGATTTAAGGCCGCCGAGGAGCTCATGCGCCGCGGCGGTCTGGCCGACCGCGCAAATGTCGTCGTTCTCGCCCTCGACGGTCAAGAGCGCGGTGCGGGTAATGGCGCCGGGTTCGACCGGACGGTCGCGCAAGGTCATTTTGCCCTGCGGCAGCGCGTGTTCCTGAAAGACGCGACGGACGGTCTGCAGGTAGAAATCGGCGGGCAGATCCATCACCGACATGTATTCGTCGTAGAAACGCTTGGTCGTCCCGGCGCTCTCGCCGTCGCCCCGCACCAAATGCTGGAACAGCTCGACATGGGCGACGACGTGGCGGTCGAGATTCATGCTCATGAAGCCGGCCAATTGAAGAAAACCCGGATAGACGCGTCGGAAGGCGCCGGGATACCGCGCCGGCACGGCCGCGACGACGTTGTTCTCGAACCAGGAGAGCGGCCGCGTGGTGGCAAGCTGGTTCACCGCCGTCGGATTGACGCGTGTGTCAATCGGGCCGCCCATCAGCACCATGCTCTTGGGCTGCGCCGGATCGTTGTCCGCGGCGAGCAGGGCGACCGCGGCCAGCACCGGCACCGAGGGCTGGCAGACGGCGATGACGTGGAGATCGCCGGCGAGCTGGCGCATATAAGCGGTCATCAATTCGATGTGGTCATCGAGATCGAAGCGGCCGTAAAGCAGCGGCACGTTCCGCGCATTGGTCCAATCCGTCACGTAGACGTCGTGCTCGGGCAGCAGCGTCTCGATCGTGCCGCGCAGCAGCGTGGCAAAATGTCCCGAGAGGGGCGCCACCAGCAACACGCGCGGCAATTCCGCAGTGAAGTCTTCCTTGCGGAAATGTAGCAAGGTGCAGAACGGATGCCGCGCCGCGACCTCCTCGGCGACAGCGACAGGACGGCCCGCGATCACGACCGATTTGATGGCGAAGGCGGGCCGCTCGTGCCACGCGCCGCTGCGCGCCACCATCTCGCAGGCGGCGGCGGCGCTGCGCATCATCGGATGGTTGGCCAGCATCGGCCAGGGCTGGGTGAACAGGCCCTGGAGCGATTGCGCCAGCATGCGGACCGGGGCGAAGGCGTCGCGTTGCGCTTGATAGGCTTCGTAGATCATCAGCCGCGCCGCTCCCGAATCGTTAACGAAGGCGAGGTGCGCCGCCGAAGGAAGGCATTGCCACTAAGCCGGTGTAGATCGCGGCTTTCAGCCAGTCAAGCGGGCCTTTGTTGCAGTGCACACATATTAAGCAAATTCATCCGTCCTTAACCGCCATGGGCCGAAATTGTTACAGATAACGCCTTCGTGAAGTGAGCTGATCCCCATGTCCGCCGCGCAGAAGCAGACGCCCGCCGATTCGGATTCGGCGACACCATCGCTGACCGCGGCGAAGCTTGCCGCGCTCGAAGCGCGCCTCGCCGACGCGGAAGGCATCCTCAATGACGCGTTGCAGAGTTCGTCGAGCTGGATTTGGGAATCGGACGACAAGCATTGCTTCACCCGCATCGTCGGCCCGATCGAGCCGCTCTTCGGCACCCCGCCGGAAAAACTGATCGGCAGGCCGGTCGAGGATTTCACCCTCGCCCAGAGCGATCCGGAGGTGCAGCGCCACTTTGAGACGATCCAGCAGCGGCGCCCCTATCACGACGTGCTGACCACGATCAACACGCGCAAAGGCGTGCGCCACATCAAGACCAGCGGCAAGCCGCGGTTCGATGCCGGCGGCAAGTTCCTAGGTTATCGCGGCACCTCCTACGACGTAACCGAACAGCTCGATACCGAACGCAAGGCGAAGGAAACCTATCGCCGCTTCGCCGAGGCGATCGAGCATATCCCCGCCAGCCTGATGCTGTGCGATTCGACGGATCGCATCGTGCTCTGCAACAGCGCTACTCAGAAGTATTTTCCCACGGCCGCGCATCTCCTGATGCCCGGCACGCGCTACGAGGATTTGCTGCGCGCGCATGCCGCGAGCGGCGTGGTGAAGGACGTGGGCGATAATTTCGAAGTCTGGATCGAAGATCGCATGAAGCACCACCGTTCCGGCAACAGCTCGATCATCCGTTCCTATCAGGACGGCCGCTGGAGCCAGATCATCGAGCGGCGCACCGCGGATGGCGGCATTATCAGCATCCGTACCGACATTACCGCGATGAAGCAGCGCGAGGCGGAACAGAACAAACTCGCCGCCAAGCTCATCGAAAGCGAAAAACACCTGGCGCTCGCGCAACAGGTCTCGGCGGTCGGCAGCTTCGAGCGCAATCTCAAGACGGGCGAAGTCAAGTGGTCGGAAGAGAATTCGCGCATCATGGGCTGGGATCCCGGCCGGCCGCCGCCCAGCCGCGATGACGTTCTCCAACTGGTCCATCCGGAGGATCGCGAAAAATACGCGGCGGTCATGGTCGCCTCCGAGCAGGGGCTGCAGCCCTCACCCCTCACCTTTCGCGTGCGCCATGCCGACGGCAGCATCCGCTGGATCTATCATGAATCGACGACCGTGCTCGACGCCGACGGCACCCCGGCACGTCGTCTCGGGACGTACCGCGACGTGACCGAAGAACATGCCGCGCAGGAAGAGATCCGTGCGATGACCGACAAGCTCCGAGCCAGCGAAGAGCATTTGGCACGGGCCCAGCGCATCTCCCGCACCGGCAGCGACGAACGAAATCTACTGACCGGCGAGGGCGAATGGTCCGATACGACCTATGAGATCTTTGGCGTCAGCCGCGAAAGTTTTGTTCCGAACTACGCCAATTTTCTCAGCATGGTCCATCCTGACGACCAGCATATCTGCCTCGAGGTTCGCAGCGACATAGAGGCGGGCAAGCCCCACAAGCCCTACGAGTACCGAATCATCCGCCCCGATGGCCAGGTGCGCACCATCTACCGCGAGACCGTCGTGAATTGCGACGAGTACGGTAAGCCCGTGAGTTACACCGGCACGCTCTGCGACGTCACCGAGCTGCGCGCCGCCTCGGCGCAGCTCGAACAGAAAGCCCGCGAGATCGAGGCGCATGCGGAGGAGCTCAAACGCTCCAATGCCGAACTCGAGCAGTTCGCCTACGTCGCCTCGCACGATCTGCAGGAACCGTTGCGGATGGTGGCGAGCTACTGCCAGATGCTGCAACGGCGCTACAAGGACAAGCTCGACAACGACGCGAACGAATTCATCGGCTTCGCCGTCGAAGGCGCCAACCGCATGCAACGGCTGATCAACGACCTCCTCGCCTATTCCCGCTTCGGCCGCAAGGGCGCGCCGCCGGAGAACCTGGCGATGGACGAATTGGTGAAGACCGCGCTGGCCAACCTTCAGGGCGCCATCGCGGACGCCAAGGCAAAAATCGAGGTGGCGGAACTCCCCACCGTCTTCGGCGAGCGCATGCAGTTGACTCAGATGTTCCAGAACTTGATCGGCAATGCGATCAAGTTCCGCCGCGACGAAATTGCCCCCGAGATCCGGATCTCGGCCACGCCCGAAGGGACGATGTGGCATTTCGTCGTCGCCGATAACGGCATCGGCATCGAGAAGGAATACGTCGACCGCGTGTTCCTGATCTTCCAGCGCCTGCATGAGCGAAACAAATATCCCGGTACCGGCATCGGTCTCGCCATCGTCAAGAAGGTGATCGAGCGCCATGGCGGCCGGATCTGGATCGAATCGACCCCGAATCTCGGCAGCCAATTTCACTTCACCCTGCCTGCCGCACGACAGATGGAGCAGAAAGATGCTTAATGAAAATTCCCGCCCGATCGAAATCCTGCTCGTCGAGGACAATCCCGGCGACGCGCGCTTGACGCGGGAAGCGCTGCGCGAGGGCAAGATCCGCAACAATCTGCATCACGCGCTCGACGGCGTCGAAGCGCTGACCTTTCTCAGGCGCGAAGGCGACAAGAAGGATGCTCCGACACCCGATCTCGTACTGCTCGACCTCAACCTGCCGCGCAAGGACGGCCGCCAGGTGCTGAGCGAGATGAAGGCCGACCCGCGCCTGTGCATGATCCCGGTCGTCGTGCTGACGACCTCGGAAGCCGAGATGGATATCGTCAAGAGCTATCAGCTCCACGCCAATTGCTACATCACCAAGCCGGTCGATTTGGATAAATTCATCGAGATCGTGCGGGCGATCGAGAATTTCTGGCTGGCGGTGGTGACGCTGCCGAACCGCGAACACGCGACGGTCTAGGCAGCGAACGGCGGGAGAGCGGATTCGTGCAAGAACCCACGCCATCCGGCGCTCCGGGCGCCTTCCATATCCTCCTCGTCGAGGACAATCCCGGCGACGCACGGCTCACCCAGGAGCTGTTGCGCGAAACGAGCACCGTTGCCTTCGAAATCGTCCACGTCGTAAGCCTCGACGCGGCGCTGAAGGCTCTCGATCAACGCGACTTCGATATCGTGTTGCTCGATTTGTCGCTCGGCGATGCCAGCGGCATCGCCATCGTGAAGCGGATGCGTGAGCATTGCCCGACGGTGCCGCTGATCGTCCTCAGCGGACTCGAGGACGAGACCACGGCGATGCTGGCGCTGCAGGAAGGCGCGCAGGATTACCTGGTCAAGGGACAAGGTGACGGGCATCTGATCGGCCGCGCCATCCGCTATGCCGTGGAACGCAAGCGCGTCGAGTCTCAGCTCGTCGAGGCCAAGAATAGCGCCGAATCGGCGAGCCGCGCCAAATCGGAATTCCTCGCCAATATGAGCCACGAGCTGCGCACGCCTTTGAACGCCATCATCGGCTTCTCCGAAATCCTGAAGCAGGAGCCGCTCGGCCCCCTGGGCCATGCCTCCTACCGCGAATATGTGCGCGACGTCCATGAGAGCGGCGTCCATTTGCTCAAGATCATCAACGACATTCTCGATTTGTCGAAGATCGAGGTTGGCAAGCTGTCGCTGAACGAGATGCCGATCGACCTGCGCGACGCGGTCGAGTCTTGCATCCGCATCGTGCGCGAGCGCGCGGCAACCGCCGGACTCGACCTGACAGCCGATCTCTTGGCGCAACTTCCGATCCTCAACGCCGACGAGCGCATGGTGAAGCAGGTGCTGCTCAACCTGTTGTCGAACGCCATCAAATTCACGCCGGCCGGCGGCACGGTGCGCGTCAGCGCCGGCATCAACGCCGATTGCGGAATGTTCATCCGCATCGCCGACAGCGGCATCGGCATCGCCCCCGCCGACATCGAAATGGCGCTCCAGCCCTTCGTCCAGATCGATAGCACGTTGCAGCGGAAATATCAGGGCACCGGTCTCGGCCTGCCCCTCGCCCGCTCCATGGTCGAAATGCATGGCGGCCGGTTCATCATCGAAAGCACGGTGGGTGCCGGCACCACGATCACGGTGCATTTCCCGCCGGAGCGCAGCCTCGGCCCGGCCCAGGCGCACGCCGCCGTCGCCTAGAACGTTCCCGGGTAAGCGCCGCCGTCGATCAGTAAATTCTGCCCGGTGATGTAGCCCGACGACGAAGCGCAGAGGAACGCGCAGGCGTCGCCGAACTCCTCGATGGTGCCGAGGCGCTCGGCCGGCAACGCCGCCAGACGGCGCCTCATCGCCTCGTCGAACGACACCTGCCAGGTCTTCGCCATAGCCTCGACATTCGACTTGATGCGATCGGTATCGATCGTGCCGGGCAGCAAATTATTGATCGTCACGTTGTGCTTTACCGTCTTGCGCGCGATCCCGGCGACGAACCCGGTCAGGCCCGAGCGCGCGCCGTTCGACAGCCCGAGGATGTCGATCGGCGCCTTGACCGCGCTCGATGTGATGTTGACGATACGGCCGAAGCGCCGGCCGATCATGCCGTCGACCGTCGCCTTGATGAGTTCGATCGGCGTCAGCATGTTGGCGTCGAGCGCCCTGATCCAGATTTCGCGATTCCAGTCGTGGAAATCGCCGGGCGGCGGACCGCCGGCGTTGGTGATGAGGATGTCCGGCGCCGGACAGGCGGCCAGAAGCTGCGCGCGACCTTCCGGCGTGGTGACGTCGCAGACGAGCGGCGTGACCGTGACGCTGTATTTGCCGCGCAGCTCGGCTGCGGTCGCTTCGAGCGCCTCCTTGCCGCGCGCGCTGATGACGAGATCAACGCCTTCTCCCGCCAGCGCCGCGGCACAGCCTTTGCCGAGCCCCTTGCTCGAGGCGCAGACGATCGCCTTTCTGCCCTTGAGGCCTAAATTCATGCTTCCTCCCTGCCGGCGCGCCGTTTTTGGTCGCGCGCTATTTCTTCCTATCGGTCGCGTGCAGCGGCGGCAAGGATTTGAGATAGATTGCGATGGCATGGCGGTCGTCGTCGGTGAGCATGGCCGTCCCCTTCACCACGTCGCCCATGCCGCCGCCCACGGAGTCGAAATCGGGTGTCTGCCCGCTCTTCAGCACTGTTTCGATGTCCTCGATCGTCCATTGGCCGATGCCGGTGTCGTGGTCGGGCGTGATGTTCGGCGCCTTCTGCTTGTCCGGTCCTTGCGGATCACCGGCATAGGCGTGGGCGCGATCGAGGCCGCCGAGAAAATTGCGCGGCGTGTGGCACTCCTGGCAATGCACCACGGCCTCGGCGAGATAGCGGCCGCGGTTCCATTCCGCGTCCTTTCCCGCCACCGGAGCGAGCGGCCCTTCGCGAAAGAAAAGACTGCGCCACACGACCAGCAGCGGCCGAAAGCCAAAGGGGAATTTGACCGCCTGCGGCTTGTCGGGAACCGCCGACGGCGGTTGCGCCATGACATAGGCGTAGAGGTCGGCGATATCGGCATCCGTCATGCCGGTGAATGAATCATAGGGAAATACCGGGAAAAGGAATTCGCCGTCCCGCCCTTTCCCCTCGCGCAGCGCGCGGCGGAAATCCGCCAGGCTCCAGCCGCCGATGCCCTGGGCCGGATCAGGAGTTATGTTGGGGCTGTAGAAGATGCCAAAGGGTGTATCGAGCGCGCGGCCGCCGGCAAGCGGCGCGCCGCCGTTCTTGGCGGCGGTATGGCAGGAAACGCAATCGGCGGCGTTGAACAGATAGGCGCCGCGCGACACCGCCGCATCGTCGGCGGCGAAAGCCGCCTGCCAGGGCAACAGGACGAGGAGGATCGGGAGAGCGAGCGTCAGCTTCTGCGTCGGCTTTTTCTGCATGACCCTCCGTCGGTCTCTAGCTGCGCGGCGCGCGGTAGTCGGTGTGACAGCTCCCGCAGCCATCACGGAAAGTCGCAACGAGCTGATCCTGCACCCTCTGTCGGTCGCCGACCCGCACCGCGGCCAGCAGCTTCTGCTCCTCGGCCTGTAACGTGACGGGCGTTGCCTTGAACTTGTCCCAGTTCTGCCAAATCTCGGGCTTGGCGCGGCTCTTGCCGGGGAAATCGACGCTGCTGGTGCCGGGCTGAAACTGGTCGACGATCTTCGGTGCCAGCGCCAGCAAATCATTGACCTTGTCGATGGCCGATCCCTGATCGCCCTTGCCCTTGGCGTAAGCCGCAATGGCGTCGAAATCGTGTTGCTGCCGTTCCATGAAATCCTGGCGCTCCTTGACGAGAGCGGCTTTGTCCTGGGCGAAGGCTGCAGCGCTTGAGAGTGCGAGTCCGATGAGCGCGACGCAACCGGTAATTTTTAGTTTCAAGCACCACCTGTCCAAAATTTGGCATGCCAATGCGTTCGGCCGGCGTGATGATAAAAACATCGATCGCCGCGCAGCGTCACGTTTGCGTGAGCCGAAGCCGTCTCGGCGGCGTTCAGCTGATCGGGCCGGCGATGTGCGCCACGAAGCCGGGACGCGTTTCCAGACGCGCATACCATGCCTTCAGTTTCGGCATGTCGGGGCGCTCGATGGGATAGAGGTACCAGCGGTGCAGCCAGATGCCGGTGACGATGTCGGCGAGCGTGAACGCATCGCCGGCGAGGTAAGGCTGGCTTTCAAGCAACGTCTCGAGAATTCGCCACAGGCCGATCGCATCCTCGCGGAACTTTTCCAGCGTCGCCTTGTCGCGCTTGTCTTCCGGCGTGCGGTAATAGCCCCACATCAACGCCGCCAGGGGCGTGTTGAGCTTCGAGAGCTGCCAGTCCATCCAGCGCTCGACCTGGCTGCGCAGGCCCGGCTCGGTCGGATAGAGGGCCGCGCCGCCGCGTCGCGTGTTGCACAGATAGCGGCAGATCGTGTTCGATTCCCAGACGATGAGATCGCCGTCCTGTATCGTCGGCACCAACCCGTTTGGATTCATCGCCCGGTAGCCCGGCTGATCGTTGCCGCCGAACTTGCCGCCGACATCGAGGCGATCGAAATCGATGCCGAGATCGGCGCAGACCCACAGCACCTTTTGCACGTTGGACGAGTTCGACCGTCCCCAGATTTTCAGCATTCCCCCGCCCCCGCGAAAATCCTCAGTCCATCAGGCCCAGTTCGAGCTTGGCTTCCTCGCTCATGCGAGCCTTATCCCAGGGCGGCGTCCACACCAGCTTGACGCGCGCCTCCTGCACGCCGGGCACGGCGGAAATCGCATCGCGCACCTGACCCGGCAGCGCGCCGGCCACCGGACAGGCCGGCGTGGTGAGCGTCATCTCGACATAGACGGTGCCATCCTTGTTGGCGAGGAGCTCGTAGATCAATCCCAAATCGACGAGGTTCACCGGGATCTCGGGATCACGCACGGTCTTGAGCGCGTCCAGCACCTTTTCCTTCAGTTCCGGATCGCCTTCATCGGGAACCGGGCGCTCGACCGGGTCAAGCTCCACCGGGGGCGCGGCATCGGGATCACGCATGAAGCCGAAGGGATCGGCTTGCATCGGTTTCGTCGCGGGATTGTCATGCGGATTGTCGGCGGTCATCGCGGCTACTCGGTCTTGACGGTGGCGATTTTGGTGGCGGCGCCGGGCGCGTTCTTCAACGCCGCCTCGAAGGCGTGCCAGGCGAGCGTCGCGCATTTGACGCGCGTCGGATAGGCCTTGACGCCTTCCAGAGGTGCCAGCCGCTCCATATCGTCCGCGAGCGCAGCCGGCACCGGCGACGCGGACTGGCCGGTGACGGTCGCGTGAAATCCCTTGAACAGCGATTCGGCCTCGGCGACGGTCTTGCCCTTGAGCACCTCGGTCATCAGCGAAGCCGAGGCGGTTGAGATGGCGCAGCCGCGACCTTCAAAGGCGACGTCCTTGATCCGGTCGCCGGCCAATTCGAGGTAGACCGTCACGCGGTCGCCGCAGAGCGGATTATGTCCTTGCGCGAAATGGCTCGCGTGGTCGAGCGCGTGGAAATTCCGCGGGTGGCGCCCGTGATCGAGGATGATGTCCTGGTAGAGCTCGCGCGGATCGTTGGCTGTCATGGAACTCACGCGAAAATCTTCTGCGCCGATTGGAGCGCCACGGCAAATGCGTCGATGTCGCTCTCGTCGTTATAGACGCCGAGCGATGCCCGCGTCGTGCCGGCGAGGCCGAGCTTGTCCATCAGTGGCTGGGCGCAGTGGTGGCCCGCCCTGACGGCGACGTGATGTTGATCCAGCACGGTGGCGAGATCGTGCGGATGCACACCCTCGACGTCGAGCGAGAGAATGCCGAGGCGCCGCTGGCCCGCCGGCACCAGGCGGACGCCCGGCAGGCGGGACAGCCGGTCGACGCCATAGCCGGTCAGCGCCGCCTCGTGCTCGAAAATGGCGTCGCGGCCGAGCGCGTCGATGTAATCGAGCGCGCGCGCCAAGCCAATCGCGCCGGAGATGTCGGGCGTGCCGGCCTCGAAGCGGTGCGGCGGCTTCTGGAAAGTGGTCTCGTCGAAGGTGACGTTGACGATCATGTCGCCGCCGCCCTGCCAGGGCGGCATGGTTTCGAGGATATCCTGCTTGGCATAGAGCACGCCGATGCCGGTCGGGCCGTAGGTCTTGTGGCCGGAGAAAACATAGAAATCGCAATCCATGGCGCGCACATCGACAGGCAAGCGCGGTGCCGCCTGACAGCCGTCGATCAGAGTCTTGGCGCCGTGCTTGTGCGCCAGACGCGTGATGGCCTCGACGGGCAGCATCGCGCCGGTGGCGTTGGCGAGCTGGGTCACGGCCACCAGCTTGGTGCGGGACGAGATGCGCTTCTCGAATTCGGCAAGATCAATCCCACCCGAAGCGTCAATCGGCGCCACCACCAGCTTCAGGCCGGTGCGTGCCCGGATCAGCTGCCACGGCACGATATTGGCGTGATGCTCCAATTCGGTGATAAGCACCTCGTCGCCGGGCTTGAGGAAATTCATGCCCCAGCTATAGGCCACCAGATTGATCCCCTCGGTGGCGCCGCGCACGAAGACGATCTCGTCGGCGCTCGCCGCGTTGAGAAATTTGCGTACCCGCTCGCGCGCCGCCTCGAAGAGATCGGTCGAGCGCGCGCTCAGGCGATAGACGCCGCGATGCACATTGGCATAGTCGCTGCGGTAATAATCGTCGACGCGGTCGATGACGACCGCCGGCTTCTGCGCGCTGGCCGCACTGTCGAGAAAGACGAGCCCGGGATTGCGCTCGAAGATCGGAAAGTCGCGGCGGATGGCGCGCGGATCGAAGCTCGGCTTGACCGTCGGATGAAGATTGCTCGCGGCGCGGTTCACTTGCCGTCTCCGCCGGCGAGCCAGCGCGACAGATGAGCCGCCAGATGCGCGCGTAAATCCGGATTCTCGACGCGCTCCACCGCTTCGACGGCGAAGGCTTCGACCAGCATGCGCCGTGCTTCGTCCGGCGGGATGCCGCGGCTTTCGAGATAGAATAGTGCCGCCTCGTCCAAATCGCCGACCGTGGCGCCGTGGCTGCATTTGACGTCGTCGGCCAGGATGTCGAGTTCGGGCTTGGTGTCGATGGCGGCGCGCCGACTCAGCAGCAAATTCTTGTTGAGCATGTGCGCGTCGGTCTTCTGGGCGTTAGGCCGCACCGCGATGGTGCCGAGAAACACGCCATGCGCGCGATCCTGCGCCACGCCCTTGAAATATTCGCGCGAGGTGCCGCCGGGCGCGACATGCTCGACGAAGGTGGCGTTGGTCGCCTCCTGCTCGCCGCGCAGGAGATAAGCGCCATCGAGCACGCCGTGCGCGCCCTCGCCGTCGAGCTTCACCAGGCTGTCGTGGCGCGACAAGCGGCCCCCGAGCGTCAGAACGAAACTCTCATAGCGCGATTTGGCGGCAAGCTCGATCCGGTTCTGCCCGAGATGGATCGCTTCCCGGCTCTCGTCCTGCACGGTGACGTGAGTCAGCGCGGCACCTTGCGCCAAGTCGATGACGCCGACGGCGTTGATCCAGTTCGCGCCGCTGCCGGCATAGGTCTCGACGAGCGTCGCGCGGCTGCCGGCGCCGAGCCGAATCAAATTGCGCAGATGGAAGGATTGCTGCACGCCCTGCTCGAGATGGATGATCTCGACCGGATTGCCCAAGGTCACGCCGGGCTCGAGCGCCAGCACGAAGCCGTCGGCGAACAGCGCGGCGTTGAGCGCCGCGAAAGGCTGGGCGCCGGCCATGTCGGTCTCGCGCAACGCCGGTTCGAGCAGTTCGGGCCGGTCGGCCAGGGTACGCGCCGTCGAGGCGAGCCAGACGCCCTTGGGCAACGCGCCGATGGCGGAAAGCTTGCCGGAAAAGCCGCCATTCACCAACACGACACGATGTGACGGCACCTTGAGCTTCCAGGGATCGAGCGCCGCCGGCTCGGCAGTGGCGCCGTCGCGCGCCGGCGCGAAGACGTTGCGGGTCAGCGGCCGCAGATCGTTGAAGCGCCAGCTTTCCTGGCGGCGCGTCGGAAAGCCCAGCTCGCCGAAGCGCTTGATCGCCGCATCGCGGCGCCGGCCTAGCCACGCCGGCTCGTTCGTCGCGCGCGTCGCGGCGAAGGCTTCGACATAGGGCTTGGCTTCGGCCAGCATGGTCACGCCGCGTCGCCATAGGCGGCATAGCCACTTTTCTCGAGCTCGAGCGCCAGACTTTTGTCACCCGATTTGACGATGCGACCGCCGCTCAGCACATGCACGCGGTCGGGCACGACGAAATTCAGCAGCCGCTGATAATGCGTGATCATCACGACCGCGCGCGACCGATCGCGCAGCGCATTGATGCCCTTCGCCACGGTCTGCAACGCATCGATATCGAGGCCGCTATCGGTTTCGTCGAGGATGGCGAGCCTCGGCTCGAGGATCGCCATCTGGAAGACTTCGTTGCGCTTTTTTTCGCCACCGGAGAATCCGACATTGACGCCGCGCTGCAGCAGATCTTCGCCGATCTCCAGCAACTTCAGCTTGGAGCGCACCAGCTTGAGGAACTGGCCGGCATCGAGATCGGGCTTGCCTTGCTGCTTGCGCCTCGCGTTGAGGGCGGCGCGCAGGAAATAGGTGTTGTTCACGCCGGGAATTTCGACGGGGTACTGGAAGGCGAGGAATACGCCCTCGCGCGCGCGCTCATCCGCCGGCATCGCCAGCAGGTCGCGGCCCTCATAGTTCACCGTGCCCGCGGTGACTTGGTAACCGGGCTTGCCCGACAGGATTCCGGCGAGCGTGCTCTTGCCCGAGCCGTTCGGCCCCATGAGGGCGTGAACCTCGCCGGCCTTGACCGAGAGGGTCACGCCCTTGAGGATTTCGCGCCCATCGGGAATGCACGCGTACAGGTTCTCGATGTCCAACATGATGCTTTATCCGACGCTGCCTTCGAGGCTGACGGCGAGGAGCTTTTGCGCCTCGACCGCGAATTCCATCGGCAGCTCCTTGAGGACTTCCTTGCAGAAGCCGTTGACGATGAGCGAAAGCGCGTCTTCCTTCGACAGGCCGCGGCTCTGGCAATAGAACATCTGGTCGTCGCTGATCTTCGATGTCGTGGCCTCGTGCTCGATGCGCGCGGTCGGGTTGCGCGCCTCGATATAAGGCACCGTGTGGGCGCCGCATTTGTCGCCGATCAGCAATGAGTCGCACTGCGTGTAGTTGCGCGCGTTCTCCGCCTTGGGCTGGACCCTGACCAGACCACGATAAGTGTTCTGGCCCTTCCCGGCCGAGATGCCCTTGGAAATGATCGTCGAGCGCGTGTTCTTGCCGAGATGCAGCATCTTGGTGCCGGTGTCGGCCTGCTGCCAGTTGTTGGTGATCGCAACAGAGTAGAATTCCCCGACGGAATCATCGCCTTCGAGAATGCAACTCGGATATTTCCAGGTGATAGCCGAGCCGGTCTCGACCTGGGTCCACGAAATCTTGGCTCGCGCGCCGCGGCAGGCGCCGCGCTTGGTGACGAAATTGTAGATGCCACCCTTGCCCTCGGCGTCGCCCGGATACCAGTTCTGCACCGTTGAATATTTGATCTCCGCGTCCTCGAGTGCGACCAGCTCGACAACGGCAGCGTGCAACTGGTTCTCGTCGCGCTGCGGCGCGGTGCAGCCTTCGAGATAGCTGACATAGGAGCCCTTTTCGGCGACGATCAGCGTGCGCTCGAACTGGCCGGTGTTGGCGGCGTTGATACGGAAATAGGTGCTGAGCTCCATCGGACAACGCACGCCCGGCGGGATGTAGGCGAAGGAGCCGTCGCTGAACACGGCCGAGTTGAGCGCGGCGAAAAAATTGTCGCCCTGCGGCACGACGGAGCCCAGGTATTTGCGCACCAGCTCGGGATGCTCGCGTACCGCCTCGCCGAAGGAGCCGAAGATGATGCCGAGTTCCGCCAGCGTCGCCTTGAAGGTGGTGGCGACGGAGACGCTGTCGAACACCGCATCGACCGCAACGCCGGCCAGCGCCGCGCGCTCGCCCAGGGGAATGCCGAGCTTCTCATAGGTCTTCAGCAGCTCGGGATCGACCTCGTCGAGCGATTTCGGTCCGCTTTGCTTTTTCGGCGCGGAGTAATAGGTCGCCGCCTGATAGTCGATCGGCGCGATCCGCAGCTTGGCCCAGTTCGGCTTCTCCATTTTCTGCCAATGGCGGAAGGCATCGAGCCGCCAGGCGAGCAGCCATTCGGGCTCGCCCTTCTTGGCGGAAATGAAGCGCACGGTGTCCTCGTTGAGGCCAGGCGGCGCGGTGTCGCTGTCGATGTCGGTGACGAAGCCGTATTTGTAGCCCTCGCGCAGCGCGCCGAGCTGGCCGATGGCGGCGGTTGCGTCGGTCATGACCGCGCTCCCGTTCCGGAATTGGGCGGCGCCTTGGCCCAGCGCGCGAGAAAAGCACCCGGGGTCATCTCGGCCAACGTCATGCCGGACAGCGCGGTACCGACGGCGGCGTTGATGCGCTGCCAATGGGGCTTGGTGCCGCAGAAATCGGCGCGCTGGCAGGACGGGCCATGCGTCGTGCATTGCGTGACGCCGATGGCGCCGTCGATCGCGCCCACCACCTCGGCGACCGAGATCGAAGCGGCCGGACGCGCCAGCCGATAGCCGCCGGCGACGCCGCGCGCGCCGGTCACCACCCCGCCATGCGCCAGCGCCTTCAGCAGCTTGGCGACGGTGGCGCGCGGCAGGCGGGTTTCCACCGCCACTGCCGCAGCGGTTACCTGGCGCTCGGGATCGGCGGCCAGATGCGAGGCAACGATGACGCCATAATCGGCCAGTTTACTGAGGATAATCATGGGACCCAGCTATATAGGACTGCTTCGGTACTCATTAGATCGGCACTAAACCCCAAGCGTCAAGGCTAGGCAACCCTTATGTCATCAGGGTTTTAACGACTTGGAACCACGCGGAGAGACAACATGGTTAACGCCAGCAGTGGCCATTAACCACACTCTCAAGTATCACTTTAATGATTTGATCTGATATCTTGCTTTTACAACTTATTTATAGGGATCGAGAGATCGCATGCGCGGTTTTCGTGCCGTCGTCCTTGCCTCGGCGGCGGTTGCCCTGGCCCTGCCCGCCTCGGCCGATATGATCGTCAAGCTGAAGGACGGCCGCAGCCTCGTGCTACCGGTCAACCCCGGCGACATCGAATCGGTGACCTTCGGCACGGCACCGCCCGCCGCAGCCGGCGCAAAGGCAGCAACAGTCGCACCCGTACCGCTCGATTCCAGCGCCCCGCCGGCGGTGGCCGGCGCGCCGGGCGCCAATCCCGCGCTGCTGCCGCATGATGCGCTGCTGCCGGCAGCGCTGAAGCCCGACTCGCCCTCGGGTCGTGTCCTGCATGTCGGACCGGCGCGCGAGATCAAAACCATCGAACAAGCCTCGAAGCTCGCCAAGGACGGCGACGTCATCGAGATCGATTCCGGCGATTACCGCGGCGACGTCGCGACCTGGTCGGCGAACGACATCGTCATCCGCGGCATCGGCGGCCGGCCGCATCTCATCGCCGACGGCAACGCGGCCCAGGGCAAGGGCATTTGGGTCACCCACGGCAACAAGATCCGCATCGAGAACATCGAGTTCTCCGGCGCCACGGTGCATGACGGCAATGGCGCCGGCATCCGCGGCGAAGGCGCCGGCCTCACCATCGTCAATTGCTACTTCCACGACAACGAGGAAGGCATTTTGACCGCGCCCAACGCCAACAGCGATATCGACATCGAAAGCTCGGAATTCGCGCGCAACGGCAGCGACAGCGGCCGGGTCCACGGCATCTATATCGGTGATATCCGCACGCTGATCGTTCGCGGCAGCTACTTCCACGGCCAGATCATCGGCCACCACATCAAGAGTCGCGCCGCGACCAACTACATCCTCTACAACCGGATCATGGATTTCGGCGACGGCACGGCGAGCTATTCCATCGACCTTTCCAACGGCGGCCGCAGCTACGTCATCGGCAACATCATCGAAAAGGGCCCGCGCGCCGACAATTACGCCTCGATCGCCTACGCCATGGAAGGCCCGACCAAAGACGTGCAGGAGCTCTACGTCGTCGGCAACACCATGCTGATGGACCGCTCGAGCGGCATCTTCGTGCGCTCGCGCGGGCCGAATCCGGCCTTCATCGCCGACAACATCTTCGCCGGCCCGGGTGCCGTGCTGCAAGGCGCGGGCAAGCTCATCAACAACGTCGTCTCGGGCGGCCGCAACGATCCCGAACTGAACGCCAACGGCAACCAGGGCAACCGCGTCGTCGGCGACGTGCGCTTCGTCGATGCGGCGCATGGCGACTATCATCTGCTGCCCGGCTCGCCGGCGATCGGCGCCGGCGCCGATCCGGGCCAAGGCGCCGGGTTCAAGCTGCTGCCGAATTACGAGCCGCTCTCGCCGCTCGGCATCGCGGCACGGCCCAGCACCGGCACGGTCGACGCCGGCGCGTTGCGCTTCCAGCCCAAGAGTTAGGCCTCTACCGCTTCAGGCTCGCCGCATAAGCGCGATAGGCGGCAATCGCCTTCGCCGCAAAATCGGGCGCTGTCGCGGCGGATTTCGCTTCGATATGCACGCTATGGCCGAGATCGAGATGCGCGCCGGCGCTGCTTGAAAGGCCGCCGCCGGCGATCACATTATCGACCACACGCGCCGAGGTGTCGGGCGCCACTGCAACGATGCCGCCAGTGCCGATCAGCGTATTGCCGGTCACCTGCGCCCGCGCCGCGCGGAAGAGATAGATGCCGGGCTGGCCCGGACAGGCAAGCACGGCGTTGTCGCGCATAACGCTGTCGCGGTTCTCGTCGTTGTCGCAGCTTCCCTCGCAATATTGCGGCCCGGTGGCGCTGCCGCCGAGCGACAGCCCGCGCGTATAGGGCAGATGCGGCAGGCGGTCGGCGCAGAGCACGACGTTGCGCTCGATCGCCGTCGACGACGAGTTGCCCTTGAAGAACAACGCGTAGCCGTAATCGTCGGTGCGCGACGCCGGATGATCGAAGGTCTTGCCGTAATCGGCGATCAGATTGCCGCGCACGATCCAGCCCTTGCCGCCGACCACGTCGATGGGCGCGATCGGATTGTCGGTCCGCCGCGGATGCGTGCCGAAAAGCATGTTGCCCTCGATCAGCACGCTGTTGGGAAAGCGGCCGTTCTCGCCGTTGCCCTTGATATGCGCGTTGTAGTCGCGGATGCGGTTGTTGCGGATGATGGTGCGGTCGGCACCCTCGACGATGTGGAAGGCATGCTCGCATCGGCTGTCGTCGGTACAGATCCCGGCAATGTCGAGATTCTCGAACGTCCAGTCGGCGCCGGCGACTTTGATGAACTCCGTCGCGGCCGAGCGCAGCTCGACCTCACCCGCGTGTCCCGCCCGAACGGTGATCGGCCCGTCCTGGTGCAGCTTCATGCCCGGCAGCTCGTAGCGCCCGGGCGCGATGGTGACGATATCGCCCGGCTGGGCCTGCTCGAGCGCCGCGACGATCGCGTCGGCGCTGGCCGGCGCCAGCTCGCGCGCTCCGGCCGGCGATGCCGCCAAGACCAGCCACAGGACGGCAAGCGCCCTTCCCTTTGTCATGCCGCCAATATGGCTTATCCTTTCGATTCGACGGAAGCGGGGGAAAATGGACTTCGAATTCTCGGACAAGTCCAAGCGCGTCCAGGCGCAGCTGAAGGAATTCATCGCGTCGCATGTGGTGCCGCGCCAGCATGATTATGCGACGAGCGTTGAGAAGGGCGTCTTTCCGCCACCCTTCATCGAGGACCTGAAGGCCAAGGCACGCGCTGCCGGCCTGTGGAACCTGTTCCTGCCCGGCCTCAAAGCCGACGAGCCGGGCACCGCGCTGTCGAATCTCGATTACGCGCCCTGCGCCGAGATCATGGGCCGCACCCCATGGTCGAGCGAGGTGTTCAACTGCAACGCGCCCGACACCGGCAACATGGAGCTGCTGCATCTCGCCGCGACGCCGGCGCAGAAGAAACAATGGCTCCTGCCGCTGCTGGAAGGAAAAATCCGCTCCGCCTTCGCCATGACCGAGCCCGAGGTGGCGTCGTCGGATGCCACCAACATCCGGACCTCGATCGCGCGCGACGGCAAGGATTGGGTGATCGACGGCCGTAAATGGTTCATCACCAACGCCGCCGATCCGCGCTGCAAGCTCTTCATTGTCATGGGCCAGACCAGCCCCGACCGCCCCGAGGCGCATAAGCGGCAGAGCATGGTGATCGTGCCGGCCGAGGCAAAGGGCGTGAAGATCGTCCGCAATCCGCCGGTGATGCACGACATCCATCCGCAGGGCCATTGCGAGATGCTGTTCGACAGGGTGCGCGTGCCGGCGGAGAATTTGCTGGGCGAGGAAGGCGGCGGCTTTGCCCTGGCGCAGGCGCGGCTCGGCGCGGGACGCATCCATCACTGCATGCGCTCCATCGGGCAATGCGAGCTGGCGCTGGAGCTGATGATCGAGCGCGCGCGCAACCGGAAGACCTTCGGCCAGGCCCTGGCCGAGCACGGCACGGTGCGCGAATGGATCGCCCTCTCCCGCATCGAGATCGAGCAGGCGCGGCTCCTCGTTCTGAAGGCGGCCTGGCTGATCGACCGACATGGCACGAAGGCGGCGCGGCGTGAGGTGGCGCTCATCAAGGTCGCCGTGCCGCGCATGCAGGTGGCGATCGCCAACCGGGCCATCCAGGTGTTCGGCGCCAAGGGCCTGACGCAGGACACGCCGCTGGCGGATATCTGGAGTTGGGGCCGGGCGCTGCAGATTCTCGACGGCCCGGATGAAGTGCATCTCCGGTCGATCGCCCGGGCGGAGATCAAGGCGGCAGAAAAGTTATAAGTATCAATGCCTTGGATCGAGAGACGAAATCTCTTGTTCTTGATATGTTCCTTTGCTAGTTTCCCTCCGAAGTCGGGACTGAAATCAGGCCAAAACTTCGGGAGGACAAATCATGGCTATCAAGGGATTCGACCGTCAGACCGTAGCAATCCTGGCACTGGGCTGGCTCGTGGCATTGGTCACGACGCTCACCTAGCCGGCTTACCGAACCGGCGCGGCCTTTGCCTTGGTGGGACTTTTTGCGGTGTTGTTGGCCGCCGCGGCGAGGAAGTTTTTCACCTGTTCGACCGTGGCCTCGAGACCAATGGCGCCGATGCAATGCGATTCGTTGGCGGCGCAGGTCACCGTGCAGGGCGCCTGCGGCTTTTCCGGCTGAATCACCAGCGCCCGCCCGGCCGCCGCCCAGGGCCGGAAGCGCAGCGGCGAATGGAAATGTGCCGGCTCGCGGCTGTTCTTGGGATGGCAGGAAAAGACCACCGCCGGAATGCCGAGCGCCGCCGCGACATGCCCCGGCGCCGCGCACATGGCGATGACCGCGGCGCTCTCGCCGATCACCACCGCCGCGACCGGCAGGGTCGTCTTGCCGCTCAGATCGACCGCCCTGCCCTTGAGCAGCTCCGCCACCGCGCCGCCGAGTTGCGCGTGGCGCGGATCGGCCAGGATGACAATACCGGCCCCGAGGGCCTTGGCCGCCTCACCGGCGATCCGCGCCAGCATCTCGGGCGGCAATTCCTTGGCGCGATAACCCGCGACCGGCGCCACCGCGATCAGCCGCTCGACGCCGAGCCGGCGCCGCGCTTCGGCGGCGAGCTTGGCTCCCGTCGCTTTGTCCGCCGCCCCCAGCACCGCCTCGACGGCATCGCCGGCGCGCTTGCCGCCGATGAAATCGAGCAGAGCCAGATTGTGCTCAACCTCATGCGCCGCCGCGCTGCGCTTTAGGACGTCGGTGTAATAGGCCTTATCGTCGCCCTTGTTACGCTCCGCCTTGAGCGGCGTATTGCCCTCGGCAAAGCCGACGACGTGCTTGGCGCCGCTCTGCTTGGCGAGAAAGCCCGCGCCGTAGCTGTCGAAATCGAACACCGGCACCACCGTCAGGTCGAAGGCGCGCCGGTTCATCGCCGAGCCGAAGGCCTGGCCGTGGCGCTGGTCCGGCGCGTTGATGTCGAGCGCGCGCGCCTGCGGGTCGATGCGCATGGCGACGAAATAATCGATATAGGGCGAGGCGAAGGCGAGTGGCGCCGCCGCCGGCGACACCGCGGCATAAATCTTGGCCTTGGGCGCCGAGGCACGCAGCCCGCGCAGGAAAGGGGTCGCCAGGATGAAATCGCCGATCCGGTCCGGCTTGACGACCAGGATGTTCTGGAGCCGGCCGAGATCGAGCGCCAAGGATGAAACCGCCACGACCGGGCTCCGAATAAGGCTCGCGCGCCGGCAGTCTACACATCGGCGGCCGGGCGGCAATGGCCCGCGGCGGCTCCCGGCCCGCAAGGCGGGGATTTCCGTCGTCCTCCGGGCGCGCTATGGTCGGGACGATGAAGCTCCTCGTCATCGAAGACGACCGCGAGGCGGCGGCCTATATCGCCAAGGGCCTGGGCGAAAGCGGCTATGTCGTCGACCAGGCGCATGAAGGCCGCGACGCGCTGTTCCTAGCGACCGGCGGCACCTATGACGCGCTCATTGTCGACCGCATGCTGCCGGGCATGGACGGCCTCGCCGTCATCTCCGCGCTGCGTGCCGCGGAGATCAAGACGCCGGTCCTCATCCTGAGCGCGCTTGGCGCGGTCGACGACCGGGTGAAGGGGTTGCGCGCCGGCGGCGACGATTATCTGGTCAAGCCTTTCGCCTTCGCCGAGTTGCTGGCGCGGATCGAGGCGCTGCTGCGGCGCGGGCCGTCGGGCAGCACCCCGGTCAAGCTCAAGGTCGGCGCGCTCGAGATGGATCTGCTCGCGCGCAGCGTGAAGCGCGGCGGCAAGGAGATCGAGCTGCTGCCGCGCGAGTTCCGCTTGTTGGAATTCCTGATGCGGCACCCTGGCCAGGTAGTGACGCGCACCATGCTGCTGGAAAACGTCTGGGATTATCATTTCGACCCGCAGACCAACGTCATCGACGTCCACATCAGTCGGCTGCGCCAGAAGCTGGACAAGGGCTTCGACCGACCGCTGCTGCACACGGTACGCGGCGCAGGCTATCGCCTGAGCGCGGAATAGCTTGCGCCATTTCTTCAATACCAACGCGTTTCGGCTGGCGGCGCTCTATTTCGTGCTGTTCGCCGTCTCGGTCCTGACGCTGCTTGCCTTCTTTTATCTTTCGACCGCCGGTTTCATCCAGCGCCAGATCGAGGCGACCATCGAGGCCGAGATCCGCGGCTTGCAGGAGCAATACGAGCAGCGCGGCCTGGCGGGGCTGATCGAGCTCATTCACGAGCGCAGCCAGACCGAGCGCGTCGACAATATGATTTATCTTCTCACCGATCCGGCGTTGCATCCGATCGCCGGCAACATTTCCGCGTGGCCGCAAACCCAGTCGGTCCGGCCGGGCTGGGTCAGCTTCCCGCTCGATATCCGCACCGGCGGCGATGGGGTCGAAACCCACACCGGCCTTGCTTTCATTCTGCTCGTCCAAGGCGGCGACCGGCTGCTGGTCGGCCGCGACATCCGCGACGCCACCGCCTTCCGCGCGCGCATCCTCGGCACCATCGCCTGGTCGGCGCTGTTGAGCATGGGGCTCGGCATCGTCGGCGGCCTGTTCATGACGCGGCAGATGCTGCGCCGCGTCGAAACCGTCGCCGACACCGCCAAGCAGATCATTCATGGCGATCTGACGCAGCGCATTCCGCTCACCGGCAGCGGCGACGAGTTCGACCAGCTCGGCGCCAATCTCAATGCCATGCTCGACCAGATCGAGCGGCTGATGGTCGGCATGCGACAGGTTACCGACAACATCGCGCATGATCTGCGCACGCCGCTGTCGCGGCTCCGGGCGCGGCTCGAAGTCACGCTGCTCGAAAAAGCCGACGTCGCGCATTACGCCGAGGCGCTGCGCGAGACCATCACCGAGGCCGACCACCTCCTCGTCACCTTCAACGCGCTGCTGAGCATCGCCGAGGCGGAATCCGGCTCGCGGCGCGACAACGCCACCATCGTCGATCTGGCGGAGGCGGCGCGCGCCGTCGCCGACCTCTACGAGCCGGTGGCGGATGAAAAAGGCATCGCGTTGCACTTCGAATCGTTCGGCCCTGTGCCGGTGCGCGGCGACCGGCACCTGCTGTCGCAGACGCTCGCCAATTTGCTCGACAACGCGCTCAAATACACGCCTTCCGGGACGGTGACCGTGAGCGTGCGAGCCGCCAACGGCCAGGCGCGGATCGAGGTCGCCGACAGCGGCCCTGGCGTGGCCGCCGACCGGCGCGAAGCGGTGTTCGATCGTTTCGTGAGGCTCGAAGGCAGCCGATCGACACCGGGCAACGGTCTTGGCTTGAGCCTGGTGCGCGCCGTGGCGAAGCTGCACGATGGCGCCGCTTGGCTCGAAGACAATGTGCCGGGTTTGAAAGCGGTGGTCACGCTGCCGCTGGCAGCCGGCACCGCGACGGCGCCGAGGGGCGAAGGCGCGACGCCTTCCGGCGCGCGCCCCGCCGCCTGACTCTAATCGGTGTCGCGCTGCACCAGCCGATACGCGACTTCGGACAGCTGCCGCCGCAACTCAACCGGGTCGACGCCGGCGCTCCGCATCACCGGCTCGATAACCTTGTCGTCGAGGAGATCCTCCAGGCTGGGCTCTTCCGTCAATCGCCACTGTCCCATTGCACTCTCCTTAATCAACGCTTAACCAACCGCCTTCGCGGGCGGGAACCATCACATTCTCGCCGCGAACCAAGGCCCTTTTGTGTCTTGCGGCCCGCCACAGCGTGACCATTGCACGGGAGCGAATCGCTGGTTCACGGCACGCGGCGGCGCTTCTTGCCGATTCATAAATCTTTTTTCACTACGTTTCGGCCTATGAATCCGACGGTCGAGAACCTCAAACGCGCGGCGGTCGAGGCACTGCGCCAGCAACACTTCGTCGAGGCAGAACAATGGCTCGCCGCGGCGCTGCAGCTTGCGCCCGCGACGCCGGATCTCCTTTTCCTCCTCGGCACGACACTGGCGCAGACCGGCAAGGCCGATCAGGCGATCCAGTTCCTCGACGCGGCGCGGGCGGCGCAGCCCGATCACGTCCCGACGCTGAACAATCTTGCCACCGTGCTGCGCCAGCAGGGCCGCCTCGAGGAAGCGGTGGTGCCGCTGCGGCACGCCCTTCTCGTACAACCGAAATCGGCCGACACGCTGGTCAATCTGGGGCACGCGCTGAAGGCGCTGGGCCGCATCGATCAGGCCCGCGAATGCGCCCACCTGGCGCTCAAGCTCAAGCCCGATCACATCGAAGCGCTGATTCTCGCCGGCGTGGTGCTGCTGGAACAGGGTAAGCCCGACGATGCACGCCGTTGTTTCGAACGCGCCGCGGCGCTGAAGCCCGACGGCGCCGCCGCTTTGCACGGTCTCGGACTGGCTCATGCCGCGCAGGGCGAGCTCAAAGCCGCGGCGCAGGATCTGGTGCGCGCCATCGCGCTGGCGCCACAACAGCCGGCCATCCATCTCAGCCTTGCCGAGACGCTGCTCGCTGCTGGCGATTACCCCGACGGCAGCGCCGAATATGAATGGCGCTGGCAGACCGCCGCTGGCCGCCTGCCCGAATTGCCGGCGCCGCTGTGGGACGGGAACCCGCTGCCGCCGGGCCAAACGCTGCTGCTGTGGTGCGAAAGCGGCGCCGCCGAAGCAATCCAGATGATCCGCTTCGCGCACGATCTGCATAGCTTCGCCGAACGCATCGTCGTCACCTGCCCCGCGCCCCTGATGCGCCTTTTCCGCAGCTGCAAGGACATCGACGAGGTCGTGCCGCTCGGCGGCGAGCTGCCGTTCTTCGACGCGCACCTCCCGATGGGCAGCCTCATCAACCGGCTCGGCATCACCGTCGATACGGTGACCAGCGACCCCTATCTCGCGAGTGATCCGGCGCGACGCGAGCTGTTCGCGCCCTTCCTGGCCGGTCCCGGATTCAAGGTCGGGCTCGCCTGGAGCGCCGATCCCGGCATGCGCGGGCCGCTTCTCGCCGAGCTCGCCGGACTTCTCGAAATTCCCGGCATCCGCTTCTTCTCGCTCGATACCGCCGCTGCCGAGCTCGCCGCCAGCCCCTTCGCCGGCAAGATGACCGATCTTTCTGCCGGCCTCGCCGATTTCGCCGACGCCGCGACGCTGATCGGCGAACTCGACCTGGTCATTGCCGCCGACAACGCCATCGCCCAGCTTGCCGGCGCGCTCGGCCGCCCGGCCTGGGTCATGCTGTCGCGCCAGCCGCATTGGCGCTGGGCACGCGAGCGCAGCGAGACGCCATGGTACCGGTCGCTGCTGCTCTATCGCCAGCGCGGAAGCGACTGGTCCGGCGTGACGCAGGAAATCGCCAACGCCCTCGCCATCTTCGGCGCCGGAGCCGCTTTCGCCGGCGAAACGCCGACGCCGGTTCCCGCCACCTCGGCGTCCACGGCAATCGACCCGCGCGCCGTCGCCTTCGACCCGTTCTTTGCCGGCGGCGGATTAAAGATCGGCATCGCCCTCGCCGGCGAGCATCCGCCGGTCTTCGAGCTGGCGGCGCTGCTGGCGCAACCCGGCGCCCGCTTCTTCGCGCTCGACCGCGCGGCCGTGACGACGATCGGCGCCAGTCCTTTCGGCTGCAGCATTGCCGATGTATCGTTCTGCGAGACCGGCGGCGCGGCAGCGGATAATTTACTCGGCCATATCGATTTGGTGATCGCGACCGACGGTGTCGTCGCGATGCGTGCCGGCGGCCTCGGGATTCCGACCTGGGTCATGCTGCCGGCCGACGCCGTCCCGTCGGCAACCTCCCCGACCACCTACCATTTTCAGCAACGGCCCGGCGAAAGCTGGTCGCCGGTGATCGCGCAGATTCGCGCGGCGCTGGCCGCCGGCGACCGCGAACGCGCCACCGCCTAGCGTCCCGCCGGCCACGCGCATTAGGCTTCCGCAGGCGAGGATTCGTTCGGCAAAGAAAAAGCCGCGCGGCTTGACGCCGCGCGACTTTTCCGAACCTCTCGCGAGGCTTAGCGGATGTGGATCGGAAAGATGAAATCGATGCCCGCGGATTGCGGCGGCGCGTAGACCACCGGCGGTGGCGCGGCATAGACATAGCCCGGCCCGTAGTATTGACCGTAGTAAGTCGGACCATAGTACCGGTTCTCGTTGTAACGACTACGCTCTTGATTACGGTAATCGCCACGATCACGGTAATCTTGGGCCAAAGCGGGCGCCACGGCGGCGAACGTGACCGCGGCAAGGACCGCCAGAATCGCACCGGTCTTCTTGTTATTTGTCATGGAGCCTATCCTTTCAAATGAGGCGCGATCGATCAGGTGCCCTTCTTGGCCATGGACTCCGAATGATGCGGCGCGCCGCGGAAGAGCCGATCGGCGCTCTTCTTCTGCGCGTCGGAGAGCGAGGCATAGAGCGTTTCGAATGCCGGCACCAACTTCTCGAGCCCCTTGTCGTGGGCGTCCGCGATCGCCTCGTAATTCTTGAGGTCGTCGACCGCCGTGAACTGTTTGGCGTTCTGCTGCCGCTGCCGGATCAGGCCGCCGATGCTGGCCGCGTTATCACGCATGACTTGCGCGACTTGGTTCCACTGCGACTCCTGCGCCGGCGTGATATGGAGCTGGGCATGGAGCTGCTTGATGCGAGCCTCGACGCGATCTTCCGGGTTGGCAGCGCTCTTGGAATGGCTCATGCCGGCCGTCGGCGGCGCACTCGCGATTGCCGGGGAGCTTGCCGCCGGAGTCAGAACCTGGTCATGGCCGCTGGTGGATTCCGGAGTCGAAGGTTGCACGCCGGGAGGGGCCGAAGGAGCCTGCGTCGTTGTGGAAGCCTGAGCGAGCTGGATGTCGCGCGGGCCGGCGTTGACGGGAGCGGCGAGCAACAGCGCGCATATCGCCGTGGCCGTCACGAGAACAGTCTTGGTGGTGGTGAAATTCTGCATGTTCATTTGCCTCTTGTTTTCCTCATGTGGTCCGGGTGATCCGGGCCTTGCGGCAGTCGCCTGCCATTGAAAAAAGTAACCTTGCGTGTACCGGCGCCCGGCGATGAATCTCGAAAAAACAGCGGGGCGCATCTTGGCGGGATCAGTCTGCGCTGCGCTTTATGGCCGATTTATGTTGCGGTCGTGACTTTGCGGCGGCGTTGCCAGGCGGTCATACGCATGACGATTCCTCCACTCGGCCCTGTAGAACACTAATCATTCGGTTGCCGAAAGGTTCCGCGCCGGGATCAGCAACCCTGCAGCAGACCCGGCGTGCAGGTGGTGGTCGTCGTCGAGGTGCTGTAGCTGCTGACGCTCGAAGGCGGCGCCGCGCCCGACTGCGACGGCGGCATGATGACCGTGGTCTGGGCCGGCGGCGCGTCGCGATCGGCGTGGCCGCAAGCGCTTAAGGCAAAGGCGACGACGAAAATCACCAAAAGACGGCGCATGAGCGGGCTCCTCTGCTTCAAGGCGGCAATGCCTCGGCCTGTTAACGGGCTTTTTGGCGGCAGGTTCCCGCTCGCGGTTCTGTCTTGGCCTGGGGTCACGGAGCGGTGTCGCTCTTCCCGGCCATCGCCGGATCGCCGATAATAAATTCGGATGGGTGGCCGAGCGGTTTAAGGCACCGGTCTTGAAATGCGTTAAACGCTGTCCTGGGCTATCCCACGCCGTCCAACCGGTACATTTACGCCAGGATTTCTGGTGGTTTTGGCGCATTAGTCGGTTCAGCTAGTAATCATAGATACTCGTAATCCAGCCTATACCAGCGTGTCGGGGTGCCAATTTGGGTGCCAATCGACGCGGTTTAATGCAGCCAGCGTTGCCGCTGTCCAGCTATCCACTCCGCCGTAAAGACGGGCCCGGATATAATTCCAAAGGCGCGCGTCACCGACGAACCTAATGCCGAAACAATTTCCGGCAGATTCGACGCGAGGGCGCCCACAGGCCAGGATCCGGTCGTAATCCGGTGAGCTGTCTTCGACTGATATTGATTCGGAAACCAACCGGCCGATGGGTCTCCAATGACCCTTCCCTCGAGACCCCACCACTCGCACCTAAAAACGACGTCTGTTGCTGTGTCGAATCGCTCTGCTAATCCACGAGCGTGCCGCACAAGCTCTGCCAATGTTTGGCTCAGTACATTTGGGCTATAAATGGTTCCGCGCTGAGCTCCTAAAGGCGCAACAAATTCCGGTGAATCTTCCCAGTATTCGCGGATCACCGTGGCCTTGCCGTCGGGTGATATGCGCCAGAAATCAAATCCAATTTCTCGGAACATTGGTTTTTTTAGCAACGCGCATTCGAGAAAATCGCGATCTCCGAGTCCGCTTGCTGGATCCGTATTAAAATATGGTCCGATGGGATCTATATTGAATGGATGAAATACCGTCCAGCCCGACTTAACCGTGTCGTGGATTTCGCCGTCTATTTCATGAAGTATGAGATTGAGTCGACTCGGCTCTATCTGTTTCCCGTCGCTCGTCACAATGGAATAGCTCAGTTGAAAATGATTCTTATCGAGCCGCGGCTCCCGATCATCCTTGGTGGCGATATCCATGAATGCTTTATGCGCGGCTTCATGCCATTTTTGTAATGCATCGTCATTACCCTCGGCGGCGTGGCCGCCCCGAAGCGCCGCATCGATTGCTCCGACAATAGCCGTGCGTTCATGCATCGCACACCGCCGAATAAGCGGGTTCCACTCGTTTGCCGTCGTGATCTGCTCACTCGCGGGCCCCGTTTTACGAATGTAGTAAGCGGCCTGAATGATGCCTTTCGGTTTGCCATTCACCATCGGGCCGCCCGCTTTAGCACAAATTGGGACGGCCTTATGGGGCGGCACAACGATCGCGGAGTGATCCATTCCGGCTCTCGATCGGATAGTCACGACATCACATTGGAATGGGGGCTCGAGATAATGCTTCACTATCCCTGAAACGATATCTCGATCTAGATTCATCGACTTTCCGGATACCGGTTGCATGGAATCGTCGAAGCCAAAAATTATTGTTCCGCCGCCGTGATTCGCCATTGCAGCAATATGGCGAGCGAGATCCGCCTTAACCTCACTGCTTTGCAAATCAAGCCAAGATTTATATTCGACCTCAAGCGATTCACTCGGGCTATCGATAAGGTCTTGCAGTTGGTTTCGTCCGGAAACAGGCATTCGTCAATCTTGCATAACTAACAGCACGCGTCACGCCTTCACCCGCGGCACGTCGTCCCATCGCCTGAACCCGCCGCTCACGCCACGGCAAGACGCTGCAGATCTGCGATCGCTCCACGCAAATACGCGGCGTCCAGACGACCGTCATCCGGAAAGAGCTCGATACCGAAAACTTCGGTTGCAAAAATGCGCAGCTTTGCGACGCAATCGCCGATTGTGCGAGCCGGAAAACCTGCGATCGTACGATCATTTTCATCGCAAACGGTGAGCGCGGCAGCCTCAATCTCGCGCAGTCGAGACAGCTCGTGTGCGCGTGCGAGCGCCGGCCCCTCTTTGCGCTTGATCGCGTATTCCAACTCATCAGCCGCGGCATTTGCCTTCCCAAATGCGTGCTCAAGCGGACGCCGCTGCTCAAGCAGAGTAACGAGCTCAGGCGAAATGTTTCCGTTCATCTGATCCCCTTTCCTACTTCTGCACGAAGCTCACGATATCGTCGAACTCAAACCCCAAGAGCATTCCGAATGCGATGAATCCCATAGCAGCGGCGTTGGCTTTCGCTTGCTCCGACCTCGCCTCCGGGCGATTTCGCGGGCGATCAAGATACGCGTCATTAGCGCGAGTCGCCATTTTTGCAATCGCCATGAGTTGGTTTGGATCCTCTCTTTTATATGCGAAGAGCGGCTCAAGCATCGCGGTGTCGACGAGTAGTTTTTCCGGTTTACGGAGGTCCGGAAATTGAAGAATCCGAGAGGTTGCCATAGCAGAACATCCCTCAAGCTCATGCCCGCGATCGGCGCGGGCGCCGAGCGAATGCCCTTAGGGAATCATTGTTATGAGTCGGTGTCAATTTCTCAATCCTTCGACGTTCCTTCGCCCTCGATCAGCTTCCCGGTTTCCGGATCGCGACGCCGCCGCGCTCGCTTGAGCGATGATCCGGTCGCTATGTTCTCGCCGATCGCACGGCCGAACGCTTCAAAGGCTCTCGGCAGCGCCGCGCGGGCCGCGGCGAGAGCAATGCGTGCGGCTTGTGGATCGTCCGCGGTATCGATCTCACCGGCTATTTTTTCGAGAGTATGAGCAAGGCACCGGGCCGCGTGGATCGTCTGCTCAGGCCAGCGATGCGCCGTTGCGTAGCTTGTAACGTCGACATAGAGATCGCAGAGAGAATCGAGGCGAGCGATTGACGGCAAGAGATCCATTAGGCTGCGGCGAGCAGCTTGCCGCGGGTCACCATGTTGGCGAGGCCGCCGGCCAGCGCCCGCAGCGCGGCTTTTATCTGGGCCGGACTCATTCCTTGACCGCCGTGACGCCATCCCATTGCGGATTGGTGCCGCCGCCGAACGCAGCGGCCGCCGTGATGGGCTCGGGCGTGAAGGCCGAGGGCGGCGAAACGGTGATTTCGGTCCGCTTGCCCTGGGCGTCGAGCAAAAAGCCGAGCTTGCTGATGAGCAGCGTCGTATCGATCTCGAGATAGGGGCTTTTGACCGGGACGAGCTGGTTGACCTTCCACAGCGTGCCGTTCGGCTGGCGCCATTCCGGCACCGTCAGGGTCGCGCTGATCGCTTCGCCGGCGCGGTGCGCGCGTTCCCAATTGGCGCGAAGCTGCGCGTCGGCGGTCAACGCCATACTTTCGGCAAGGTCGGCCCACGGCCGAAAGCGCGGCACGGCGGGATCCTTCGCGATCGCCTTGACCGCGGTGTCGACTTCCTGCGCGGCGGCCATGCCGACCTGGCTGCGGATCGTGTATTGCGAGAAGCGGTCGCGGCCCGACAGCTTGCCGCGCGCGGAAAGCACATTCTCGCCCTGGATCAGCGCGCCCGCGGCCTTGCCAGAGCCGGCGACGGTGAGAACAAGATTGCCGTGCTCGTCGTCGGTCAACAGGATTCCGCGCATCCGCGCCAGCTTCTCTAGGAAGTCGAAGGCCGTCTCGGCTCGCTCGAAGGTCGCGTCGGGGAAACCGCCGCCGACGTCGGTTTGCACGACGACGCCAACGCCAAAGGCCGCGCCGAGCGCCTTGGCCATCGCCGCCAGGGTATAGCCCTTGAACTGGTTGCTGTCGAAGAGCGGCATGCAATCGATCAGGTCGCAGGTGCGCGAGCGGCCGGCGATCGCGACGCGATGATCGGCCGGCCCGAAGCTCGGCAGATAGTCGTCGACGTAGCCTGTCAGGATCGGATCGCCGTCGTCGGCGACGACGCAGGCCGCGAAGGGCGGGATGCGCCAGGGCGCCGCGACGCCGCCGGCGGTTCCGGCCCAGGCCTCGGTGACCTCGATCGAGAAGTCGGAGGCGGCGCGCTTCAAGCCGCGCGTGACGCGAATCGCGGTCCAGCTCGTGTAGATCTGGCCGGCGACGGTAAGGGTGACGGCCATGGCTTAGTAACTCATCGCATAGCCGACGGCGAGGTCGGGATCCGAGACATTCCCCTCGGTCGTTGCCTTCGCCCGGGCCCCCTGTGGCAGATTGTCGAAGCTCACCGCGACCTTGACCTTGCCTCCTGCGGCGGCGGCCCCTGATGCGCCACGCGTTCCGGGTCCATAGGGGGCCGGATATCGTTCCATCGGCGATATTTCTCCCACCCGCGGAATCGCGGACCCGAAGGCGCTGCCGGCAACGGCAGGTGCCGCCGGCTGAGTCGCGGTGGAGGCCATCGCCGCGGCGACGATGCCGCCCGGATTCGTGAGCAGGTTTGCCGCAAAGCCCGCGCCAAGGATGAGCGGGTTATCCTTAATTTTTGCCCAAGTCGAATCAACCGTGTCAGCGATCCCCTTCCAAATCGTGTCCCAGTTTTTCCACAATATGAACGCTGCGACGCCCAGCGCGGCGATCGCCAGGACAATGAGGCCGATCGGATTGGCGAGAAGCACCGCATTGAATGCCGCCATCACCGGAATGCCCGCCTCGATCGCGGTAAACAATTGCCCGAACATGACGATCACCGGCGCCAGCGCGAAGAGGCCGAGGCGCAAGGCGACGCCGCCGAGCGCCTTGGCGAGCCTACCGAGGCTAAGGATCGTCGGCCCCAGGACGGCTCCCAAGATCAAGATTGCCGACCAGAACGGACCGAGTAAGCGCAGCACCGAGCCGATCGCCCGCGCGACGCCGAGCACGACATGCGCGAACGTGAGCGCGCCCTGCTTGACCGCTACCCAATCGATCTGCTTCAGCCAGCGCGCGAGCCCGATGACAAAATCGCCGATCTTGGTGGCGATCAGCTGACGATTGGCGTCGATCCAGTCGGTCAGGTGCTTGAGCATCGGCCCGAATACCGAGAAGAGCTTCTGCCCGATCGCCAGCGTGGTGCCATGCACGGATTCGGTGAGATTGCGCAAGCCGTCCGCGAATTTGGCCGCGCTGGCGGTTGCTTCGTCGCTCATGACCAGGCCGTGCTTCTTCGCCTCGGCGGTCATTTCAGCCAGGCCGGCGCTGCCCTTGGTCAACAGCGGCAGCAATTGGGCGCCAGATCGGCCGAAGAGCGCCATCGCCACAGCATCGCGCAACGCCGGATTCTGAAGGTTCTTCAACTCATCGGCGACCGCCGGCAGCAGCTGGTCGGCGCTCTTGATATGGCCGTTCGCGTCGCGCAGGGAAATCCCCATGCGATCGAAGATCGCCGCGACGTCCTTGTTCTTGCCGCCGGCGGCATTGACCAGATTGCGGTTCATCCGCGCCAGGCCGATATCGAGCTGGCCGGCGTCGACATTGACCATGCCGGCGGCATAATGGAGCCCGGCGAGCGCTTGCGCCGCGACGCCGGTCATGATCGAGGCGTCGTGCAGGTTCTTGCCGAATTCGGCGGCGCTGCGGATCATTTCGGCGAAGCCGGCGAGCGCGCCGGCGCCGGCAAGCGCACCGAGCGGTCCCGCCAGGCCCATGATACCGGCGCCGAGCGAGCGAATATGCGCCAGCGCATTGCCGGCGGCGTGGCCGAGATTGGTCAGACCCGAGACGTTGGCGAACTCGCCCATGGCCAGCCCGACCTTGCGGAGTGGCGCGGTGAGCGCGAGCAAGCGCTGGTTGATCGCACGCATCGGCGCCGACACGCGATCGACGACGGTAAGAATTGCTCGAAGGGTTTGGTCAGCCATGGAACATTTTCCTCTCTATTCATCCCCCGCCCTTGGCCGAGCGTTGTGTTTCGGCCTCGCGGGCAATGATGCGGTTGGCCTGCTCGATCGATAGCTCGAGCTCCGAAATAGTCATTTCGAAGATGGCGCTGTAGTCACGCCAGAAACGCGCGGCCTCGTGATATCGGTCTATTAAGTCACTGGCGTGCCATCCCCGAAAAAACCCGCGATCACTCCCATCGCGGCGGTGAAATCGCCGGCCGACAGCGCGTCAACCGAAGACATCGGGATACCGGCAAGCGTGCAAATCAGATTCGCAACCGCTTGCAAATTAAAGCGTGTCAAAGTGCGGCTTGGATCCGTCGGGTCCGCCGACGTGTCAAAGATCAAGCCGGCGACGCGGAGATCTTTACCGCGCGGCGGGCGAAACTTCAGAACCTCGACGGTTTCGCCGTGGGCCTGAATCGGTTGGGACAATTTCAGTTCGATGGTTTTGTTCTCGGATTCGGATGGCACGTTCGATCTCCTTATCTAGGGTGAAAAGGGCCAATTGGCCGTGGGAGCGAAATACAGCGTCATGGGGTTGCTCGGTAGATGCGCATGACGCGATCGCGGTTTTTTCCATCGCGTTTGTGCTCGATCTCGATGCCGACCTGGCGCAGCACCGGCGCGAGGCGCCGCAACTCCATCCCGAGCGCGCCAGGCTGGCGCGGCCACGCCCGCGCACGTTTGAAAGTTTCGCTCGCTGCCTGCTCGAGCTGCAGCAACAACGTGCTTGCGGTGCCTTCCCATCCTTTTTCGGGATCCGTAAGACCGAGGATGAGGTTCCTGAGGGTGAGTCCGACCATGCTGCTCTCGAGGGTGAGCAGAACCGTGCCGGTGCGGTTCGCCTCATAGAGCGTGAGAAACTCCCCGGGCTCCCATCCCAGCCCAGGCGCTGCGGCCTCTATCCAAACGGCGAAATCCGCCATCCGAGGCAACCTCTCGATCCGTGTTGTCGGGAGATTTCGCAGTGCCGCCGAAACGGCATCCAGGAGCGCACCGAAAATGCGGGGCGCCGCGACATCGAATGCACTCCAGAACTCCGCTTCCGACCGGCGCTTGCCTTGCGGAATTGCCGGCAGCGAGAGGAAGATCGAGCGTTCTTGCAGATCGGGGCGACCGGTAACGTCGCCAATGCCGTTGAGAAGGATCGGACGGGTCGCCTGAAAGATAACCTCGCTTCGATCCGTGTGCAGCTCTCGGGTGCTAAAGCCGCTTCCGGTTGACAGCCGGCACAGCGCATCGGAAGCCCAGGCGTGAAGCTTGGTGATGTTGTCGAGGCCGATGACCCAATTGTTTGAGGCCATGATTAAAAAGTCGCGCTCGTCGCGCGGCACGGTCCGCAATGGCGCCTCGTTCGGATCGATCAGTTGGCGAACGAGACGCGATAACGTCGATTTCGAGGATCCCTGCTCGCCGGTGATTCCCAATACGGGGAAAGGACCGCGCGGCCGGAGCGCCGCAACGATGTACGACACCAGCAGCTTAAAATCCGCCTCGCTTTCAAGATTGACGAACGATTGCAACTCCTCGATCTCGCCGCCGGGTTCCGGCGTCGGCAGCGCTTGCTGGCCTGGTGAGCGCAGGAACTTAACCGGAGGCCGATCGATCACACGCCAGCCGGACAGATCGATTTCGACCGCGTTCCAAGTAGGACCACCGAGATCGATGTAGAGCTTTTGGTTTTTCTCGCCGACGCGCCGCAAGGCCATGAATTCGGCCCCGTCATGGACCGCCCGCGCCTCGATAACGCGCAGCGCGTCATCGAATACCTGACCCGAAACCGCGCTGCCCTGCGATGCGTAATAGCGGCCGGCGAGCCATAGCCGGAACTCCCGATCATCAACCCGTGCGTTCGCCCAAATCCCTCGATCGACCAGAAAACTTGCGTAGGCCTCGCGTTTCGGATCATGCCAGAGCTCGACATCATCGCCGAGCAGCGCCAGCAGACCGTCACGGCCGGGGCGTTTCTTGCTCCCGCCGCCGCCATCGTCTTTGCTCGCCGCCGCCAAGTGCGCGCCGGCCAGCAGGCTGCGCGCGCGCTCGGCGGTGTACCCGTCGCCTTCCGCGTCGGCCGCATCCCACCCTTCGGTAACGGCCGGCGGCGGGTCAATGATGCGAGGTTTAATCCCGATCGCGGCCAAGCAACGCGCCACCGCCTCCGCATAGGCAGCGCCGGCGGCGTCAGAGTCGGGCCAAATCACGACGTCCCGCCGTCGCAATGGGGACCAATCGGCTTTCGCGCCAGCCTTCGACCCATTGGGCGACGTCACCGCGACGTATTCCGGCAACAGCCTGCCGGCGGCATCGGCAGCCTTTTCGCCCTCGCAAATCAATACCGGCGCGCCGGGCCGCGCGGTCAACCGATCGAGACCATAGAGCGGCCGCGGGCTCGGCCAGCTCTTGACGCGCCACTCTTGCGCGCGGCTTTCGGTATGTCGGCAGAAAGTCAGCGGCAGGAACTCTTTGGCCCCATCCGCTTTTTTGAAACGCCGCACAAATCCGATCAGGCGACCAAGCGCGTCGCGGTATTCATGCACGAGCACCGGCGCGCCGAGCTTCGTATGATTGAGCGGTGGCGCCGGCGCATCATCCGGCACCGGCACGATCGACACCCACCCACCCGCGGGTGCAGCATCAGGCGCCGGGGCGCTCGCCGGCAGCGGATCGAAGACGCCGGGGCGCTCAGCCATGCCGAATGCCCATCATGTCGGCGAGACGTCGGGCTGCTTCGGCTTGGCCAACGCCACCGAGATAGGCCGCGAGCGAGACCACGTCGCCGCCGCCTTCGCCGATCGCGAAGTCCGACCACCGCCCGGTTCTCAGGTTGATCTTAAACGACCCGGGCCGGCGATCGTCGCGCTTCGGGTTCCGTGCAACCCATTCGGCACCCTCGATCTTGCCATCCGGCAGCCACCGCCGAAGCAGCGTCGGCAGACGCACAAGTGCAGCCGCGTTGATGGCGCTGAAATCGATCACGCGAGCATAGTCGGGTGCGCAGAGTGTCATGGACGGGTCAGAACTCGCGACCGGTTAGATGCCGAAGGTGCCAGCCAACACGGGCATTGCGGAGTTTCTCTGACCGGCTCGGGGAGCGCGGGAGCGATCATGGACATTTGCTCCGGGATGCCAATTGGCATCGGCGGCTAGAGTCGGCTTGCGATGCCAATTGGCATCGAAGGACGGGCCGCGCCGGCGTCTCAACTCCGCCAGCACGGCCCGCTGCGCAACACGGCGAAGGGACTACTTCCGCCGGTGCGCAATTCGCTTCACGAAAGATTTTCATAATCACCGTTTTCCGTAGGTGCGAGAGATACCAAGATATTCGGTGTTTCCATTGAACTCGCCGCGAAGAAATCGCGTAATTTCCTTTGCGACCGCATTGAAGATCGGCGGCAAATGCACCTCGGCATCGACAATAAGGTCGTGAAGCACCGGCCGCGCCCCATTGGCCGTATCGCAAGCACTCGCAAGCGTTTCGAGATCGCTCACGAGGCCCGCGAGCTCGCGTAGAAGCTTTGGCGGCCATTTTGCCTTCTGGCCGACGAGCGTGAGGGCGTGAAATCGGCCGTGGATCGAATCCAATTGGGCAACCGCGCGATTGAAATCGATCCGCTGGCCGGCCTTGCGCGCGCCGCTTCTATCCGCGTGGAATTCATCGCACGGGGTTTCAGTCACGACTGGATTACATCCCTCGACCAGGTCATCAATCGAAATTGCCGGTGGGCTTGTTCTGCGGTCGTGAGCCGATTTTTGGCAGCGGCAACGCGTGATTGGACTTTGCTCAAAAACGCGCCCTGCGCCTTCATCACTGCGGCTAGGCGTTCCTGCTCGATCTCGATAAGCTTCGACACCCCCTCGCCCGAACCTTCGAGCGCGCGCTGCAGCGACGCGCGTGCCGCGCGAAATGCGCATAGTTCATCGAATGCGGCCTGGTGGCGCTCCTGTGCTTCGCTTTGTTGCAGCACGAGTTCTGGCATTTCCGCCGTGGCCTCGGCGATTTCGGACTGGATCAAATCCAAAAGCGCTTTTGGTCCGCGCTCGACCAGGCTTTCGAGTGCCGTCGGGCCCGTGGCGTCGCTCACGGCTGGCGCCCCACGCCGCCGAACGAATAGGTTTCGGACAACGGCGGGTGTGTCGGTTCCGGCGGGGCCGGCGGCGGCTCAGTCACCGTACTGGCGGTGCTATGCCGCTGCGGCGCGGCCATCCGGCGGCGCTGCTCCCTGAGCTTTTCGGCCTCGGCCAACCGCGCCCTGTTCAGATTGCGCCTGTTAATGCCTGACGCGACCCGGAGCTTTAGCGCCATCAGCTCCGCGAGCGATTTATTGAGTGCGACGAGCGCGGGATCCGTGCGCCAAGCAGCCTTGAAGTCCACGGCCGCGCCGGTGTCGGGATCATAATATTGGCCCTGAGCCAAGATCGCACCGCCGAGCAGCGGCAAAATCTTGAGCTCGTTGAGGCATTCAATGATTCCCAGGTGGCCGAAGCCCGAGGCGATCGCAAACCACCGCGCGAATAGCGCCGGCAAAGGAAGACGGATAACGTCGCGGTGAAATTCGCGACAGAGGTCGCCGGAGAATTGGTCTACCCCCTTGAGATAGCGACCCGCCGCCGTCTCGAATTCCGAATCATCCGCCGAAATCGCCTGCAGCGCGCGAGTCCCGGCTTTGCTGCGAAGGGCCGTTTGTTGAAGAGCCTCAAGCTCGGCGCGCGCGGCTGAAAGCCGTTTTGCTGCATCGGCGCGGGCTTCGGCAGTCATCCTCAGGTCATCGGCAACGCCCGATAGAGCTTCATCGGCCAGCAGTTCGCCGTGCAGTTTTTCCACCGATCCTTCGAGCTCGTCGATGCGAGATAAAGCCGTCGCACCTTCGATTCCTATTTTGTCGACCGTGCGCGCGAGCACACCCCGACGCTGATATTCCTTCTCGACGGCGATTTTTGCCACGATCAAGGATTCTGGAATTTTCATGGACTTCTCCTCAGGGCGTAATCCCAACTTTCGGCGATAGCTTCGGCAGTCCATCGCCCGGTCATGGTGGCCAGGCGAATCGACGACGGAACTGAGACCGCGGATCGAATGGCGCGCGGGTCGCTGAAAAGTTTCGGGATCGCCGAGCGCATTGCGCGCTGCCAGCCATGATCTTCAGCGGCGACGTAGACCTCACGGGCCGATGGAACGGCATGCCCACGCGAAACTTGCACGCGGCTCTGACGCAGGATGGAATTAAGCGAGAACCGTTTTGCTGTCTGCACGGCTTTCGCCGCGACAGGAGCCGTGGAGCCGGCGAGGTGGGCAACGCGCGAGACGAGGCCCGAGCGATGTGCGGAGGCGAAGACCTGCATCGCGCAATCACCCGCGACCCGATGCGCGCATTGCTGGCGGCGCGTCGCTTGAGGAACCTAACGCCGGCAACGCGAGTAGTCGGTCCAGCGCCGCCGTCAGCACCAGGATACGCTTACCGATGCGGATGGTCGGAAGGTCGCCCCGACGGACGGCGTCGTATCCGGCGTTTCGCGAGATTCCCAAGCGGCAAGCGGCTTCCGGGACGGTTATTGTTTCGCGAGTCGGTGTAGCGGATTTCGTATTCACAGTCGGGCCTCACAATCTATTACACCCATATTTGGGTGCGTGTGCCCACCACGTATAGATTGGTCATTTTCTAATTGCAAGACCCATATTTGGGTGTTACCGTCCAGGGAGTAATGGAGCGTCCCGCTATGTCCAAAAAGCGAAGAAATCCGTCCGACACTGTTTCGCTCAAGGTGCGAATCAAGGAGCGCCTTCGAGCAAAACTCGAGGCCGAGGCACGCGATCTAGACATTACGCTAAACGCGGTGATGGGTCTTCATCTCGAACAACCATTTCAAAGCGAACGCGAGTTAGCGGCAGCAACGGATTTAGCTTATGGCCGACAGCTGACGGCGATTTTAATTGTCCTGGGCCGTGTCATGCGAAGCGTTGCAACGACAAACGAGAGGCTATCTCGCGAGGAAAATTCCACTGGCGACTGGATCTCTGATCCATACGCGTTCGATCAAACCTTACAGGCGGCGATTACCGTTCTCAAATCCCTTCGACCACCGGGCGATCCGAACGTCACTGGAACCGGTAAGGCAGTCCAGGACGGCGAGAAGCACAACGGACCGGGTTTTGCCGAAGTGGTGCTCGATGGCATTGCTGGCACCAAAATATTTTCACAGCTTCCCCAAAGCGATGATGAAAAATCAATTTGCGAACGGCTTGGTCCGAAAGCAGTCGCGCATCTCAAGTCGTCACTCAAACCCCTTAACGTGCGCATATCCACCGCCAAGCGTAAGCTAATCGCGGAGCATAAATCATGAGAGGAAACATCACCCGCCGAGGCGATCGGTCCTGGCGCCTGAAATTCGAATCCGGTGAACGCAACAATGGCACGGGTAAGCGCCAAACCAAATTCGTCACGGTGCGCGGCACGAGGCGGGACGCCGAAAGGGAGCTAACGCGCATACTCAACGCGATCGAGACCGGAGCCTTCGTCGAGCCGTCAAAGATGACAGTAGAGAAATATCTGGAAACCTGGCTCGATCACGCAAAGCAGCGCGTCAGCGCAAAGACCTTTTCTCGTTACGAGGAAATCGTAAAAAAACATCTTTCGGTTGGACTCGGATCGCACTGCCTCACGAAGCTTACGCCTCTTGCCATCCAGGACTCCTATTCCAAGGCGCTTGCCAGCGGCCGGCGCAATGGACTTGGTGGTCTTTCGGCGCAGACGGTGAAGCATCATCATCGGATTTTGAGCGAAGCGCTGCGCCAGGCCGTGCGATGGCGGCTTCTCCATTCCAATCCGTGCGATCTCGTCGAGCCGCCGCGGCCAGCACGGCGCGAAATGCACATCATCGATCAGAAGCAAACCGCGCAGCTGCTCAAGGCCGCCGAGCCGAAGAGGATTTACATGCCGGTGCTTCTCGCCGTGACCACCGGCATGCGCCGCGGCGAATTGCTCGCGTTGCGCTGGAAAAACGTTGATCTCGATTCAAGCTCGCTCGCCGTGACACAGACGCTCGAGAAAGTCGGCAAACAGCTTACTTTCAAGGCGCCGAAAACCGAACGCAGCCGGCGCACGATCTCATTGCCTCAATACACCGTCGAAGCCCTTCGAAAGCATCGCGCGAAGTTAGCCGAGGAACGCCTGGCCGCCGGCAAGGCCTATCACGCGCTTGACCTGGTGTGTTGCAACGAGCTCGGCCAGCCGATGGATCCAGGGTATGTCACCCGCACCTTCGCCAACCTGGCTAAAACGAAGTTCGGGATTCGGTTTCACGATCTGCGGCACTCCCATATCAGCCATCTGCTCGCCGCCGGCGTTCACCCGAAGATCGCAAGCGAGCGCGCGGGGCACGCGAGCATATCGATCACGCTCGACGTCTATAGCCATGTCATTCCGGGAATGCAGGAAGACGCAGCAAAGCGCATCGATGCAGCGCTCCGGGCACATATCGACGGATAACTCGCTCGCCCGGACGCCGGCGGACGGCTTCCGGACGACGCGCGGATAGCGAGGTCGTCCGCTTGGGACTCGCGGCAGATTGCAGCCATGACGCGATGGCGGACGGGGCGGACAACCTTGCACCCCTCCCCCGCTACCAGGGGCCATTGCGCCCGATAAGAACCCGCTCGGCAACCCGCGAATCGGCCGCGCGACTCTAGTCGCTCCAATTATTCTTTTAGAACTTAAGAGTAAGGGCACTAAGCCGTCCGCCCCGTCCGCCGCCTCTTAAGACCATGGAATTCTTCAAAATTAACGCGGACAACTGCGCCGTCCGCCGCCGTCCGCCGCTGTCCGCGTCTGCAGCTTTGCACCGGCCAGGCCGATGCCAATTGGCATCGCCCAACTTATCTAGCCCTCGATGCCAATTGGCATCGCCGAGCTGCGTGGGGCTTCGTATTGCATTGCCGGCCGCCTGGTGAGGTTGTGCGCCAGGTAGCTCATAGCCCTTCGCCGGCGGGGGCCTGGTCGAATACCTCTTTCATTTCGCGCACCGCGGCGTCGAACTGCCACTCGACGCCGTTCGAGCCGCGCTGAAGGATCGGCATATCGGGATAGCGGTTGATCAGCGCTTCGATCGTCGGCAGCGAGCAAGTGAGGATGCGGGCGAGCTCGCCCTTGTTGACCGTGATCGGCGCGCGCTGCTCGTCATGCTCTGCGGCACGGTCGGCCGCGAGAGCGCCGTCCATGGCTTCCACTTCGTTGACGCAAACAGGAAAAGAAACAGAAGGCGATTTTTTAATTCACACAAACCATTTTACCGCGGTCGCGAATTGCCCGCGGTTGGCCGAACCTCGGGGAAGGACCCGTGAAAAATCTAGCGGCGGGTGGTGGCCAGCGCCTTGGTGATGGCCCGCTCCAGGGCCGGCATGAAGACCGCGCGTGAGAAGCCGCGATGCCAATTGGCATCGGTCAGGGCTGGGATGTTCGGCGAGGGGCGATGCGCGCGCATGGCACGATCTCGGCGAGATCGCGCCCTTTGCGGTTACCTTCCGCTTGACCGAGCGTGCTTGTAGAATAACCGCATGGCGGAATTCGCAGGAAAAACGCTCGAGGGAAAATGGTGGCGGCCGGACTCGCCGGACGACGCGTTTGACGGGGTCCTGCAGCTGGAAGAGGATTTCGCCGGGTCTCTGACGATCAAGGGACTCGCGAGCAAGCTATTCGCATTCAGGCTGCCCTCCTCGCGGACATTATTCGGGCGGATGAGAGGTCACTACCAGTACGACGTGACGCTCTTCAGAACCGGCATGATGCGCGGCCCTGCCATCGGTTCGTCAAGCGGTGGCGACCACGATTCTGAAATGCAACTTTTCACGAATACTATTCTGGTGGGTGGGCATATCGATTCTGAGGATGAGCATGTTGTCAGCGCGGCACTTGTCCGCGCGACTGGGCTGGACGAATGGTGCGATGGCTCCGGCTTCGAAGGCCAGATGGAAATGCCGAGCGCTTCATTCGGAACCGAGAGGGTGAACTTGTCGTACCAGGGAAGCGCAAGTGAATTTTACCCAACGGGCGCAGGCAACGCGTTGCGACTGGTTTCACACTACCGGGGCCCGATGTTCTTTCATGGCCCTAAAGATGTAATAATGCGCGAAGAAGATCTAATCGAATTGCGGTTCGACAACGATCTGTCCATAAACCAGGTCCTCCACGAGATTGGAATCTGGCAAAGTTTCATAACGTTTGCGCTGCGGCGACCATCATATATGGACGAAATCAGGCTCACGCTGAAAGAGTCTGTCGAGGCGCCGTTTGGATCGACGCTACTGGTTCCAGGACGCAAAAACGATATCAGTGCGAAGAATCGTCGCCGCAGAGATATCCTGTTCACAAGATCGGCTCTTGGGGATCGGATCGGTATGTTTATCGAGGCTTGGCGTCAGAACTATACGAAGATCGAGATGCCGGTAATGTTGCTCACAGGGACAACGTATCAAAGTGATGCTTTCCTACACTCGAAGCTCCTGGCGTGTTTGCAGGCCCTTGAGGTTCTACATCGTGAGCGGCACGAGGGTTCTCGTTTTTCCGACAATGAAGCGCGCAGGACAACAATCAACGCGCTACGATCGGCCATCCCGGGAACGCTTGACCCGATCCTGTTTGACGAGATCAGCCAGCAGTTGGGATTCGTCGGGGAACTGACGCTGCTTGATCGGTTAAAGTATTTTTTTGGCCTCTACCCGCTGACCCTTCGACCATTGTTTCCGGCAGGCGATTCCGACATGGCGTTGTTGAAGGATGCGCGCAACTTCCTGACGCATTACGGACGCGGCAAAGAGTTTAATAGGGAGTTCCTGGAGTCACGGAAGCTGTTAATTCTCGCCGAGAAGGCGCAGCTATTCGTGGAGATTTGTTTCCTGGGGCTTCTCGGGATGAACGATCAAGAGATTGTGGGCATGATCAACCGGTTCGAGCCCTATGTGAATTGCCGCACGACCAATCATCGATAGATGCCAAATAGTCGAAGCTCTAAAAAGATCGTACTTTGATATATTTTCCGGGGACCGATTTACACGGGGTTGGCTGGCCGAAGCATGGGCAGGACTCGTGAAAAACTTGCGGCTGTCCCATGCTAGTCTATTGAGTACATAGGCTGACAATATAGGCCGCGCGGACGACGCGACGCATGGATAAGACCTGGTTCGAGATGAAGGACATTCGAAAACGGCGCATCGCTGATGCCGTTTGGATTCCACTGCGCGTGTCTCGCCACATTACCCGCGACGGCACATACGGATATGCGGGCTACAAGGTCGAGTTTTTTGGACTCGGCAGCGTTGCCTTCCCTATGCAACATCGCGCAGACGTCAAGAAATTAAGCTGGTCGGAAATCGGGGTTGCGCATGGCCAGCGCGTTTGGGCAACCAGCGAATACTACAAGCCGGCGGAGATCTATCAGTACCGGGACAAGATTGATCTCGGCATTGATTTAGTTTTGGTGCAAACCTTTGAAACCGATGACCCGAGCGAGTGGCATCTAAATCAAGATCTCGTGTTCGCGCTCGGACTTATGCGCGAAGGTGACGACTGGGTCCGCCCAAGCGAAGATTACTGCATCGTCGCGCGACTGCTCAGAGATAGCGGAGCCCGTCCGGTTGCGATCGAAATTAGAAATGAATATCTTCGCGATTATCTGTGCGCAAGAAACATGTTCTTGCGCATGTCGCTCTATCGCAGCCGCGACGTAATTGTCGAAGACGTGGCAGAGGTTGGTTCGCCAAAAGAAGAGAACGTTAAGAGCGAAAGCGACCGGTTCGAGCTCCGAAATACGCCGATCATAGAAGGTGGGCACCTCGGAGACGGAGGTTACGCGGTGTTCAACGTGAGCCGCACTGACGTTGATCCAGATGAGGATGTGCCCAGACCCGGGCCGGAAACTGACTCAAATACGGCGTCTCGCTCTTGGAAGGGGAAACACGAGGGACGACCTCTTTTCCGCATCATGGGCGAATTATGGCGCGACGAAGAAATTGAGCCGGGCGAACACAGTTACCGGATTCGAGGCGACAACATCCCCTCTGGCATCCAGTACATCGTGGACGCCACCGGCACGCGCCTTCGTAGCGAAGATTTGCAAGACGAAGACGATCCGCGGTGGCTGTGGTTCCGCCCCGAAGTTGTACCGGCACTCACAAAACATCGTGGCGGCAGACTCCGCTGGTACACCAATGATACCGGCGGCGTTAGTTGCTCTTCGAATGACTTGACCCATTTCGGCCTCAACGGCGCGAGCTTAGTTACGGTTTACGCACCTGACATCGCGAAGCTACCGCTTTGGCAGCAACGGATTTGGTCGGGGTATAACGTCGCCCCGGAAGGCGGAGTATCGAAAGAACTTTTATCCGCCCAAATGGCGACAAAAGTTGCGGAGACGACAGCGCCAGAAGACGCTCTACCTCAAGTCCTGGCCGAGTTGGACGGGCTGTTTCAGGAAAGTATCGGAACCCCGCTGTTCCGATCTCATACGGCGACAGCCGAACTAATGAAGTCTGTAAGTCGATTTCGCGCGCTCGAGCCAAACGGTCTGCTTTCTCTCGCGAAGGACTTGATCCGTTTGGTGGCTGACCGTATTGATACCACCGCGGTTCAAAAAATGGCTCCTCCCCCTGCGGGCGAATGCTGGAAATCGATTAAGTCACTAGAAAAATACCTAGCGACGATTGTCTCGCCTGAAAACGCAAGGCGGGTGACAGGTGCTCTAGCAGGCGCTTATGACTTGCGCCTTGCGGATGCCCATTTGCCTCCGGAGGAGTTGAGCCACGCATATAAACTCGTTCGAGTTGATCCAGAAGCACCTTTACTCGATCAGGGCTTTTGGCTGATTGCCTCCGTTGTGTCTGCCTTGATTGAAATCGGTCGGATTATGAAGGCGGCGGAAGCGAAGCCGGGAAAGAGCTGAGGGTGGCTGATTCAACTAAAGAACCAGCTTCTATGAATGGGCTTTTCCTCAGGCGTGAAAGTAGCTTCAAAGTACGAGACGGCACGATTCCTGACCGGTTATGAGCTGCCTACCGTTGTCAGTAGTCAGTAACCGCCCATCGTCGCTAGTTAAATATACATCGCGACAATCAATACGTATCGACAGGACGGCCGCGAACGAGAGAAGCCCCAAGAACAAGCCAAGCGCGAGCGTTATGCACGTCCTAAAAAGATTGACCGGCAACAGACGCGCTTCAATGGCAGCTACAATATTGATCATGATCAGATCACGCTCCTACCACCTGCTTCTAGAGGTCCGATACAGACAGTCGGGCAACTCTACGCGATCTCAAACGTGTAATAGCGGACATTTTCATGGAGCTGCAAAGAATCCTGGACGCTGCTCTCGGCAGACGACATGAACCCCTTCAGGCCAAGGCATTACAGCTCGATGAAGTTGAAGAGGCAGGAGGAAGCATGCCACGTAAACTTACAGGCACCGACGGACAATCAGTGACGATTCCAGATAGCAGCCGCGGAATTCAGGGAACCGATGGCCATATGGTCGCGATCCCCGCCGGCGGCCGTGGAATTCAGGGAACTGACGGGCGCATGGTCGCGATCCCCGCCGGTGGCCGTGGAATTCAGGGAACCGACGGGCGCATGGTCGCGATCCCCGCTGGGGGGCGCGGAATTCAGGGAACTGACGGCCGGATGGTCGCGATCCCGAGCGGAAAGCGGGGCGCGCAAGACGCCAAAGGGCGAATACGAGTTAAATAGCGATGTAGCTACGTGATGCAACGCATCAGAGGTAGAGAAGAATCATGCTCAAGACGCGTCAGATCCTCAAGCGCGTGACGGAAAGTCAGCCTCGCAGGTCCACGTCCAGATATGTCGAATGAAAATCAACACTGGGTGCCCAAATTCCTGATAAGGAATTTTGCCGACGCGGACGGACGAGTTTTCTGTCTGGATATTCATACCGATAAAATCTCGAAACTGCCGCCAAAGCGCGCGGCATCGGGTATCGATTTCAATGAATTCCTGATCGATGGAGAAACTATTTCATTCGAGAATGATCTTGAAAAAATCGAGACCCAGGCCGCTCCAGTCCTAAAGCAGATTTTAAGATCGTGCTCGGTCGCAGGGTTGACAGGCGAGAAACGAAAGCGCGTTGCCAGGTTTATGGCCGCACAAAGCTTCAGAACGGAAGCCTTCTATAGGGGGATGGATCTCCAGGTGTCACGGGAACAGTTTGGCCATATTTTTGCGCAGCTCTGGCGAAGCGCATTCCTGGTGTCGGATGAAGTCGAGCGCCGGAAATGGGTTGTTATGACAATCAAAACTGATGACGTCTTTTATTTGGGTGACAATCCGGTGGTATTGCAGCGCACTGAGAATCCATCCGACGGCGTGGGACTGGGCTTTGATATCGAGGGTGTGGAAGCATTCTTGCCGCTTTCACCGAAATGCGCCCTCTGGATGCCATGCACCTCCACGAGCGAACAATTAATATCGGGATATGAAAACGCCTTGTCGATGCATCGACAAATTCGTTCCGCAGCACTCACGGGATCGACATTACCGGGGACCAATTCGGATACGTTGCACCTTACACAACGTGTGTTGCGTAATGCATTCGATCTTTATGAGGCTCTTACGAAAGGGATTGCGATTAATGCCATATCGGAAAATATTGAAAACCTAAATTATCTAGAATCATCCTGGGCACATTCCGCCATTTATTCAAACCGTGGAGACTTTTCTTTTGCAAGACGAATGTTCCAGAAATCTCCGCAATATCGAGAGTCCCCCAGGACGTCGCTAGGAATTGCGAACACACCTGGAACGATCGCCGCCTACTTGGGTGCCAATTGGGTGCCAATTGACCGTGTAACTGGTCGACGCAAGTAGCTAAGTCATTGTACCTTCTAGGCGGATGGGTGGCCGAGCGGTTTAAGGCACCGGTCTTGAAAACCGGCGTACCCGCAAGGGTACCGTGAGTTCGAATCTCACCCCATCCGCCAGCGCGGCCGTCCTTACGACGCCTGCGCCGCCACCTTTTCCACCTTCACGGCGCCACCCTCGGCCAGCATCACCTTGTTGAGCAGCTTGACCATGGCGTAGACCGATTCGATCGCCGGCGCCGGCGTCTCGGTCAATCGCGCCATTTCGAGGATCGAGCCGATCAGCGCCTCGGTTTCGAGCGAACGCCCGGCCTCGACGTCCTGCAGCATCGAGGTCTTGTGCGCGCCGACGCTCTCGGCGCCGGCAATGCGTTTTTCGATGGTGACGCGGAAGGTGACGCCGAGCTTCTTGGCGATGGTTTCCGCCTCCTCCATCATCGTCGCCGCGAGATGGCGCGTCTCGGGAAATTGGCAGATATCGACCAGCGTCGCATGCGTCAATGCACTGATCGGATTGAACGACAGATTACCCCACGCCTTCAGCCAGATCTCGGAGCGGATATCCTTCAGCACGCGCGATTTGAGTCCAGCCTTCACCAATACGTCGTGCAGCCGCTTGACCCGCTCGGTGTCCTTGCCGTCGAGCTCGCCGACCGGGAAGCGGTCGCCCTCGACGTGGTGGATGACGCCCGGCGCCGTTACCGCGGCAGCCGGATAGACGACGCAGCCCAGGATACGGTTGGGGTCGATCTTCCTGCTGAGAATGCCGGTCGGATCGAGGCTTTCGAGCTTCTTACCGTCGTACTTGCCGCCGAGCCTCTGGAAGTACCACCACGGCAGGCCATTCTGCACCGTCAGCACCATCGTATCGGCGTCGAGCAGATGATCGATGTCCTTCGCCGCCTCGTCGAGGTGATGCGCCTTGACCGCGAGCACGACGAGATCCTGCTTGCCGGCGTCGGCCGTCTTGTCGACCGCCTTGACCTTGGCGGTCTCGACCTTGCCGTCGTGCCATTCAAGCTTGATGCCGTTCGCCCTGATGGTCGCGAGATGCGGGCCGAGATCGATCACCGTCACCTCGTTGCCGCCGAGCGCCAGCTTGGCCGCGATCAGCCCACCGATCGCCCCGGCGCCGACGACGCAGATCCGCATCGGCTTCGGCGGCTGCTGCAGGAGATAGGGGCTCGGCAGCACCTGGTTGAACGGGTTGCGCAGAGTTCCGACGCCGTCGATGACGACGTCGACGATGTTGCTGGCCGCCGGCATCACGCCGGCGCCGAGCGAGGTGCCGCAGGAGATGATGTCGCCCGGCATCAGCGTCATGTCGCGCGAGATCATGCTCACCAGCTTGGCCGGCGGGAAGAACATGTCGGCGACCGGATAGTTCTGCACCTCCTTGTTGTTGAGGATGGTCCGTATGCTGAGCTTCATCGGGTCGATTCCGGTGGTGATAACCGGGCCGAACGGTCCGAAGGTGTCGAAGCTCTTGGCCCGCACCCACTGGTCGAAGGTCGGGTTCTTCTTGAGCAAATCGACCGCGGTGACGTCGTTCACGCAGGTATAGCCGAAGATATAGCTCGGCGCGTCCGCCTCGCTCACCATCGAGCACTTCTTGCCGATGACGACGCCGAGCTCCCCCTCATAGACGATCCGGCCGGAATAGGATTTGGGGCGTTCAATCGGCGTGCCGGCGGCGGCATAGGCATTCGGCCCTTTGAGGAAGTAGAGCGGCTCGTCGGGCACCAGGAAGTCGTTCTTGGCGGCAAGCTGATGGAAGTTGTTCCACAGGCAGATCATCTTCGAAGGATCGCAGGGCGTGACCACGCGCACATCGGCGAGCTTGGCGGCCTCGCCGGTGGGCTTGGCGCCCGCGAAGAGATCGCCGGAATGAACCGCGATCATGCCGTCGGCGAGCGATCCCAATTCCACGCGGCCGCTTCGCTCGAATCGGAGCCACTGAGTCATGCGCGCCCTCCCTGATCGGGTTCCGCCCAGCCGCTTCCTGGACCGGACCCGTATCGTTGCGGCGACGGTGCCGCAGGCGGCGCCGTCGGGCAAGCCTCAAAACTTCGTGAGCGGCTTATGGCGTCGCCGGGTCGCGTTTCGCCTTCAGCAATTGGTTGGCATAGACTACCAGATCACCGAGCTTGTAGGGCTTGTAGAGCATGATGATGCCGGCCCGCGCCAGATTTTCCGGGATCGGATCCTGGGTGAAGCCGGTCATCAGTAGCACCTTCATCTGCGGTCGCCGTGCCATGCCGATCTCGGCCAGCTTGTAGCCGTTGGCGCCCGGCAGGCGCACATCGCTCAATAGCAAGTCGATCTCGACCTCGGAGTTGAGCACGTCGAGCGCCGACGTCCCGTCGGCGCGCTCGATGACGGTGAATCCCTCGTCGCGGATAGTCTCGACCACCAGCGTGCGCACCAGCTCCTCGTCCTCGACCACCAGCACCGTTGACTTTTTCGCGGGCCGATCCTGCGACCGCGCCACGCTCGCCGCCGGCGCCGGCGCCGCGGCATCGTCGACCGCGCCGTCGCCCTGGTAGCGCGGCAGGAGCATGATGACGCGCGTCCCCTCGCCGAGCTTGCTGTCGATATGGAAGTAGCCCTTCGATTGCTGGATGAAGCCGAAGATCATGCTGAGGCCGAGGCCGGTGCCCTGGCCCTGCGGCTTGGTGGTGAAGAACGGATCGATGGCGCGGCGGCGCACCTCCTCCGACATGCCTGCACCGTTATCGATCACCGACAGGCGCACATAATCGCCCGGCGGCGCGTCGGCGAAAGGCGCTTCCGGCCGGGCGAGATGGAGATCGGCGGTCTCGATGACGAGCTTGCCGCCCTCGGGCATGGCGTCGCGCGAATTGATCGCCAGGTTCAGGATGACGTTCTCCATCTGGTTTTCGTCGCATAACGTCCACCAATCGGCGGCAAGCCGGGTCTCGACGGCGATGCCCGCGCCGACCGATTGACGCAGAAGGTCCCCCATCTCCGTCGTCAGCCGACTCAGCTTGACCGGGTTGGGCGCCAGCGGCTGCCGGCGCGAGAAGGCAAGAATGCGCTGCGTCACGTTCGCAGCACGGTTAAGGCCGTCCATGGCGAATTCGACGTATTGCGCCACGTCGGTGCGGCCTTCGGCAAGACGCTTCTGCAGCAACTGAAGATTGCCCATGACGATGGTCAGCAGATTGTTGAAGTCGTGCGCGATACCGCCGGAAAGCTGGCCGATCGCCTCCATCTTCTGGCTCTGGCGCAGCGCCTCCTGCACCAGCTCGCGCTCCTGGATTTGCCGCTGAAGCTGCCGGTTGGCGTCGGCGAGCGCCGCGGCGCGGCTTTCAAGCTCCTGATTGACGCGGCCGAGCGCCACCTGCGCCGCGCCCAGCACCGCGACAATGAGCGACGCCATGAACACCAAGAGGCCGATGATGCCGTAGCGTTCGAGCCGGCGGGCGAACGGCTCCGTGATGGTCTGGAGATAAACGGTGCCGAGCGCGCTCTGGCCCTCGATCACCGGTGCCGTGACGACGAGGCGGCCGTTCTCGATGCGCGGCGCATCGGGCGGCAGCTGCGCCGGCGGCATCTCGGCATTGCCGCGGACATAGTCGACGAACAACGCGCCGTTCTGGTCGTAGATCGCGGCGGCACGAACCTCGAAATTTGCCGCCATCGCATTGACGTATTCCTGCGCCGCCGGACGATCATCGAACACCAGCGCGGCGCTAACGGTGGAGGACAGGATGCGCGCCTGGACGCCGACCTCATCCAATTTTTGCTGGCGATAGGCCTGCTCGTTGTAAAAGATCATCGCCGCGCCGGCGACGATCAGGAACACCACCGTCGCAAGCGCGATCGGCGGTCCGAGCCGCCATAATTTGATGAATGTCGCGGGTTCTTTCATGCCACTCTACTCATTCGCTCTGCCAAGGACCGCGAGGCTCAGCAATTTCGAGCTGATCACGAGCCTGTCCTGCGCCGCCGCCTGGTTGTCGATCTCGAAGCGCACGCGATTGTCCTGGATGACAAAATTGACGATTCCCTTGGCGCGGGATTCCGGCGACCGGTCGGTGACGGTGAGCACCGGCGTGCCGCGCACCGCCGCCAGCGCGTCGGCGACCGGTTGCGCGCGCGATCCGGCAATGAACATGATCTGGCACGAGGCGCCGCGCACCGCCATCGGCATCCGACGAAGCGCGATGGGCCGATCCCCGACATGCTGGCCCGCCACGGCTTGATCGAGCATGGCGCCGAACGGATCGTCGCCGACGACGCAGAGCGTGATCGCATCCGTCGCAGACCGGAAAGTCTGCGGCGGCCATTCGACGAAGGGCGCAAATTTATAGAGGTAGGTCGCCTTGACCGCGAATTCGAGCGCGGTATCCTGCGCCGACGCCGGAGGTGGCGCTCTCGCGAACAGAAAAACCGCGATCAGGACTGGCACCGCCGCGCGCAACGCTTTCAGACCTGCGGATGTAGAGAGCAATCAGAAGCTCCAGCGCAAGCCGGCCAATATGCTGCGCGGAATTTCGTTGTTCTGGCCGAAGCCGTTGGTCGCCTCGAGATGATGGGCATGAGCGAGGTTTTGCCCGGTCAGCGACGCCTCGAAGGCGGGCGTCACATGCCAGGCGAAACGCACATCCACCTCGTAATAGCTCGGCACGTGGGCGAGCGGCAGGGCGCCGATCTGGCGCAGCGAGACGAAGAGGTCGGTGTTGCCGGGCAGGTCGATATAGGAGCGCAGGAAAAGTTGGTGCCCTGGATCGATTCCCGCCGCGGTCTGCGAGCCGGCGATGTCGTTGGTGCCCGGCTTGAGCGAGATATCCTTATGCAGGAAATTCACGCCGGGACTCAAGCGCCACCACGGAAAAATACGCACATCGCCCCACACCTCGAAACCGTAGGTGTCGCCCTGGAGGTTATTGCCGAAAGCGATGGGCGGCGTGCCGCCGGTAAGCGTGGTCGTTCGGATGTCCTGATATTGGTTGTAATAAAACGACGCGGACAGCGTGGCCTGTTCGAACGGCTGGGTCCGATAGCCCGCCTCGTAGGCGATCAACTTCTCGGCCTGGAAATTCGGCGTCGGCCCGAAAAATCCGGGCAGCGTCAACTCGCGATCGAGGCGCGACGGCGTTTCCACCGCGCGCGACACCGCCGTCCAGAGGAGGTTGTCGTTGTTCACCTGCCAGCCGAGACGCGCGCTCGGCATCGGATAGAAGCCGCCGAGCGTGTCGTATTCGAGTTTGGTGCCGAGCGTCAACTTGAGGTTGTCCAGCAGCGCGATCGTGTCCTGGCCGAAAGCATTGGTCTGCGTCAGAGTTTGGCTCCCCGGCACGATCAATGCCGAATCGAACGGTCCGAATTTATCGTTCCAGACGCGCTCGCCCGCGCCCCAGACGATTTCCTGCCGCTCTCCGATCTTGAAGACGTGCTGCACCGACAGGTCGCCGGTGTTGATATTGTCCTGCTCGGCGGCGGTCGGATGCAAATCGGCGCGGTCGTAAAAGGCCTGCACCTCGAGCGACGAGCCGTTGTCCAATTGATGCGTCCAGCGGCCGAGCAGATTGCCGCCGTTGGAGCGGCCGCCGGAATCGAATTGATTCTCGAACAGATCGCCCTGCACGGTGAAGGCGTCCTCGCGCTTGCCGAAATCGGTGCGGAACCCGGTCTGCCGCCCGTTCCAGCTGTCGCCCGCGCCGATGCCCTTCGGACTGATCCGCGTCGATCCCTCGCCGAAGCCCATGGCGTAGGCGCGGTAGGTGCCGTTGTCGCCGAGCTTGCCGCCCCAGCGCCCGGCGCCCTGCCTGTCGAAGCTGCCGTATTTGAGATCGACCAGCCCGCCCTGGGTGTCGCGCGAGCTCTTGGTGATGATGTTGACGACGCCGTTAACGGCGTTCGATCCCCATAGGGTTCCGCCCGGCCCGCTGATGACCTCGATGCGCTCGACGTCGTCGAGCATCACCTGATGCTGATCCCACACCACGTTATGGAAAAACGGCGAATAGATCGTGCGTCCGTCGATCATCACCAGCAGCTTGTCCGACGCGTTGGCCGAATTGAAACCGCGCGCCGAAATCGTGTAGTCCTGCGAATTGATGCGCGCGACTTCGAGGTTGGGCGCCAGGCGCAACGCTTCGGGCACGTTGGTCGCGCCGGAGCGGATGATGTCGTCATGCGTGATGACGAAGATCGCGGCCGGGGCTTGGCTGATCGCCTCGGGCCGCTTCGATACCGAGGTCACCTCGACATTGGCGAGGTCCTCGATCGACAATTGCCGCAGATCCTCGAGCGATTGGGTTATCTGGGCGGTTTGCGCGCGGGCAGCGAAGGGCGCAAAGGCGAGAGCGAGCGCCAAAAACCCCAACGCGGCGCGGCGCCAGGCACCCGGATAGTCATGCAACGTGCCGCGACGACCCCACCCCAAAACCACCACGGCGCGCCCCCCGAAGCGTCGTTATCCGCGAAATTGTTCGCGATGTTAATTGAACAAGCGCGGCGATGGAAAACCTACGCTCAGGGAAAACACCTGAGAAAGTGGAAAATAACCACCTAGACCGGCACTGTGCGCCAGCAGACATCGCGCGCCCGGCCCGGGGTATATATGACGGCGGCGGGAAACAGCATCCGGCGGGGAGAGATGCGGCGGCTATTCACCGATTCGGCCACGGTCCATGCGGCCGTGACGCTGCTGCTGGTCGCGCCGTTCTTCGTCTTGCGCGATATCCCGCTCTACGATCTGCCCAATCACATCGCCCGCCAGCACATCCTGTTCGGCGACGGCGCGCCGGGAGCGGCGCAATATTACGTTGCGCAATGGCGGCTGTTGCCCAATTTGGCGTTGGATGCGTGGGTCGGCGCCTTTCACCATCTCGTCTCGGTCGACCTTGCGGTGCGGCTGTTCCTGGCCGCGACGGTGACGCAGCTCTTCTGGGGCGCGGTCGCGCTCAATCGCGCGCTGTTCGGGCCCAGGAGCCGGTTCGCCCTGGTCGCCGCGCTGTTCGCCTTCAACGGCCCGTTCCTCCTGGGCTTCGTCAATCTGTGCTTCGGCCTCGGCATGGCGCTATGGACGATGGCCGCGTGGATCAAATGGCGCGACCGCGGTTGGGCCCTCCCGCTCTTCGCATTCCTGTCCTGCCTCATCCTGCTGGCGCATCTCTTCGCCTTCGCCATATACGCCGTGATCGTGATCGCCTTCGAGCTCGGCGAATTGCAGCACGGCTGGCGGGCCGTGCGGCGCGAATTCCTCGCCCTGCTCCATCTCGCCGCGCCCGCGGTCCTTTATCTCGGCTTCATGCCGCGCGAGGTCACGCGCGGCGCGATCTATTACCTGCCCTGGCTGGAGAAATTCGGCGCGCTGCGCAGCGTCCTCGGATTCTACAACCCGCAATTCGACGTCGTCTGCCTGGCACTCCTGCTGCTCGGCGGGCTTCTCGTCGCTGCCCGCGTTCAGCTCGCGCGCGCGATGATGCTGCCGCTCGCCGCGCTGGTGATCGCCGACATCGGCCTGCCCCATCAGCTCGGCGAAGGCACCTTCGTCGATTACCGCATGCCGACGGTGCTGGCCCTGTTCCTGTCGGCCAGCCTCGGCTGGCGCGAGGGCGAGCGCCGGACGCGGCGCGTCGCCGAATCCCTCGTGCTGCTGCTCTTCGCCTTTCGCATGGGCGCGATGCTGTGGCAGTGGCATTCCTGGCAGCCCGATTTCGCGCAATACCGCGCCGCCTTTTCCCAGCTGCCGGAGGGCGCCAAGCTTCTGCCGCTGGCGGAAAACCCGAACGCGCTCGACCCGCTGCAGCATCCACCGCTCGGGCACATCGCGGCGCTGGCGGTGAGTGAGCGCGGCGCGCTGATCCCCGATCTTTTCGCCGAGCGCGGCCACCAATTGCTGCGCTACCGCGAGCCAAGACTGTTCGACCTCAATCCGTCGGCGGCGTCGGCGAAGGATTACGATTACGTGCTGCTGCTGAATCCGGCGGCGCTCGATGCCGCGAACCTTCCGGCATACGAGCCGATCGCGCGCGGCCGGACCTTCTTGCTGGGAAAGCTCGCGCGCTAGCGCAGGCTGGCGTTCAGCTTCTGCAACGCTTCGTTGCCCGGCACCAGCTCGGCATCGTCGAGCAAATTGAGCGGCGTCTCGACCGTGCCGATATGATCGTGCATATCGTGCGATTCCGGATCGACATAGAGCAGGCCGGTGACGATCTCGCCCGCCGCCTGGCGCTCCTGCAGGAATGTGAGCGCGGCGATCCGGTCGTGCGGATCGTAATCGGCGTGCAGCTTGCGCAGGCGCAGCACCGAGCCGTCATGCTGCGTCACCGCTTCGACGGTGCCGGGCGCGTATTCGGCGGTGATCTCGCTGTGATCCTCGATCAGATCGAGCCGGTTCACCGCATCATTGTGCTCGCGCACGTAATCGAAGCTCTTGGTCGAGCCCAAATGGTTGTTGAAGGCGACGCAGGGACTGATGACGTCGATGAAGGCGGCGCCGTGATGACGCAGCGCCGCCATGATGAGCGGCACGAGCTGCGTCTTGTCGCCGGAGAAGCTCCGCGCCACGAAGCTTGCGCCCAATTGCAACGCCATGGCGGTCAGGTCGATCGGCTCGTCGGTGTTCAAGACGCCGCGCTTCGATTTCGAGCCCTTGTCCGAGGTCGCCGAGAACTGCCCCTTGGTTAGGCCGTAGACGCCGTTGTTCTCGACGATATAGAGCATGTTGACGCCGCGGCGGATGACATGAGCGAACTGCCCCAGGCCGATCGAGGCGCTGTCGCCGTCGCCGGAGACGCCGAGATAGATCAAATCGCGGTTGGCGAGGTTGGCGCCGGTCAGCACCGACGGCATGCGGCCATGGACCGAATTGAAGCCATGCGAGTTGCCGAGGAAATATGTCGGGGTCTTCGACGAGCAGCCGATGCCCGATAACTTGGCGATGCGGTGCGGCGGCAGCGCCAGCTCGAAGCAGGCTTGAATGATCGCGGCGCTGATCGAATCATGGCCGCAGCCGGCGCAGAGGGTCGAGACCGCGCCCTCATAGTCGCGCCGCGTATACCCGAGCTTGTTCTTCGGCAGGCTCGGATGATGCAGCTTGGGCTTGGCGATGTAGGTCATGACGCAATTTCCCTCAAAGGCTTCGCGGCGCGCAGCAGGCCCGCGATCGCCGCAGCAATGAAGCGCGCGGTGATCGGGGTGCCGTCGTAATGCAGCAGGGGCACGAGCTTGGCCGGATCGATGCCGCCTTCCACCATCAGCAGCGTGCGGAGCTGGGCGTCGCGGTTCTGTTCGACGACGAAGAGCTGCTCATGCGAGGCGATGAACTCCATGACCTCATCGCCGAAGGGGAATCCGCGAACCCGCAACGCGTCGAGCTTTATCCCCTGCCCGTCGAGCACGTCGAGCGCCTCGCTCATCGCCGCCGAGGTCGAACCGTAATAGATGACGCCGCGCTTTGTCGGTTGGCGCGCGTCGCGCTTCACCGCCGACGGCACCAGCTTCTTCGCCGTCTCGAATTTGCGCAGCAGCCGCTGCATGTTGTCGACATAGGCCGCGCCCTCTTCGGTATAGCGCGCATAGCGGTCGCGCGAGGTGCCGCGCGTGAAGAACGAGCCCTTCTTGGGATGCGTGCCGGGATAGGTGCGGTACGCGATACCGTCGCCGTCGACGTCGAGATAGCGGCCGAATTCCTTGCCGGCATCGAGATCGGATGCCGTCATCACCTTGCCGCGGTCGAGCTTCTTTCTATCGTCCCAGACGAAGGGCGCCGACAGCCATTCATTCATGCCGATATCGAGATCGAGCATGACGAAGACCGGTGTCTGCAGCCTGTCGGCGAGATCGAAGGACAGCGCGCCGATCTCGAAACATTCATGCGGGTCTTCCGGGAACAGCAACACGTGCTTGGTGTCGCCGTGACTGGCATAAGCGGCCGCGAGAATGTCGCCCTGTTGCGTGCGCGTCGGCATGCCGGTTGACGGACCCGCCCGCTGAACGTCGAACACCACGGCGGGAATCTCGGCGAAATAGGCCAAGCCGAGGAATTCCTGCATCAGCGAAATGCCGGGGCCCGAGGTGCAGGTGAAGGCGCGCGCGCCGTTCCAGGCGGCGCCGATGACGATGCCAATTGAAGCGAGCTCGTCCTCGCCCTGGATGATCGCGTAGCGGTTCTTCTGGGTCAGCGGATCGACGCGGAAACACCGGCAATGGCGCTGGAACGCCTCGGCCATCGAGGTCGAGGGCGTGATCGGATACCACGCCGCCACCGTGGCGCCGCCATAGACCGCGCCGAGCGCCGCCGCGGCATTGCCTTCGATGAAGATGCGATCGCCGACTTTATCGCTCGGCTCGATCTTCAATCCGATCCTCGGCAAATGTTCCGACGCGTAGCGATGACCCATATGGAGGGCGTCGCGATTGGGCTGGATCAGCTTGTCCTTGCCCTTGAACTGCTCGACGATGAGCTGCTCGATCGCCGCCACGTCGATGCCAAGCAGCGCCGCCAGCGATCCCACATAGATGATGTTCTTGAACAACTGGCGCTGGCGCGGATCGCTATAGGCGCGGTTGCAGATATCGGTCAGCGGCACCCCGAGCACGGTGATGTCGTCCCGGAACGGCGCGGGCGGCAACGGCTTGGTGGAATCGTAGAAAAGGTAGCCGCCGGGATCGAGCGAAGCCAAATCCTGCGACCAGGTCTGCGGGTTCATCGCGACCATCAGATCGACGCCGCCGCGTCGGCCGAGATATCCAGCGCCGGAAATGCGCACCTCGTACCAGGTCGGCAGGCCCTGGATGTTCGAGGGGAAGATGTTGCGCGACGCCACCGGCACGCCCATGCGCAGCACCGATTTGGCGAAGAGCAGATTGGCGGAGGCGGAGCCCGAGCCGTTGACGTTGGCGAATTTGACGACGAAGTCGTTGGTCGCGGTTATCGGGTGCGGCATGCGGGTCCGGCCAAGGTCATGTCGAGCAGGAATTTCTGCATGTCCCACGCGCCGGTGGGACAGCGTTCGGCGCACAAGCCGCAATGCAGGCAAACATCCTCGTCCTTGGCCATGATGCGGCCCGTCTTGAGCGTCGGCGAGACGTAAATGTCCTGCGTCGGATTGCGCGCCGGCTGGTTGAGTCGCAGCCGCAGCTCGCTCTCTTCGCCGTTGTCGGTGAAGGTGATGCAATCCATCGGGCAGATGTCGACGCAGGCGTCGCATTCGATGCAAAGCGGCGCGGCAAAGACGGTCTCGACGTCGCAGTTGAGGCAGCGCTCGGCCTCGAGATAGCCCAGCTTCCGGTCGAAGCCCAATTCGACTTCGAGCCGTACGTCCTTCAACGCCACCGCCTTCTCGCGCAGGGGCACGCGGTAGCGCAGATCGTTGGAAACGTCGTTGTCGTAGCTCCACTCATGGATGCCCATTTTCTGGCTGATCAGCGTCACGCCCGGCGGCGGCCGCTGCGAGACATCCTCGCCATGCAGCAGCTTATCGATGGACACCGCGGCGTCCTGGCCATGCGCCACCGCCCAGATGATGTTCTTCGGGCCGAAGGCGGCGTCACCGCCGAAAAGAATCTTCGGATGGGTCGAGCACATCGTCTTGGGGTCGACCTTGGGCATGCCCCGCTCGTCGAATTCGATGCCGATGTCGCGCTCGATCCAGGGAAAGGCGTTCTCCTGGCCGATCGCCACCAACACGTCGTCGCATTCGATGTGCTGATCCGGCTCGCCGGTCGGCACGAGCCTGCGGCGGCCCTTGTCGTCGTGCTTCACCGCCACTTTCTCGAACGCGATTCCGGTCAGCTTGCCGCTGGCATGGGTGAATTCCTTCGGCACCAGGTAATTGAGGATCGGAATGTCCTCGTGCATCGCGTCTTCTTTTTCCCAGGGGCTCGCCTTCATCTCCTCGAAGCCCGAGCGCACGACGACTTTCACCTCTTCGCCGCCGAGCCGGCGCGAGGTGCGGCAGCAATCCATCGCGGTATTGCCGCCGCCCAGCACGATGACCCGCCTGCCGATCCGGGTGACGTGGCCGAAAGAGACGCTGGAAAGCCAATCGATGCCGATATGGATGTTCGCCGCCGCCTCTTTTCGGCCAGGAATGTCGAGTTCGCGGCCGCGCGGCGCGCCGGAGCCGACGAAGATCGCGTCATAGCTCTCGCTCAGCAGCGCCTTGAGGCTGTCAACACGCCGACCCAGGCGCAACTCGATACCGCCGATGCCGGTGATGTAGCCGACTTCCTCGTTGATTACGCTTTCCGGCAGGCGGAAGCGCGGAATCTGCGAACGGATCATGCCGCCCGCCTTGGCGTCGCCGTCGTAGATGACAATCTGATAGCCGAGCGGCGCCAGATCGCGCGCCACGGTGAGCGAGGCCGGGCCGGCGCCGATGAGTGCGACGCGCTTGCCGTTGGATTTCGGCGCGGTCGGCAGCCGGGCTTGAATGTCCTCTTTGTTATCGGATGCCACGCGCTTTAGGCGGCAAATCGCCACCGGCTCCTTCTCGACGCGGCCGCGCCGGCAGGCCGGCTCGCACGGGCGGTCGCAGGTCCGACCCAGGATTCCCGGAAACACGTTTGACTGCCAGTTCACCATGTAGGCGTCGCCATAGCGGCCCGCCGCGATCATCCGAATGTATTCGGGAACCGGGGTATGCGCGGGACAGGCCCACTGGCAATCGACGACTTTATGGAAATAGTCGGGGGCGCGAATATCGGTCGGCTGCAACGAAGAACACTCCCCTCACGCACATCGCGGCCGCGAGAGCGGCGCGACTACTCCGCTTCGCCCTGGCCGGCCTCGTCGTCAAGCGCCCGGGCGATACGCTCAAGCTCGCGCACCATCTCGGGAACCGCCGTCAGCTCCGCCAGCTCGCGACACCGCCGCGCCAGATCCATGAGACGTTCGACGTTCGCCGCTTCCGCGACGCCCCCCGCCGAATTCCGTCCGCTGGCCGCTTTCGATGTCATGGGCTTCGCCGCTCCAGCCCCGCTGTCCCGCATGCGGACCTTCGAGGCGCGACACTTTGCCTCATCGTCCGGGGGTGCGCAACGGTCACCCGTGCAGAGCTAACCCCATAAAAACTCGGGGCTTTCCAGCGTCAGGGCGGTTCGGCATCGGGCGAATCGGGTGCCGAATCGGGAGGTGGTGGGATAGGCGGCCAGTTGCCTGGCGTGACCGTGGGCGACGTGGCATCGGAGGCGTCGACCCGCCGCGGCAGGGCGGTGACGATGCCGGGCAGTAGCCAGACTAGGGTCAAAACGACCAAACCGATGGCGATGAAAGGCACTACGCCGCGATAGATTTCGGTGGTCCGTAGCTCCGGCGGCGCCACGCCGCGCAGGAAAAACAGCGCGAAGCCGAAAGGCGGCAACAGGAAGGCGGTCTGCAGATTGATCGCCGTCAGCACCGCAAGCCAGACCGGATCGGCGCCGAGGAACAGCAGCGGCGGCATGGCGATCGGCACGACCAGAAAGATAATCTCGAGCGCGTCGAGGAAGAAGCCCAGGACAAAGGTCGCGGCCATCACCGCAGCGACCGCGCCGGAGGTTCCACCCGGCACATTGCCGAGGATTCTCGCAACCAGAAGGTCGCCTTCGAAGCCCCGGAAAACCAACGTAAAAGTCGAGGCACCGATCAGCAACATGAAAACCATGGCGGTGAGCTTTGCCACCAGGCGCACCGTTTCCGCGAGGCGCTGGGCATTGAGCTCGCCGCGCAGCCAAGTATAAAGCGTCGCGGCGATGGCGCCGCAGGCCGCCGCCTCCACCGTATAGGCGAGCCCGCTGACGATGAGCGCCAGCATGGCGGCAATCAGCAGCATAGGCGTGAACAGGGTCACCACCAGCCGTTTGAAGGAGGGCTTGGCCCGTCCGTCGCGCCATTCGAGCGGCGGGCAGCGTTGGGGCGTTCGCCACGCCGTCCAGGCGATATAGGTCAAATAGAGAACAAGCAGCACGCCGACCGGGCCGACGGCGCCGAGATAGATGTCCTCGACGGTCAGAGGTTGGGTGACGACCGCACCGCGCGCCAGTTGCGCCTCGATGGTGGCGCCCTGCATTGCGCCGCCGAGCAGGATCAGCACGATCGAGGGCGGCAGGATGGTGCCGAGCGTCCCGGCGGCGCAGACGATCCCGGCGGCGAGCCGCCGGTCGTAGCGCGCCTTCAGCATCGACGGCAGCGCCAACAGTCCGATGGTCAAAACCGTGGCGCCCACCGCGCCGGTGGTCGGCGCCAGCAGCACGGCGACGATGAGCGTGGCGATGCCGAGCCCGCCGGCGCGCTGACCGAACAGCGCGCTCAATCCTTCCAGCAGATCCGCGGCGAGGGTCGTGCGCTGCAGGATCACGCCGAGATAAAGGAACAGCGGCACCGCCTGCAGCAGGTCGTTTTCCATCAGCCCGGTGAGGCGGAGCGGCAGCGCCGACAGCAGCCGGAAATCGAACAAGCCGAAGAGGCTGCCAATAAAAGCGAATCCGACCGCCGTGCCGACCAGGGTGAAGGCGACCGGAAAGCCGAACATCAGCAGCAGGAAGACCGCGCCGAACATGGCGACGCCCATCATTTGCGGCGTGATGAGGCCGGTCATTTTTGCCGTAAGATCAATACGCTGCTGGCCACTTTGGCGAAGGATTGGAGGCCCAGCAGAACGGCCAGGACCAGCAAAAGCGCCTTCATCAGGAAATAGCCGGGCGTCCCTGCGTCGAGGAAGGTCTCCTGGTCGCGCCAGGACGACAGCACGACCGGCCAGGAATACCAGCCGAGCAGCCCAAGCCATGGCCAGAGCAGCGCGACGGTGCCGACAAGATCGACCAACGCGCGGCGCCGCTCGCTCATGCCGCGGTAGAAGATGTCGACGCGGACATGGGAATCCCAGCGCAGCGCATAGGCGATGGCGGTCATGAACAGCGCCGCGTGGAGGAGCTGCCCGATATCGTTGACCTCGCGGTGGCCGAAGCCGACGAATTGGCGCAGCGGAATCTGCAGGAACAGCGCCCCGATCACCGGCAGCACCAGCCACGCGGCCGCGCGTCCGATGCGGTCGTTGAGCCCGTCGATCACCCCGATGAAGCGCTCGAGGCCGGCCATTTCTCCCCCTCGTCCCCACTGCTGCGGACGTTCTCCCAAGTTATCCACGTAATCAACAGGCTCCGCAACGAGTCGGGATTGATTTTGCAACGTTTTCGGCAACCCGCGGCGGTGTACGCATGTTAGATTTTCCGACGTCCACCGCCCGCGCGTTTGGGGGCATCGCACGGAGAGGCCGTCGGCTTGGACAAGCGTCCTGAAGACTCGTCGCGCTTCGGCGGCATCCTCGGTCCGATGCTGCTGTTGTCGATTCTGGTCGTACTGATGACCGGCGTGGTCGGCGCGGTGTATTTCGACGAGTTTCATTGGCAGAGCGGCACGCATGCGGCACAGAACGCACCGGCGCCGGATAATTTCGCGGCAGAGCATGCGACGACGACGCCCAATAAATCGGCTGGGAACAATAAATCGGCTGGGAACGCGACGATAGCGCCGCCGCCCGTCGGCGCGGCGCCGAACTTCGCCGTCATTCCGCCCGCTGCCACGCCCGAAACCGCCAAGGTGCTGAATGACGGCATCCAGCCTGCCGCCGGGCGCGGCGCGCCGCCGGTCCAGGCGTTGCGGCCGGCCTACTGGGTCGAATACGGCGCCTATCGCGGCCCAAGCTATGCGGAGGCGCTGAAGCGTGGCCTGATCGGCATGGGCATCAAGGCCGAGGTGACGCGCGCCGCTGGCAAGGGCGGCTTCGAATACTATCGGGTGCGCTCACGCGGCGAGCAGCAGCGCGACGCCGCCGACGTCGAGGCGCGGCAAGTCGCCGCCAAGTTCGGCATCGCGCCGCTAATTCATCGCGGCGCCGGGCCGCCGACCGCCGAGGCGCGCTATACGCCGACCGAATCGTCGCAAAAGGCCAATGAGGATCGGCGCTATTGGGTTCAATTCGCCGCCTATGACCTTGAAGGCTATGCGAAACGGCTCATCCCTCGGCTGCGCCAAGCGGGCATCGACGCCTTCGTCATCGACGGCCGTCGCCCGGACGGCAGGCCGCTTTTCCTGGTCCGCTCGCAGCCGCTCAAGCGGCTGGACGAGGCCCGGCATATTGCCGCTCAGGGCGAGGCCGAACTCGGCAGCAAGGTTCTGATCGTGCACACGCCACCGGCGGAACGCCGCGCCTAGCACTGCCCGCCCGGCTGGTGTAGTCAGCTTGCATGATCCTGACGCCCATCCCGCCCGACCGGTTGCCGAAATTGCTCGCCGCCTTTCGCGCGACGGTCGAAAATCCTTCCGCCGTCGCGGTGTTCGAGCGTATCTCCATCAGAGAGAACGCGGCGCGCTCGACCGGCGAAAGTGCCGTTAAGAATCACTCAGAATCGATTGCTATTGCGGCAAAATTCAGCATTGCCGTTAAACCCGGCGCGCCCCTTCTGGATTTCTCCTGGGATGGCAGCGCATTGCGCGCCGATACCGAAGCCTACGTCCTGTTGCACGAGATCGCGCATTGGCAGCTCGCGGCACCTTTGCGTCGCGCCCGCATCGATTTTGCCTTGGGGCCGGGACCCGAGACCGGCAACCGCGATGCCGCCGAGCGGGCGCAGATCGTCTTCGGTCTGGCGCGCGAGCGCGAAGAAGCGATGGCGTCCTTGCTGGGTATCCTGTGGGAGGTCGAGCTCGGCCATCCGGCCCTCGCCTCCTTCCTCGATCAGAACTGGCTCGAAGGCGCCGTCCAAGGCGGCGCCGGCGCGCATTTCGAGCGCATCCTCGCGGCGCTCGCGGCCGGTGGCTTCATCGATGCCGACGGCCGTCCGACGCGCAGCGTGCGCGACGCACCGGACCGCGAAGCCGCATAGGAATTAGACTACGTCCTCGGAATGCGTCGCGTTGAGGATGTGGATCGCCAGGCAGCGCTGGAAGGGCGACGGGTGCTTGCGGGCGATCCACTTGTCGAGGCGGCTGGCGCGGGCGATCGCTGAGGCGGCGGCGGAGCGCTTCGCGACCCGCGGCACGGACCATGGAATCCAGAGCGGATTGAGGCGGGCCAAGCTTGCTGTGTTCTCACGCATCGGGTTTCTACCTTCCGGGTGAAAGCGGCGTCAGAGCCGCGATGCCGAATCCTGGACGCGTAATGGTAAGTTTTTGGTTAAGAGACGCGGAAAGCGGCGCCCCGCCGTATCTTCAAGTCCTTGAAGGAACAGATTAAATGACCGAACGCATCGCCTTCCTCGGCATCGGTTTGATGGGAGCGCCAATGGCGCGAAATCTGCTCCAGGCGGGCTTCCCCCTCGCCGCCTGGAATCGGGATTCGGTCAAGGCCGCAGCGCTGAAATCCGCCGGTGCCGTCTCGGCCGCAACCCCGGCGGATGCCTCGCGCGACGCCGATATCGTCATCACCATGCTGGCCAATGGGCCGGCGGTGGAGGCGGTCATGTTCGGCGACCAAGGCGCCGTAACCACGTTGCGGCCCGACGCGCTCGTCATCGACATGAGTTCGTCGCCCCCCGCCATGGCGCGCGACCACGCCAAGCGGCTCGCCGGGCGCGGCTATCTCGACGCGCCGGTGAGCGGCGGCACAATCGGCGCCGCCGAGGCGCGACTCGCGATCATGGCCGGCGGCGATCCGGCAAGTTTCGCGCGCGCCAAGAGGTTGTTCGCCGCGCTCGGCCACGCCACCCTGGTCGGGCCAATAGGCTCGGGCCAGCTTGCCAAACTCGCCAACCAGGCGATCGTCGCCATCACCATCGGCGCGGTCGCCGAAGCGCTGCTACTGGCCGCGGCGGGCGGTGCCGATCCAGCCGCGGTGCGCGAGGCAATCATGGGCGGGTTTGCCGAGTCACGTGTATTAAAAGTACACGGCAAGCGAATGATCTTACGGGATTTTACTCCCGGCGGTCCGGCCGACCACCAGGTCAAGGATTGCGAAACCATCGTCGCCACGGCCAAGGCGTCCGGTCTGACGCTGCCTTTCGCCGAGCAGGCATTGGCGATGTTCCGGGGCTTGGTGGCACATGGCGGCGCGCGGCTCGACCACAGCGCCCTGCTGCTCGAGCTGGAGCGGATGAACGGCAAGAAATTAGGTCCGGGACCGGAGACGCTGCCAGCCTAGACGACGGGTGTCAGCAATTCCTTGCCGGCGAAGCAGGCGGCCAAATTGTCGAGCATGAGCTGGCCCATCAGGCGCCGCGTCCCATGCGTGCCGCTGCCGATATGCGGAGTCAGCACGACATTGTCGAGCGCCAGCAGCGCCTCGGGCACGCGCGGCTCATCCGCGAAGACGTCGAGGCCCGCACCACCGAGCTTGCCTTCGACCAGCGCCTTGACCAGCGCCGGCTCCTCAATCACCGAGCCGCGAGCGATGTTGACGATCATGCCCTGCGGTCCGAGCGCCTCGATCACCGCGGCATTGACCAGGTGATGAGTCGCGGCGCCGCCCGGGCAGGCGACCACCAGCACGTCGACCGCCTTCGCCATGGCCAGCAGATCGGGATAATAGCGGTAGGGCATTTCCGGCTTCGCACGACGGTTGTGATAGCCAACCTGCATGTTCATGGCCGCGGCGCGGCGCGCGATCGCCTCGCCGATGCGGCCCATGCCGAGCACGCCGAGTTTGAGGCCGCCGAGCTTGGTGGCAAGGGGCAGCGGCCCCTTCAACCATTGGCCGGCGCGCAGAAATTTATCCGCCGGGACGATGCGCCGTGCCACGGCAAGCAGCAGCGCCAGCGCCAGGTCGGCGGTATCGTCGGTCAGCACGTCGGGCGTGTTGGTGACGCGGATGCCGCGCGCCTTGGCGGCATCGAGGTCGATATGGTCGACGCCGATGCTCATCGCCGCGACGATTTCGAGCCTGGGCAGGGCCTCCAGCAGCGCCTTGTCGACCCGGCCGCCGAAGGTGGCGATGCCGCGCACCCTGTCCTTGAGCGGCGCCAGGAAGGCGGCGCGGTCCCGGAATTCGAACATCCGGTGCACGTCGTAGGTTCGCTC